>JACPCH010000010.1 GCA_016179875.1 Candidatus Rokuibacteriota bacterium | reverse complement strand
CCGGCGCTCGCGGCGAGGTCGTCGGCGACGGTGCCCTTCCTGGCGCCGACGGCGCCAGCGACGCGCCTGCACGCGCGGGCGTGGGGGCCGGCGACGACCCAGTGGGCGACGGTGTCGGCGCCGCTGCCCGCGCGCTTCAGCGCCTCCCGCACCGCGGCCTCGCCGAGCGGCACGTAGGCGTGCTCGCCGAAGCGCTCCTCCCACTGGCGCGAGGCCGCCTCGCCCGGCAGGCGCCAGCGCTCGAGGAACTCGGCGGTGGCCGAGGCGTGGGCGATCGGCTCGGCGAGCACCGGCGCTTCACGGGAGTCGCGCGCCGTGAGGAACGCGACGGCGGCGTCGCCGCCCTCGCGCTCGTCGCCGCCGCCGGGCAGGCCCGTGCGGACGTCGGAGAGCACGGCGAGCGTCGGGTGAGCCGCATCGAGAGCCGCGCGCAGCGCGCCGGCGCCCGAGCGCACGCTGCCGAGCATGTCGAAGGCCGGCGCGCCCGCGTCGAGGTCGAGCGCGGCGTGGATCGCCGTGGCGTTGGTCTTGTCGAGATAGGCGGGCGCGGCCGTCGCGAAGTAGAGCGCCTCGGGCCGGAGCAGCGTCGCGCGGAGCGCGAGGCGCGCGGCCTCGACGCCCATGGACGTCGTGTCCTCGTCGTAGGAGGCGACGGTACGCGTCCCTGCGCCGGCGGGGGCGCCGAGAGCCTCGCCGATCGCCTTGCGGTCGAGCCGCCCGTAGGGCAGATACGCGCCGTAGGCGACGATGCCGGTCGTCATTGCGCGGAGAAGATAGCACAGCTATCCTCGGCGGAGATGCGCCAGGTCGTCCGGACGATGTGCCCGATGAACTGCCACCCGACCCTGTGCGGGATGCTGGTCGAGATCGAGGACGGGCGCCTGGTGAAGGTGAGCGGCGACCCCGACAATCCCGACAGCCAGGGCTTCCTCTGCATCCGCGGCCAGGCCTCCCGCGAGATCCTCGACAACCCGCGGCGCCTGCTCCATCCGATGGTCCGCGCGCGGCGTGGCGAGGACGCCTGGCGGCGGGCGAGCTGGGACGAGGCGCTCGATCTGATCGCGGCGCGCATGCGCGCCGCCGGGCGCGAGGCGGTCGGCGCGTGGTCCGGGCACGGGCTCTTCGCCAACAACTACGGCACGCGGATCCACTCGCACCTGCTCCGCCGCTTCGCCAACCTCTACGGCTGCCAGTGGTGGAACCCGACGATGGTCTGCTGGGGTCTCGGCGGCTTCGGCCTCGGGCTCACCGGCGCGCTCGAGGTCAACACGAAGGAGGACATGGGCGCTCACGCGGCGCTCATCGTCCTGTGGGGCGCCAACCTCGCCAGCCAGCCGAACACAGCGCGACACATCACGGCGGCGCGCCGCCGTGGTGCCGGCGTGATCGTCATCGACGTGCGCGAGACCGAGGCGGCCGCCCAGGCGGACGAGGTCGTCCTGCTGCGCCCCGGCACCGACGCGGCGCTCGCCCTCGGGATGATGCACGTGATCGTCCGCGAGAGCCTCCACGACCGCGAGTTCGTCGCGCGCCACACGGTGGGCTTCGACGCCCTCGCCGCGCATCTGGAGAAGCACCCGCCGGAGTGGGCGGCGGCGGTGACCGGCGTGGCCGCCGGGCACATCGCCGCGCTCGCCCGCCGCTACGCGATTGCGAAGCCGGCGATGATCCTGCTCGGCGGCAGCTCCATGCACAAGGGGTCGAACGGCTGGCACGGCGCGCGCGCCGTCGGGTGTCTCCCGGCGCTCACCGGCAACCTCGGCGTGGCGGGCGGCGGCTTCGGCCCGCGCCACGGCGGCGCCTCCCACGGCCAGGGCCTGGCGACCATCGTCGCCCAGGAGCGGCGCCCGCCGGGTGCCGACGTCCCGAACCAGATGCCGCGCATCACCGAGGCGCTCGGCGACGGGCGCGTGCGGGTGCTCCTGCTGCTCGGCACCGACATGCTCTCGTCGTACGCCGACGCGGGTCGCGTGGCCGAGGGCCTCGGGCGCCTGGACTTCGTCGCGAGCTACGACCTCTTCCTGAACGACACCGCGCGGCGCTTCGCTGATGTCGTCCTGCCGGCGACGGCCTGGCTCGAGGAGCTGGGCGGCAAGAGCACGAACACCCACCTCTACCTGATGCCGAAGGTGCTGGAACCGGCGGGCGAGGCGCGCTCACCCATGTGGCTGCTGCGCGAGCTGGCGCGGCGCCTGGACGTCGCCGACTTCTTCCCGTGGGCGGACGACGCGGGGCCGATCGATGCGATCCTCGACCATCCGACCACGGGCCACGCGACCGTCGCGGCGCTCGCCGCCGAGGGCGGGATGCGCGCGCTGAACGTCTCCCACGTCGCGCACCCGGACCAGACGTTTTCGACGCCGTCGGGGAAGATCGAATTTTACTCGGAGCGGGCGCGGGCGCTCGGGCTACCGCCGCTCCCGGTGCACGAGGACCTGCCGGTCTCGCCCTACCCGCTCGTCTTCCGCCAGGGCCGGACGCTCACGCAGTTCCACGCCTTCTACGACCACGGCCGCGCGCTGCCCACGCTGGCCGCGGCCGATCCCGAGCCGCGCCTCTGGCTGGCGCCGGCGGACGCGGCGGCGCGGGGGATCGTCGACGGCGCGGCGATCCGGATCTACAACGCGCGCGGAGAATTCGAGGCGCGCGCCCACGTGACGCCGCGCATCCCGGCGGGCGCCGTGTGGATGCGCGACGGCTGGGAGGGGCTGAACCGGCTGACCGACGGGCGCGCCGTGCTGCCGGACGCGGCGGTCGACGTCTTCGGCTTCTCGGCGGGCCAGGCAGCCTTCGACGCGCGCGTCGAGGTCGCGCCCGCCAGGAAGACCTTCAAGAGCGACTGGTAGGGCACGTCTTTGGCGTTGGCGAGCGCCTTGAGCTCCTCGAGCATCGTCAGCGGGAGCCGCAGGGAAACCAGAAGCGCCGCTCCGCGTCCTCCGAGCGAAAGCGCGGGATCGGCTTCGGCGCCGCCTTCTTAGCCTTGCTCATACACCCTCCGCTCCCTTCGACTCATGTCCCGCGCTGAGATGACCCGGACCAGCGCGCCGCGAACCGTGAAGACGACCGTGAGAAAGCGGTCGTCGCTCGTCCGCCCGCCCGTCAAGGGGCTTCGCCGCCGGCCTGCCTAGCGGGTGAGCAGCTTCAGGAGCGGCTCGAGGTGCTTCGGGTCTGGCGTCAGCGCGCCCACGGCGTGACGGCGGTAGGCGGCGACGATCGCCTCGTTGAAGGGCGTGGGGACGCCGAGCTTCCGGCCCTCGTCCACCACGTAGCCGTTCAGGTAATCGATCTCGGTGCGCCGGCGGCGCATGACGTCCTGGAGGAGCGACGGGCGGCCGCCGGCGCGGCTCAGCGCATCCTTGCTGATGTCGGCCTCGACCTCGGCGAGCCCCCGGCCCGCGGCCGCGTCCACGAGGCGCTGGGCCGTGATGTGGAAGATGGGCTCGACCTCGTGGCCACGCGCGCGACCGACCTGGATGGTCTCGGCGCCGAGGTGCACGGCCAGGCGCCGGGGCCCGGGCTCGGTGCGGCACTCGGCGGTGCCGAGGCCGGAGAGCCCCGCGAGCGGGTTCAGCATGCAGTTGAGCGTCAGCTTCGACCAGCGCTCGCCCCACAGGTTCGGCGTGAGCTTCGTCAGTGCGACGTCGTTCATGAGCGCGACCAGATCGCGGGCCCGCGGGGTGTCAGTGCCGTCCAGCTCGCCGATCTTGAAGCCGAGCGTGCCCGAGTCCGTCCGCATGGCGTGGCCGGGCTCGTACATCCCGGCGGCGATCGTGATGACGCAGCCGAGGGTGCGCTCGCGCCCGGCCACTGCCGCCACCCGCTCGTCGTTGATCCCGTTCTGGAAGTCCACCACCACGCCGTGCGGCTGGCGCAGGTAGCGGCAGCCGAGCGCCGTCGCCCACTCGGTGTCGTAGCTCTTGACCGCCACGAAGACGGCGTCGAAGGGCTCCTCGACGAGCTGCAGCTCGTGGATGTGGAGCGCCGTGACGGGGATCCGGTGCTCGCCGCACGTCCCGGAGAGCCGGAGGCCGTCCTTCTTCATGGCCTCGACGTGCTCCGGCCACTGGTCGATCAGCGTCACGTCGCGCCCGGCCCTGGTGAGCAGCCCGCCGACGACCGAGCCGATGGCGCCCGCGCCGATGATCCCGATTCGCATGAAGAATCCCTCCCGGCCCGAGAGGATACCACCCTCGCGTGATATCGTGTGACGCCGTGACCTACGACTTCGACCGCGTGATCGACCGCCGGCGCACCGAGAGCGCGAAGTGGCGGAAGTATGGCCCGGACGTGCTGCCGCTCTGGGTCGCCGACATGGACTTCCCGTCGCCCGAGCCGGTCGTGCGGGCGCTCATCGCGCGGGTCGGCCACGGCGTCTTCGGCTACGGCTACAACATCGACGCGATCTCGCCGCTCCACGAGCTCGTGGCCGCGCGGCTCCAGGCGCTCCACGGCTGGCGCGTGGCGCCCGAGGCGGTGGTGCTGCTGCCCGGCGTCATCCCGGGCTTCAACGTCGCCTGCCGCGCGCTCGCGGCGCCCGGCGACGGGATCCTGCTCCAGCTCCCGCTCTACCCGCCGATCCTGCGCGTCCCCGGCAACGTCGGGCTCGTGCTGAACGCGGCGCCGCTGGCGCGCGGGACCGGCGGCCGGTACGAGGTGGACGGCGACGCGTTCGAGGCGGCGATCGGCGACCGGACGCGCGTGTTCCTGCTCTGCAACCCGCACAACCCGACCGGCCGCGTGTTCACGGGCGACGAGCTGGCGCGGATGGCGAAGGCGTGTCTCGCGCGGGACGTCGCGATCGTGGCCGACGAGATCCACGGCGATCTGGTGTACGCGGGCCACCGGCACGTGCCGATCGCCTCGCTCGATCCCGAGATCGCCGACCGGACGATCACGCTCCTGGCGCCGAGCAAGACCTACAACCTCGCCGGCCTCAAGTGCGCGGTCGGCGTGATCCCGAACGCGGCGCTGCGCGCGCGCTTCACCGCCGCGCGCGTTGACATGGTCCAGACCGCGAACGTCCTCGGCTACACGGCGGCGATGGTGGCCTATCAAGAGGGCCAGGAGTGGCTCGATCAGGTTCTGCGCTATCTGGAGGCCAACCGCGACTTCCTCGTGGACTTCGTCCGCCGCGAGCTGCCAGGGGTGACGCTCGCCGCGCCGGAGGCGATGTGTCTCGCGTGGCTCGACTGCCGCGGGGCCGGGGCCGCGGCCGGCGATCCCTACACGTTCTTCCTCGAGAAGGCCCGGGTGGCCCTGAACGACGGCAAGACCTTCGGCGCCGGCGGCGCGGGGTTCGTGCGGCTCAACTTCGGCTGCCCGCGCGCGATCCTGACCGAGGCGCTCACCCGCATGCGCGCCGCCCTCGCCGCGGCCTGAGCCGCGCGGCGGCGATCAGCGGGAGTCGGGCGTGGGGGCGCGCAGCGCGAGACTGGTCAGGGGCTCGAGCGGCTCGAGCGCGGCCAGCCGGTCGGCGAGGGCGGGCTCGGTCGCGAGGAGCCCGTCGTCCTTCGGCCGGTTCGCCGCCGCCACGGCGTGGAGCGCGTTGGCGAGCGTGCGCTTGGGCGCCTCGTAGCCCATCGCGCGCAGGATCTCGACGGCCTTGAGGTCGGCGGCCGTCTCCTGGTCGCGCGTGAAGGCGCGGACGATCAGCGGGTTGGCGACGAGGTCCACGAGGCCGAGGCCCGGCACGACGAAGCCGAGCACCGCGAAGCCGGCCGAGATCGAGATCGAGAGATTGCGCCGCTGGCCCGCGTGCCCGAGGACTTCGTGCGCCACCTTCTGGGCGACCAGCGCGTCCACGTGGCGCCGCGGGAGCTTCGCCAGCGGCTCGGAGAAGTAGAACACGGCCTCGTCGGCGGCGTAGGCGGCGACCTGGCTCGTCTTGACGAGCGCGAACGAGTAACGCGCGGGGTCGTCGCCCGCCGCCTGCGCGGCGCGGTAGAGCGTGGTCGAGAGCGCGACGGTGTCGGGCTCGCCGGGCAGCGGGTAGTAGGCGCCGCGCGGATGCGAGGGCAGCCACGCGCAGCCGCCGAGCAGCGCGACGAGGACGAGGACGGCGAGGCCACGACGCATAGTGGCCATCGTAGGGAGGGGCGCGCGCGGAACCGGTCAAAAAAATGACGCGGCGGGTGCCGCGTCTACATCTTGGGGCGCGTCCACGCGTCGGGCCCCACGCGTGGACGCGCCCCGTCGTTCGCTGACGCCGGCCCCGTTACGGCGCGGGCGGCGGCGGCACGGGCGGGATGCCCGCGGGCGGCGGCGGAGGTGGCGCCGGCACTGCCGGGATCCAGACCCAGACGTACTGCTGGTACTGGTTCACGCGGAGCTCGTACCGGCCGTGCGGGTACTGCACCACCGTGGGCTGCACAGGCGGCGGCGCCGGGGCGGCATACACCGCGGGCGCCGGCGCGTAGACCACGGCCGGCTGCGTCACCACGGTCTGGTAGACGACCTCGCGATACGGACGATGGTGGTAGGCGGCCTCGGCACGATGGGGCCGGGCGATCGCCCCGACGATCTGGTTGAACACCGCGAACGAGGCGAGACCGAGCGCGATGTCGGTGGACTTGCCGGCGTGGGCCGCGGGGGCCGACACGCCGAGCAGGACTGCGGCGAGCACGATCACGGCCATGATGCGTCGCATGTGCGGCCTCCTTTCGCCCTGAGAGACGGCCGGCGCTGTCCCCCTATTCAGACGCCCGGCGGAGCAGGGGGCGCAGGTGGGGCCAGAGGCGGTCGGCGATGGCCTGGTGGCCGGCCGCGGTCGGATGGAGGCCGTCGGGCTGGTTGAGCCGTGGGTCGGCCGCCACGCCGTCGAGCAGGAACGGCATGAGCGCCGCGCCGTGGCGCCGCGCGACGTCCGGAAACACCGCGGCGAACTCGCGCGCGTACGCCGCGCCGTAGTTCGGGGGCACGCGCATGCCGGCGAGGAGCACGCGCACCCCGGCCCGGCGCAGGCGAATGACGATGAGGTCGAGGTTCTCGCGCAGCGCCTTCGGATCCTGGCCGCGCAGGCCGTCGTTGGCGCCGAGCGCGACGATCACGACCTCGGGCGCCGCGCGCAGCACCCACGGAAGGCGCCGGAGCCCGCCGGCCGACGTGTCGCCGCTCACGCCGGCGTTCACGACGCGGTAGGCGAAGCCCTCGGCGCGCAGGCGCGCCTCCACGCGCGCCGGCCACGCCTCGTCGGCGGCCACACCGAAGCCCGCGGTGAGGCTGTCGCCGAGCGCCGCGACCACGGGCTCGGCGCGCGCCGGCGCCGGCCGCGCGCCGGCGACCGGCGCGACGAGCGCCAGGACGAGCAGCACGGCGGTGCGCGCGGGCAGCGGGCTCACGAGGCCAGTGTAGTATGGGTTCCATGATGATTCGCGCGCGCGACGTCGTGATGCGGCTGGCGAGCGGCGGGCGGCCGCTCACCGTGCTCGACGGCGTCACGCTCGAGGTCGCGGCCGGCGAGGTCTGTGCGATCACGGGCCCGTCGGGCAGCGGCAAGTCCACGCTGCTCGGCCTCATCGCCGGGCTCGACCGGCCGACGGCGGGCTCGATCGAGGTCGCCGGCGTCGAGATCACCGGGCTCGGTGAGGACGCGCTGGCGCGCTTCCGGCGCGACACGCTCGGCTTCGTGTTCCAGTCCTACCACCTGATCCCGACGCTCACGGCGGCCGAGAACGTCGCGGTGCCCCTCGAGCTGGCCGGCGCGCCCCACGCCCTCGCCCGCGCGCGCGATCTTCTGGCGACGGTCGGGCTCGCCGACCGCGCGCACCACTATCCGGTGCAGCTCTCGGGCGGCGAGCAGCAGCGCGTGGCGATCGCCCGGGCGGTCGCACTCCGGCCGCCGCTGCTCCTGGCCGACGAGCCGACGGGCAACCTCGACTCGGCGACGGGCGCGCAGATCATCGCGCTGCTGCTGGCGCTCCACCGCGAGCACGGCGCCACGCTCCTGCTGGTGACCCACGACGAGGCGCTCGCCGGCACGGCCGGCCGCGTCGTCCGCCTGCGCGACGGCCGCGTCCTGAACGGCGCGCATGCCTAGCGGATTCCCGCTGCGGCTGGCCTGGCGCGAGACGCGCGGCGCCTGGCGGCACTTCACCGTCTTCTTCGCCTGCGTGGCGCTCGGCGTGGCCTCGCTGGTCGCCGTCGGCACGCTCGCCGTCAACCTCGACCGGACGATCCGGCGCGAGGCGAAGACCCTCATGGGCGGCGACCTCGAGCTGCGCTCGGCGCTGCCGCTCGCTCCCGAGGCGCTCGCCGCGCTCGGGCGCCTCCGGGCGGACGGCGCCACGACGACGGCCGTACGCGAGCTGGTCGGCATGGCGCGCCACCCCGGGCGCGGCGCCACGCTCCTGGTGGAGCTGAAGGCGGTCGCGCCGGCGTACCCGCTCTACGGCCGGGTGGAGACCCGGCCCGGCGCGGCGCTCGCCGCGCTGCTCGCGGACCGCGGCGCGACGGCCGGCGCGGTCGTCGCGCCGGGGCTGCTCGAGCGCCTCGGCCTCGCCGTCGGCGACGCCTTCGAGGTCGGCGCCGCGCGGCTCGTGATCACGGGCGTGCTCGAGCGCGAGCCCGACCGCGCCGGGAGCGTCGTCACGCTCGGGCCGCGGGTGCTGATCGCCGACGCCGCGCTCGAGCGGACGGGGCTCGTCCAGGTCGGCAGCCGCGTGCGCTACCGGACGCTGGTGCGGATGCCGCCCGACGTGCCGGCCCGAACGGCCGAGGAGGCGCTCGCGCGCGCCGCGCTCGATCCCGGGGTCCGCGTCACGGCGTTCGACGAGGCCCAGCCGGGGCTGCGCCGCTTCTTCACCCAGCTCGCCAGCTACCTCGGCCTCGTCGGGCTCGCGAGCCTGCTGGTGGGCGGGATCGGCGTGGCCGCGTCGGTGACGACGTTCGTGCGCCGCCAGCTCCCGACGATCGCCGTGCTGAAGTGCCTCGGCGCCGGCCCCCGCACGCTCGTCGCCGCCTACGCGCTCCAGATGCAGGCGCTCGGCGTCCTGGCGAGTCTCGCCGGCGCCGCCGCGGGCGTCCTGATCCAGCCGCTCCTCATCCACGCGCTCGCGCCCATCGCGCCGGTGCCCCTCGCGGTCGAGCTGGATCCGTGGACTCTCGTCCGCGGCGTCGCGCTCGGGTCGTTGACGGCCCTGCTGTGCGCCCTCTGGCCGCTGCTGGAGGTGCGCGCCGTGCCGCCGTCGCTGATCTTGCGGCGTGACGTCGAGACCGCCCGATCGCCGCCGGCCTCGCCGCGCTCGCGCTCTGGCAGGCCGGGTCGTGGACGCTCGGCGCCATCTTCGTGGGCGCCGGCGCCGCCGCGCTCGCGCTGCTCGCCCTGCTGGCCCGGGGCCTCGCGCGGCTGGCCCGCGCCCTGCCGCGCCGGCGCGGGCTCGCGTGGCGCCACGGGCTCGCCGGCCTCCACCGGCCGGGCGGCCACACCGCGCGCGTCGTCACGGCGCTCGGCCTCGGGGTCATGCTGCTCGTCGCCGTCGCGCTGCTCGAGGGAAGCCTCGGGCGCCAGCTCGCGCTCGAGCAGAAGGCGCAGGCGCCATCGTTCTTCTTCGTGGACGTCCAGGCCGACCAGCGCGAGCCCCTCGCCCGGCTCCTGGCCGGCGCGGCGGGCGGGACGCCGCCCGCGCTCACGCCCGTCGTGCGCGCGCGGCTCTCGGCGATCGACGGCGCGCCGGTGACGCGCGAGCTGATCGAGCTGCGGCGGGCACAGGCGCCCGACAAGGTCTGGTACTTCACGCGCGAGTACGTGCTGACGTGGACGGCGGAGCGCCCGCCGGCCAACGCGGTCACGCGCGGGCGCTGGTGGACCGCGGACGAGGCGGCGCGCCGCCCGCGGGTGTCGCTGGAGGAGGAGGCGGCGCGCTGGCTCGGCGCGGGCGTGGGCGGCACGCTCACGTTCGACGTGCTGGGGGTCCCGGTCACCGCGGAGGTCATGAATCTCAGGAAGGTGGACTGGCAGAGCTTCTCGACGAACTTCTTCGCGATCCTCTCGCCGGGCGCGCTCGACGGCGCGCCGGCGACGTGGGTGGCGACGGCGCGCGTGCCGGCGGACGCGGAGGCCGGGCTGCAAGACCGGGTCGTCGCGGCGTTCCCCAACGTGACCGCGATCCCCGTCCGCGAGGTCCTGGAGCGCGCCGCCGCGCTCCTCGACCAGATCGCCTTCGCGGTGCGGCTGATGGCCCTCTTCTCAATCGCGGCGGGCCTGGTGGTGATGGGCGGCGCGCTGGCGGCCACGCGCTACCAGCGCCTCTACGAGTCGGTGGTCCTGCGCACGCTCGGGGCCACGCGCGGCGCCGTCGCGAGAGCCTTCGCCGTCGAGTACGCGTGCCTCGGCGCCGCGGCGGGCGTGGGCGGCACGCTCCTGGCGGCTCTGCTGGCGTGGATCGTCCTGCGCTTCGTGCTCGACGTGCCCTGGACCTTCGAGCCCGACACGCTGGCGGTCGGGGTGGCGGCGAGCACGGCGATCGCCCTCGCGGTGGGGTTCCTGGCCACCTTCCGGCTGCTCGGCCGGAAGCCCCTGCCGGTGCTCCGCGAGGAGTGACGGGCGGCCCGTTCTGCATTAGATTGATGGCACCCCGGACCGGGGGCGTCTGTCCAGGGTAGGGGACTGTCCCCGTCACCAACGGTCCGCCGAACGGAGGGGTACACCATGCGCAGAACACTCGCGATCGCCGGCGCCCTGCTGCTCCTCGCCGCGGGGCCCGCCGCCGCCGAGCGCAAGAACGAGACGGTCGCCTTCGTGAAGTTCGACAAGCACGTGGCGATCCTGGCCAAGGTGGGGCAGGACAAGTCCGCCTTCACCTTCGCGATCAAGGCCACGAACAAGGCGTTCGACGACGACGTCTACGTGGGCTCGGGCCCGCTCCGCGCCAAGGTGTCGTGCTTCAGCTTCAAGTCCTCGAGCGGCTTCAGCCTGACGGTCGAGCCGCCCAGGTTCAGCGTGTCCGGCGACACCCTCGTCATCGACCAGTCCATCCCGCGGCCGCGGGCTCTGCAAGCTCGCCTTCGGCGGCCAGACCCAGAAGATCAACGTCAAGATCGGCGGGTTCAACGCCAAGCCGCTCCAGAACGACCTGGACAAGCTCGTGAAGAAGTGGCTGGAGCGGAGCCTCGAGGAGTCGCTGAACTCCCTGTATTCGGTCCAGGTGGGCAACAGCTTCATGAAGGCGTCCCTCGACTTCTGCGGGAAGTAGCGGGGGCGGCGTGACGTTCACCCCGCTCGGCCTCGACCACGTGGTGCTGCGGGTGCGCGACCAGGCGCGCTCGCGACGCTTCTACGAGGACGTGCTGGGCTGCACGCTCGACCGCGTGAACGAGAAAGCCTCGCTCGTGCACCTGCGCTTCGGCGAGCAGCTGATCGACCTGCTGCCGGCGCGGGAGGGCGAGGGGCCCGGCGGGATGGACCACTTCTGCCTCTCGATCCGCTGCGACGACCTCCGGGCCGTCGCCGACGCGCTCCGCGCCCGGGGCGTCCCCCTCGAGGGCGACGTGGTCCCGCGCCACGGCGCCTACGGCGACGGCCCCTCGCTCTACCTGCGCGACCCCGACGGCTACCTGATCGAGCTGAAACCGCGCACGTGAGCGGCGTCCACCCGTGACGAAGCTCGAACGGGTCCGCGCGGCGCTGGCCGGGCGCTCGGTGGACCATCCGCCGTTCAGCGTCTGGTAGATCCCGCACCGCCTCGCGCCCTTCTCGCGCGCGGCGGCCCCGCGTGGCACAATCGCGGACGTTGCCTCGCCGGGGGCCGCCCGCGGTCCGTCCGTCGAGGATCACGGTCGAGGAGAAAGAACGTGATTCGGCTCGAGTGCCCCCGCTGTCGCACGCTGTTCGAGGACGCGCGCCTGTTCACGGGCTGCCCGCGCTGTCACGAGCAGAAGGTTCCGGTCAACCTGACGGTCAAGGTCGACCTCGGCCCGCTCGCACATCTCCGGACGGAGCGGTTCCCGGCGACGCCGCGCGGGCTCTGGCGGTTCCGTGCGCTGCTGCCCGTCGCGGGCGAGCACCCCGTCACGCTCGGCGAGGGCGCGACGCCGCTGATCCACCTCGAGCGCGTCGGCGGGCGCCTCGGGCTCCGCCGGCTCTACGCGAAGGACGAGAGCCAGAACCCGACGTGGTCGTACAAGGACCGGCTCTGCTCGGTCGCCGTCACCCACGCCGTCGAGACGGGGGCGCGCGTGGTGACGATCGCCTCCACGGGTAACCACGGCGCCTCGACGGCGGCGTACGCAGCGCGCGCCGGCCTGCCGTGCGTGATCTTCACGCTCGCCTCGGTGCCGGCCACGATGAAAACACTGATGCAGGCCTATGGCGCTGCGGTCGTCGCGTGCCCGACGGCGGAGGCGCGCTGGGACCTCATGCGCCAGGGCGTCGAGCGCTTCGGCTGGTACCCGACGGGCGGCTTCCAGGTGCCGCCGATCGGGTCCAACCCGTACGGCATCGAGGGCTACAAGACGCTCGCGTGCGAGGTGGCCGAGGACCTCGGCTGGCGGGCGCCCGACGTCGTCGTCGTGCCGAGCGCGTACAGCGACGGCCTCTTCGGTGTGTACAAGGGCATGGCCGAGCTCGCGGCGCTCGGGCTGATCGACCGCGTCCCGAAGATGGTCGCGGCCGAGCCGTACGGACCGCTCGCCGCGGCGCTCGAGCGCGAGCTGGAGACGCCGGCGCCGGTCCGGGGTGAAGGCTCGGTGGCCTTCTCGATCGCGTCGCGCTACGGCACCTACCAGGGCCTGCGCGCCCTCCGCGAGTCGGGCGGGCACGGCGTCCAGGTCACGGACGAGGGGATCTTCGAGGCCCAGCGCGCGCTCGCGCGCGAGGAGGGCGTGTTCGTCGAGCCCTCCTCGGCGGCCGCGCTGACCGCGGTCATGCAGCTCGTCGCGCGGAAAGCGGTCGATCCCGAGCAGACCATCGTGCTGGTCCTCACGTCGAGCGGCCTCAAGGACCCGGGCGCGAGCCGCACGTGGCTGCCCGAGGTGCCCGCGTCCGGCGACGACTTCGACGCGCTGCTGGCCGTGCTGCGCGAGAGCTATGGGCTCGAGCTGGACCGATAGCCTCGGCGTCGCGTTCCTCGGGGTGGACGTGCCCCGGCACGTGGCCGCGTGGGCCCGCGCCGCCGAGCGCGCGGGGCTCGGCAGCCTCTGGCTCATCGAGGACTACTTCTATCCCGGCGCCTTCGCGCTGGCCGGCGCGGCGGCGGCCGTCACCGAGCGCGCGGTCGTCGGGCTCGGCGTCGTGAACCCGTACACCCGCCACCCGGCGCTGCTCGCGATGGAGACCGCCGCGCTCGCGGGCCTGGCGCCCGGGCGCGTGGTGCTCGGCCTCGGCGCGAGCAACCGCGTCTGGATCGAGGAGCGGATGGGCATCCCGTTCACGGCGCCGCTCGAGTCCGTGCGCGAGGGCGTCGAGATCGTGCGGCGGCTGCTGGCGGGCGAGCGGCTGACCTTCCGCGGCCGGCGCTTCGCCGTGGACGCCGTCCGCCTGGAGTCGGCCCCCGAGCAGGCGGTGCCGATCTTCCTCGGCGTCAAGGGGCCGAAGGCGCTCGGGCTGGCCGGCGAGATCGCCGACGGCGTCCACTGCGCCATCCTCGCCTCGCCCGCCCACGTGCGCCGCGTGCGCGCGACGGCGGGCGCCGCGCGCGCCGTGGGCGCCGGTCCGCTCACCGTGATCGCGTACGTGCCGCTCGCCGTCGGCCGCGACGGTGCCGCCGCCCGCGCGGCGCTCCGGCCGTTCGTGGCCCGCTATCTCGGCTTCCTCCACGGCCAGTCGATCCTGGCCGACGCGGGCCTCGACGCGGTGCGGACTCGGCCGTTCCGGGAAGCGCTGCTCCGCGGCGAGCGCGCCGGCCATCTGGTGACCGACGAGGTGCTCGACGCCGTCGCCGTCGCCGGGACGCCGGCCGACTGCCGGCGCGCGCTCGCGCGCTGGGCCGACGCGGGGCTCGACGCCGCCGTGGCGGTCGTCCCGCGCGAGGCGGACATGCTCGAGCAGCTCGCCCTGATCGGGGCCGAGCTGTCACCCCACTGGAAGGACGTGCGAGCCGGAGGACGTCGCGGGGCTGGGGCCCCGCCGTCCGAGGCGAGCCTATGAAGGAGATGCGATGCCGCTGAGCTTCGGCGTCCACATTCCCACGTGCATCGAGG
>JACPCH010000009.1 GCA_016179875.1 Candidatus Rokuibacteriota bacterium | reverse complement strand
GGCTCCCAGGCGGCGATCCTGATAGGTTCGTGCGGCGGCATAGAGACTGTCGAACTCGATCTCGTCCATCGGGCGCTTCCCTCCTGGTCAGGGTCACATCGTCATGGGTGACCTCCTTTCGTGTCGAACATCGTCGCCGTGATCGGGCTGTCCATGTGAGTAAGAATGGTGGGCAGGGACGGGATTGAACCGCCGACACCAGGATTTTCAGGGCCGCGCCCCGCCCCCGCCGGCCACCGTCTACACCGCGACCACGATCCCCACCGCCGGCCGGTCTGACGGGCGCCCGATGCCTGGGACTACCAGCGGGCGGGTTCCGCCGCCGGCAGGGCGGGCCCCTGTGCGGCCGCGGGGCGTCCGCCGCGCCGCCGGGGTGTGGCGGGGCCCGGTGAGACCCGTTCCCGCCGCCCGCCACGACGCATCAGGCTCCGAGTGGGAACTGCGCCGCCCGCATTCCAGCACCCACCGCGTGGTCGCACCGGGCCCCGCCACACCCCGGCGGCGCACGCGTGTCATGGGTGCATGGGTGATTGCGCGGGTCAGGAGGCGAGCGCGTCGCGGACGGTGCGGAGGACCCGCGCCTCCTCGAAGGGCTTGGAGATGGAGCCGAAGGCGCCGAGCCGGACCGCGTCGGCCAGATAGCCCAGCTCCCCCGTCCGCCCGCCGCCCGACATCGCGATGATCTTCACCGCGGGGTGGTCGCGGCGGATCTCCATGATCGTCTCGAGGCCGTCCTTGCCCGGCATGAAGATGTCGGTGAGGATGAGATCCACGCGCTCGGTGTCGAGGAGTCGCGTCGCCGCGTGGCCGTCGCCGGCGACGGTCACCGCGTGCCCGTCGCCTTCGAGCATCTCCTTCAGGATCTCGCAGATGTCGGGCTCGTCGTCCACGACGAGGATCTTGGCCATGCCGGGCGCGGGCGGGTCGGGCGGCGCGATCAGTCCCAGAGGTAGGCGCGGGGATTCACGGGCTGGCCCTTCACGAGGATCTCGTAGTGGAGGTGGGGCCCGGAGGACCGCCCGGTGTTGCCGGAGAAGCCGATCAGCCCGCCCCGCTCGACCCGGTCGCCCTGCTTCACGTTCATCTTGGAGAGATGGCCGTAGACGCTGCGGATGTCCTGGCCGTGGTCGAGGATGACGGTGATGCCGTACTCGGGCTGGGAGCCCGCGAACGCGACGGTGGCCGCGGCCGGCGCGTGCACGGCCGTGCCGCGCTCCGCGCGGATGTCGAGCCCGCTGTGGAACTCGCGGGCGCTGGTCCAGGGCGAGAGCCG
Source organism: Candidatus Rokuibacteriota bacterium (assembly GCA_016179875.1). Taxonomy (GTDB): domain Bacteria; phylum Methylomirabilota; class Methylomirabilia; order Rokubacteriales; family CSP1-6; genus GWA2-73-35. The sequence goes on along the minus strand of JACPCH010000009.1, from coordinate 8,708 downwards.
CAGGCCGAACTCGGAGTTGACGGCGCCGCGCACGGGCCAGCGCGAGGGCAGCGCGGCGAGCGCCTTGCCGGCGCGGCTCATGAGCCGCTCGAGCGCGCGCAGGTGGTCGCCCTGCTCCATCACGCTCTCGGCGAGCCGCTCGAGCTCGTCCTTCGGCGAGATCTTCCCCGGCACCCGGTCGGGGCGGAACGCGCCGCCGCCGATGCCGCGGTCGCGGCCGCCCGGCTCCCGCTCGGGCCCGAAGGGCTCCCAGATCCTGGCGTGGAGCTCGCGCCAGCCCGTCATCTCCTGGCGCAGCTCGGCCACGCGGCGGTTGAAGCCGTCGATCGTGACGCGCTGCTCGGTGAGCTGCTGGGCGAAGCCGCGCGCCTCGCGCGTGAGCTGGCGGAGCTGGACCCAGTCGCCGACGAGGGCGCCGAGGACCGACACGCCGACGGCCGCGGCCACCAGGGCGCCGACCGCGACCCGCCGGGGGAAGTTGAACCGGAGGACCCGGATGCCGTCCCCCCGCACGATGAGCAGACTGAACTGTTTGCGGCCTTTCAGCGCGCGTACCCTCCCCGCATGGTGCGTCGGCGGTTTCGCCGTTTCTAGCATCGGCGCGGGGAGACTGTCAACCGGAGATTCCTGTGTGCCCATGCGGGGTTGTGACCGCAAGGCGTGTGCCGTTCCTCCACGGCGCGCCGAATCGCCGAGTTACGCGCGGCCGAGACCTGCCACAACGACATCGGCGTCAGAGGCGTGACGGTGCCTCGCCCGTAACTCCGCGTGGGACCATCGTTTATTGACACTCCGCGTCGTGGCCGAGTATGATTCGAAGACAAGCCCTGAGAGGAGTTCCATGGACGAGTTCTATCGGATCAAGCGGCTGCCGCCCTACGTCTTCTCGATCGTCAACGACCTCAAGACGAAGGCGCGCGCGCGGGGCGAAGACGTCATCGATCTCGGCATGGGCAACCCCGACCTCGGGACGCCCAAGCACATCGTCGCCAAGCTGGTCGAAGCCGCCCAGAACCCCAAGAACCACCGGTACTCGGCCTCCCGGGGCATCACGCGGCTGCGCGTGGCCATCGCGAAGTGGTACCGCGACCGCTACGGCGTCGAGCTCGACCCCGACTCCGAGACCATCGCCACGATCGGCGCCAAGGAAGGCCTGGCCCACCTGGCGCTGGCGGTGCTGCAACCCGGTGATGGCGTGCTCGTTCCCAATCCGACCTACCCGATCCACGCCTACTCGGTGGTCATCGCTGACGGCGACCTGCGCTCGGTGCCGCTCACGCCCGACGGCGACTTCTTCGCGCGGCTCGAGGAGACCGCCAGGCTGGCGTGGCCAAAGGCGAAACTCTTGATCCTGTCGTTCCCGCACAACCCGACGACCATGTGCGTGGACGGGGCGTTCTTCGAGAAGGTCGTCGCGTTCGCGCGCGAGCACCGGCTCATGGTCGTCCACGACTTCGCCTACGCCGACTTCGCCTTCGACGGCTACCGGCCGCCCTCGTTCCTGGAGGTGCCCGGCGCGAAGGAGGTCGGGGTCGAGATCTTCTCGACGTCGAAGTCGTACAACATGCCCGGCTGGCGGCTCGGGTTCGTGTGCGGCAACGCCCGGATGATCCACGCGCTGGCTCGCATCAAGTCCTACCTGGACTACGGCGCCTTCCAGCCCATCCAGATCGCCGGCATCATCGCGCTCGAGGGCGACCAGTCGGTGGTCGCCGACATCGTCGACGTCCACCGCCGGCGCCGCGACGTGCTGGTGGATGGGCTCAACAAGGCCGGCTGGACGGTCGAGAAGCCCCGGGGCACGATGTTCGTGTGGGCGCCGATCCCCGAGGCCTTCCGCGCGATGGGCTCGCTCGAGTTCTCGAAGCTCCTGATCCAGGAGGCGAAGGTGGCGGTCTCGCCGGGCATCGGGTTCGGCGAGTACGGCGAGGGCTACGTCCGGTTCGCGCTGGTCGAGAACGAGCAGCGCATCCGGCAGGCGCTCCGCGGGCTCAAGCAGCTCGCCCGCTGAGCGCGCCGGCCACGATCAGGAATCCGCGCGGATGAACGAGGTCAGGATCGGATTGCTCGGGCTCGGCACCGTCGGCGGCGGGGTCGTCAAGATCCTCGGGTCGCGGCGGGCCATGCTCGAGGAGCGCGCGGGGTGCCGGCTCGCCCTCGCGGCGATCGCCGACCCCGACCTCACCCGCCCCCGCGAGGGCCTGGACATCGCGAAGCTCCCGATGACGGCCGACGCGGCCCGCGTCCTCGCCGATCCGTCCATCCAGATCGTCGTCGAGCTGGTCGGCGGCCTCGAGCCCGCGCGCACGTTCATCCTCCGGGCGCTCCAGGCCGGCAAGCACGTCGTGACGGCCAACAAGGCGCTCCTGGCCCACCACGGCGCCGAGCTCTACGACGAGGCCCGCCGCCGGGGCGTCACGCTCGCGTTCGAGGCCGCGGTGGCCGGCGGGATCCCGCTGATCCAGGCCGTCAAGGACGGGCTCGTCGCCAACCGCATCCTGTCGGTCTTCGGCATCGTCAACGGGACGTCGAACTACATCCTGTCGAAGATGACCGACGAGGGGCTCGACTTCGCGGCGGTCCTCAAGGAGGCGCAGGCGGCCGGGTACGCGGAGGCCGACCCGACCCTCGACATCGAGGGCATGGACTCGGCCCACAAGCTGCAGATCCTGGTCACCCTCGCGTTCCGGACGTTCGTGGACCTCAAGGATATCCACACCGAGGGCATCACGCGCGTGACGTCGTCCGATATCGCCTACGCGCGCGAGCTCGGCTACCGCATCAAGCTGCTGGCCATCGCCAAGGCGACTGATTCAGCCGGCGCCTCCGGCGCCGGGGGCGGGGGCGTCGAGGTGCGGGTGCACCCGACGATGATCCCGGCCGGCTCGCCGCTGGCCGCGGTGTCCGGGGTCTTCAACGCCATCTTCATCACCGGCGACGCGGTCGGCGACCTCATGTTCTACGGCCGCGGCGCGGGCCAGATGCCGACGGCCTCGGCCATCTGGGCCGACGCGATCGACATCGCACGGCGGATCGCCCACGGCATCCCGGCGCTCGCGCTGGAGCTGCCGTCGCCGGGCCCCGCCACCCTGCCGCTCCGGGCCATGGACTCGATCCGCTGCTGCTACTACCTGCGCGTGATGGCCCAGGACCGCCCGGGCGTGCTCTCGAAGGTGGCGGGCATCCTCGGCGACAACGACATCTCGATCGCCAACGTCATCCAGAAGGGCCGCGGCACGCGCGAGGCGGTGCCGGTCGTGATGATGAGCCACGAGGCGCGCGAGCGCGACATGCGGCTGGCCCTGGCCGCGATCGACCGCCTCCCCGACGTGGCCGCGGCGACCACGATGATCCGCGTGGAGGGGGGGCCGGCGTGAAGGCCTGGCGCGGCGTCATCGAGGAGTACCGCGACTTCCTGCCGGTGGGCGACCGGACGCCGATCGTCACGCTCTCGGAGGGCAACACGCCGCTGGTGCCGGCGCCGCGCCTGGCCGAGGCCACCGACGCGCGCCTGTCGATCTGGCTCAAGTGCGAGGGCTTCAACCCCACCGGCTCGTTCAAGGACCGCGGGATGACGCTGGCGATCTCCAAGGCGCTCGAGATGGGCTCGCGCGCCGTCATCTGCGCCTCGACCGGCAACACGTCGGCCTCGGCCGCCGCGTTCGCGGCGCGCGCCGGCATCCGCGCCTTCGTCATGGTGCCCAAGGGCTCGGTCGCGCTCGGCAAGCTCTCGCAGGCGGCGATCCACGGCGCCCGGGTCCTCACCGTGGAGGGCAGCTTCGACCAGGCGCTCTCGATCGTCTGCCAGATCGCCGAGACGCACCCGGTGACGCTGGTGAACTCGGTCAACCCGTTCCGGCTCGAGGGCCAGAAGACCGGGGCCTTCGAGGTGGTGGACCAGCTCGGGCGCGCGCCCGACTACCACCTGATCCCCGTCGGCAACGCCGGCAACATCACCGCCTACTGGCGCGGCTATCGCGAGTACCACCGCGCGGGGAAGATGAGCGCGCTGCCGCGCATGGTCGGCTTCCAGGCCGCCGGCGCGGCGCCGATCTACGAGAACCGCGTGATCGAGGAGCCGCGCACGATCGCAACGGCGATCAAGATCGGCAACCCCGCGTCCTGGGGCCCGGCGCTCGAGGCCATGCAGGACTCGCGGGGCTGGGTGGACATCGTCACCGACGAGGAGATCCTGCACGCCTACCGGATGCTCGCGCGGGAAGAAGGCATCTTCATGGAGCCGGCGTCCGCCGCGACCGTGGCCGGCCTGATCAAGTCGGTCAAGGCCGGCCGCTTCGAGCCGGGCTCCACGCTCGTGCTGACGCTGACGGGCCACGGGCTCAAGGACCCGGACACCGCGCTCGAGTCGGCGTCGCGGCCGACGACGGTCCCGCCCGAGATCGACGCCGTCCTGGCGCAGCTCGGCCTCTGAGCCGCCTCAAGGTCGTCCTGGGCGTCGCGATCAGTGCCGCCCTGTTCGTCTACCTCTTCCGGAGCGTGGACCTGGCCGAGCTCGGCCGCCAGCTCCGCGCCACCCACTGGGGCTGGGTGCTCGTCTCGGCCGCGCTCGGCCCGGCCTCGCTCTGGGCGCGGGCGCGGCGCTGGTACTACCTCTTCCCGCCGCGCTCGAACCCGCCCGGCATCCTTCCGGCGATCATGATCGGCTACATGACGAACAACGTGCTGCCCCTCCGCGCCGGCGAGTTCGTGCGCGTCTACGTCGTGGCGCGGCGCTGGAGCCGGGCCGGCGCGCCCGGCCGGGTGCACGGCTTCTGGACGACGCTCGCCACGCTCGTCGTCGAGCGGGTGCTGGACAGCCTCGTCATCGTGCTGATCCTCGCCGCCCTGATCTTCCTGATCCCGGTCCCGAGATTCCTGGAATTGGCGGCGCTCGTGATGCTCGCCATCGACCTCGTCGGCATCGCCGGGCTCGTCGCCCTCGTGGTCGCGCCGGCCGGCGCGACGCGGCTCGTCGAGCGGCTCACGGCGCGCTGGCCAGCCGTGCACCGGCGCGTGCTCCGGATCTTCGAGACGTTCGTCCACGGCCTCGACGGGATCCGGGCCGCCGCCCACCTGGGGCCCCTCCTGGTCTGGACCGTCGTCATGTGGGTCCTGCCGGCGGCGGCCGCCTGGACGATGCTGCTCGCGATGGGTCTGCACCTGCCGTTCCTCGCCGGCTGGACCGTGCTCGCGTTCGTGGGCCTCGGCGTCTCGATCCCCTCGGCGCCCGGCTTCATCGGCGTCTTCCACGCCGCCGCGGCGCTCGCCCTCGGGATCTTCGGCGTCTCCCAGTCGGCGGCCGTCGGCTACGCACTCGTCTTCCACGCCGCGCAGATCCTGCCGGTGACGCTCATCGGCTGGCTCTACCTCCTGCGCGAGCACATGAGCCTCGGCGAGGCGACCCGGGCGCGGCCGCCCGCCGGGGAGACGGCGTGAATCTCGCCGAGGGGCTCGCCCGCACCGGCGACACCCTCTTCCGGTGGCGGAGCTATCTGCCGCTGCTCCTCCTGCCCGCGGTCGTCACGAGCTTCATCGGGCTGCGCTACCCCGGCGACTCGCACGTCTTCGGCCTCGCCTGGGAGATCGGCTGCTTCCTGCTGGCGATGGCGGGGTTCGCCGGGCGCGTGTACACCGTCGGCACCGCGCCCCGGGGCACCTCCGGCCGCAACACGCGGCGCCAGAAGGCCGAGCGGCTGTCCTTCTTCTCGCGCGCCTGGTACCTGCCGGTCATCGTGTCGCTCGCGGGCCTCCTCTACTACGAGCGCATCGCCGCGCGCGAGGAGCAGTTCCTCGAGGCGAAGTTCGGGGAGCAGTTCCACCGCTGGAGCGCACGCGTCCCCCCGTTCATCCCACGGCTCCGGCTCTGGATCCGGCCGGCGGAGCCGTTCAGCTGGCGCCGCGTGCTCCGCCGCGAGTTCTACGGGCTGTCCCTCCTCACGACGGCGTTCTTCGTCCTCGACGTGGTCGAAGACTACGCGGTGGACGGCCACCTCGACTTCGATCCCGTCTGGCGGATCGTCTTCCTGATCGGCGCCGCCGTCTTCGTCGTGCTGTGGCCGCTGAAGAAGTGGACGCGCGTGCTCCGCGCCGATTGAGCCGGGGCGCTCCCCGGCCCCCCGGACCCGGCCCCTACGGCACGAGCGCGGCGCGCGTGATCGTCGTCGTCTCCTTGGCGTGCCACTCGCTCTCGGCGAACGCCTCGTTGATGTTCTCGAGCGGATACGTGTGCGAGAGCAGGCGGTCGAACGGCCAGCGCGCGCGGTTGCGCACCAGGAAATCGAGCGCGCGCGGGATCACCCACGGGTCGTACTGGAGCATGCCGACGATCTTCTTCGAACCCCACACCAGGAGCGAGGGCTCGAGCTCGACCTTCGCCCCGCGGCTGATGGTGCCGACCTCGAGGTAGGTCCCGCCGGAGCGGAGCATCTCGATCCCCTCGGGAATCACCTGCGGGAAGCCGACGAAGTCGCATCCAAGATCGGCGCCGACGCCGCCGGTCAGTTTGCGCACGAGGGCGACGCGGTCCTTCCGGTCGGGAATCTCCTTGAGGTTGATGGTGTGATCGGCTCCGAATGCTCGCGCCAACTCAAGTCGTCCCGGCAGTTGGTCCACCACGATGACCGTCGCCGCGCCCATGTCCTTGGCCACCGCCGCCGCCTGGACGCCGAGGCCGCCCGCGCCCTGGATGACGACGCTGCCGCCGAAGCGGAGGCCGGCCTTGGCGAGGCCGAAGATGACCTGCGAGAGCGCGCAGTTCACCGGCGCCACCAGCGCGTCGGGCAGCGCGTCGGGCACGAGGAAGAGCGCGCCCCGCGGGCGCAGGTAGTAGTACTCGGCGAAGGCGCCGTGAAAGTGCGGGAACTGGGAGGGGCCGAGGGGGCGCTCGATCTTGGCCGGGCACGCCGCCGGCTCGTTGTTGAGGCACGCGTGGCAGCGCCCGCACGGGTAGAAGTAGGTGTAGGCCACCCGGTCGCCTTCCTTCAGCGGCCGCCCGAGCGAGTCGGTCTTCACGCGCGCCCCGAGCTTCGCCACGCGCCCGGTCATCTCGTGGCCGAAGATCCAGCCGTCGTCGGGCAGGCGCAGCGGCGCGTCCCCGCGCCAGAAGTGCAGGTCGGAGCCGCAGACGGTGGCGAGCGCGACCTTGACCAGGACGGCGTCGGGCTCGACCTCCGGGATCGGCACCTCGCGAAGCTCGAAGGGCTTCCCCGGTCCGAAGAAGACGGCGGCCTTGCCGGTGCTCATCGATTGGCTCCTCTTCCCACCTCGAACGCCTCGTGCAGCGCCCGGACGGCCAGCTCGGCGTACTTGTCCTCGATCACGCAGGAGACGGCGATCTCGGAGGTCGAGATCATCTGGATGTTGATGCCTTCCCCGGCCAGCGTGGCGAACATCCGCGAGGCGACGCCGGAGTGGCTCCGCATGCCGACGCCGACGATGGACACCTTGGCGACCCGCTCGTCGTGGGCCACGCCCTGGGCGCCGATCGTGGCCGCGATCTCCTCGAGCGCCGTCACCGCCCGCGCGTGGTCGCCGCGGGGCAGGGTGAAGGACATGTCGGTGTAGCCGTCGCGGCTGATGTTCTGGACGATCATGTCGACGACGACGTTCCGCGCCGCGATCGCGCCGAACACCTGCGCGGCGATCCCCGGGCGGTCGGGCACGCGCAGGATCGAGACCTTCGCCTGGCTCCGGTCGTGGGTGACGCCGGTGACCACCGCCTCTTCCATGCCCTGCTCCTCTTTCGTCACGAGCGTGCCGGGGTCGGGCTTGAAGGTCGAGCGCACGTGCACCATCACGCCGTACTTCTTGGCGAACTCGACCGAGCGGGACTGGAGCACCTTGGCCCCGAGGCTCGCCATCTCGAGCATCTCGTCGTAGGCGACGCGGCCGAGCTTCCGGGCGTCGGGGACGATGTTCGGGTCGGCCGTGTACACGCCGTCCACGTCCGTGTAGATCTCGCAGACGTCGGCCTTGAGGGCGGCGGCGAGCGCCACGGCCGTGAGGTCCGAGCCGCCGCGCCCGAGCGTCGTGATCTCGTCCTCGTCGCTGGCCCCCTGGAACCCCGCCACCACCGCGATCTCGCCCTCGTCGAGGGCCCGGCGGACCCGCTCGGCCGTGATGGCCCTGATCCGCGCCTTCGTGTGGGCCCGGTCGGTGCGCATCCCGACCTGGGGGCCGGTGAACGACCGCGCTCGGAGCCCTAAGGACTGGAGAGCCATCGCCAGCAGCGCGATCGTCACCTGCTCGCCCGTGGCCAGGAGCATGTCCATCTCGCGCGGGGCGGGCGACGGCGCGACCTGGTGGGCGAGGCCCACGAGCCCGTCGGTGGTCTTGCCCATGGCCGAGACGACGACCACCAGGCGGTTGCCGGGCGCGCTGGCGGCGACCCGGCGCGCCACGCTCGTGATCCGCTCGGCGTCGGCGACCGACGAGCCGCCGTACTTCTGCACGATCAGCGCCATGACCTTCCGAGCCTACACGAGCCGTGCGCGGGGTGTAAAGACAGCGGCGCGTATCGATTTTTCGACTCTGGATTCGCCGCGCGCCGCGTGGCACGGTCGGCGCATGACCCTCTACACGCGCCATCAGCTCGCGCTCCTGCTGGTCCTGCTCACCGCGGCCGGCGTCGGCCTCGCCGTCGGCCAGTGGCGGCGCGCCTATCCCGACCTCGCCGCGACGGTCGAGGACTTCGACCGCGATCCCGCGTT
>JACPCH010000024.1 GCA_016179875.1 Candidatus Rokuibacteriota bacterium | reverse complement strand
GGGGGCGGGGGGCTACGGTGTCGCGCGCGCGAGCGCGCCCCGGGTGCGCTCGAGACGCAAACAGGGGGGTCTGGGGGGATGCGCCTCGCGTCCCCCCAGCATGACAGACGAGTTTGAGGGGGGACCGCCCGTGTCGGGAGGACGAGCACGCCCGGGGCGCGCTCGAGACGCGAGCAGGGGAGTTTGAGGGGGGACCGCCGCGGGTCCCCCCTCAATAAGAAGAAAAACCTACAGATTGATCAGCTGCGCGACGCGCTCGCGGTGATACGTGGCGTCGCCGAACGTGAACTCGGACGACTTGGCGCGCTTGAAGTAGAGGTGCAGGTCGTGCTCCCAGGTGAAGCCGATGCCGCCGTGGAGCTGGATGCCGGTGCCGGAGACCTTGCGGTAGGCGTCCGAGACGTAGGCCTTGGCCATGGACGCCGCCAGCGCGGCTTCGGGCACGTTCTCGTCCATCGCCCACGCCGCGTAGTACGTGAGCGACTTGGCGTTCTCGACGTCCACCAGCATGTCGGCGGCCTTGTGCTTCACGCCCTGGTAGGTCCCGATGGGCTTGCCGAACGCGACGCGGATCTTCGCGTACTCGGTGGTCATCTCCAGGACCTTCTGGGCGCCGCCGCACATCTCGGCGCAGAGCGCGACCGTCGCGCGCTCGATCACGCGCCGGAGCGGCGCCCACCCGCCGCCCTTCTCCCCGAGCAGCGCGCCGGCCGGCACCGCGGTGTCCTTGAAGCCGACCTCGCAGAGCTTGCGCGTCTGGTCCATCGTCGGCAGGAGCGTGACCTCCAGGCCCCGCGCGCCCTTGGGCACCAGGAAGAGGCTCACGCCCTCCTCGGGGCTCTTCCCCTCGCCCGTGCGCGCCGCCACCACCAGCACGTCGGCCAGGTGGGCGTCCGGCACGAAGAGCTTCGTGCCGGAGAGGACGAAGCCGCCCTTGTCCGCGCGCGCGCCGAGCGTGACGCCGGCGGCGTCCCAGCGCGCGTTCGGCTCCGTCCACGCCAGCGTGGCCTTCGCCCGGCCCGCGGCGATCTTCGCCAGCCACTCCTTCTTCTGCGCCGGCGAGCCGGCCTCGAGGATCGTCAGGCCGCCGAGCAGGACGGTCGAGACGAACGGCCCCGGCATGACGGCGCGCCCCATCTCCTCCATCAGCACCGTGAGGTCCACGAAGCCGAGCCCGCTGCCGCCGTACTCCTCGGGGTAGACGAGGCCGAGCCAGCCCTGCTCGGCGAGCTTCGCCCAGAACTCGTCGGTGACGCCCGCCGGCTCCTCCATGCGGGCCCGGACGAAGGTCGACGCGCACTCGTTCTCGAGGAACTTCCGCGCCGTGGCGCGGAGCATCTCCTGTTCCTGGCTGAACCCGAAGTCCATGGCGCTCAGTCCTTTGGCAGGCCGAGCAGGCGCTCGGCGATGATGTTCTTCTGGATCTCCGTCGTGCCGCCCTCGATCGAGTTCGCGCGCGAGCGCAGGAACGAGTGCTGCCAGACGCCGCCATCCACGGCCCACCGGGAGCCCTTGGCGAGCTGCCCGTAGGGCCCCTCGAGCTCGACCGCCAGCTCTTGCAATCGCTGGTGGGCGTCCACCCACACCATCTTGCCGGTCGAGGCCTCGGGCCCGGGCATCTCGCCGCGGAGCAGCTTGGTGATGCCGCGGGCGCCCGTGTACTTGAGGCACTCGCTGTCGATCCAGAGCTGGGCCAGCTTCTGGCGCAGCACCGGGTCCTGGGTGACGGGCCGGCCGCCCTTCTGCATCCGGCGCGCGAGGTCGAGCAGCCGGTCGAACGTGATGCGCAGCCGCATCTGCAGGCCGAAGCCGAGCGTGAGCCGCTCGTACATGAGCGTGGTGAGGCCGACGGCCCAGCCGTTGTTCACGCCCCCCAGCGCCTGCGACTCGGGCACGCGCACGTTGTCGAAGAACACCTCGTTGAACTCGGCCTCGCCGGTGAGGTGGCGGAGCGGCTTGACGCTGACGCCCGGCGACTTCATGTCGAGCAGGAAGTAGGTGATGCCCTTGTGCTTGGGCACGCTCGGGTCGGTGCGGGCCAGCAGCATCATCCAGTCGGCGACGTGGGCGAACGAGGTCCACACCTTCTGGCCGTTGACGACGTAGTGGTCGCCGTCCTTGACCGCGCGCGTCTGGAGCGACGCGAGGTCCGAGCCCGCGTTGGGCTCCGAGTAGCCCTGGCACCAGATCTCCTCGCAGGACAGGATCTTCGCCGGGTAGCGCTTCTTCTGCTCCTCGGTGCCGTAGGCGATGATCGTCGGGCCGGCCATGCCGACGCCGAGGATGTTCAGGATCGGCGGCGCCTTGGCCAGCGCCATCTCCTCGTGGAGGATCAGCTCCTCCATGAAGGTCAGGCCGCCGCCGCCGTACTCCTTGGGCCAGGTGAGCCCGATGAAGCCGGCGTCGAAGAGCCGGCGCTGCCACTTTCGGAGCAGCTCGTAGGCCTCGGGCCGGGGCACCTCGGAGCTGCCCGAGGCCAGCCGCTCCCACTCGGGCGGGATGTTCGTCTTGAGCCACGTCCGGACGGTCTGCCGGAGCGCGTCCTGATCAGGGGTCAGCGTGAAGTCCATTTCCCCTCCCGGGGTGGGGTCATCGGCCGACTGAACGGTGGTTCATTCTAGGAACCGTTGGCGCGGGAAGTCAAGGCTATACTCCCCCTCGGTGGTCACCGTCTCTCTCGAGCGCCTGCGCTCCCGCATCGAGACGCTCGCGCGCTTCGGCGCGCTGCCGGGTGGCGGCGTCACGCGCCCGTGCTGGTCGCCGCCGCACGAGGAGGCGCGCGCCTGGCTCCTCGGCGAGCTCCGCGGCGCCGGGCTCGAGGCCTGGGTGGACCCGGCCGGCAACGTCTTCGGTGGGACGGGCGCGCGCGGGTTCCGCCCGGACGCGCCGGTCGTCCTCACCGGCTCCCACATCGACACCGTGCCCGAGGGCGGCATCCTCGACGGCGCGCTCGGCGTCCTGGCCGGGCTCGAGGCCCTCCAGACCATCCGCGAGCGCGGGATCCCGCACCGCCGGCCCCTCGCCGTCGCCGCCTGGAGCGACGAGGAGGGCCGCTACGGGAGCCTCTTCGGCTCGCGCGCCTTCTGCGGCACGCTCGATCCGGCGCTGATCCCGAGGCTGGCGGCCGCCGACGGCGAGCGGCTCGTGGACGCGATGGCGCGCGCCGGCTTCGACGCCGCGCGCGCCCCCGAGGCCCGGGCGCCGGCGGGCGCCGTCGCCGCGTACCTCGAGCTCCACATCGAGCAGGGGCCGCGGCTCGAGGAGGCGGGAATCCCGATCGGCGTCGTCGAGACCATCGTGGGCGTGCGCCGCGCCCGCGTGGTCTTCCACGGCCAGGCCGACCACGCCGGCACGACGCCGATGGAGCGGCGGCGCGACGCGTTTCTGGCCGCCGCCGACTTCGCGCTGCGGGCGCGCGAGCACGTGGTCACGCGGGGCAGCGGCGTGAGCGTCGCCAACGTCGGCGCCGTCCACGTCCATCCCGGCGTCTCCAACATCGTCCCCGGACGCGCCGAGCTGGTCCACGAGATGCGCGACCCGGACGCCGGCGTGCTGGAGCGCCTGGCCGCCGAGTGCGCCGCGCTCGCGCGGGACGTCGCCCGCGCGCGCCGGATCACGGTGGAGGTCCAGCCGATGTCGGCCACCGCGCCGGCCCCCTGCTCACCGCGCGTGCAAGCCCGGATCGAGGAGGCGTGCGCGACGCTGGGCGTGAAGTGGCAGCGCCTCTACTCGGCGGCCGGCCACGACGCCCAGAACCTCGCCGCCGTCACCGACGCCGGCATGGTCTTCATCCCGTCGCGGGGCGGCCGGAGCCACCGGGTGGACGAGATGAGCGACTGGGACGCCATCGAGCGGGGCGCCGGCGTCCTGCTCCAGACCCTGCTCGCGCTCGCGCGCTAGGATGCGCGGCCACCCCCCGTCCCGCGCGCGCTTCGCGCTCGCCGCCGTCGCGGCGGCGGGCGGCTGCGCGTGGGACGGCCCGATGACGACCGTCGTCCCGGGCTCGGACTTCGCGCGCGAGATCCTCCACGTCTACGGCATCATCACGTGGGCCTCGGTCGGCATCGCGCTCGTCGTGTTCGTCGGGCTCGCGTGGGTGCTGCTACGCTTCCGCGAGAAGCCGGGCGGGGCGCTGCCGGTCCAGACCCGGGGCCACACGCTGCTCGAGCTGGCGTGGACGATCGCGCCGGCCCTGGTGCTCCTGGTCATCGCGATCCCGACGATCCAGGTCATCTTCCGCACCCAGGCGAGCCCGGCGCCGCAGGCGCTCCACGTCACCGTCCTCGGGCGGCAGTGGTGGTGGGAGTTCCGCTACCCCGCGCTCGGCGTCGTCACCGCCAACGAGCTCCACCTGCCGGCGGGCCGGCCGGTCGCGCTCACGCTCGAGGGTCCCGACGTGATCCACAGCTTCTGGGTCCCCCGGCTCGGGGGCAAGCGCGACGTCGTCCCGGGCCGCCTGAACCGGCTGACGCTGCTGCCGGACACGCCCGGCGAGTACTGGGGCCAGTGCGCGGAGTTCTGCGGCGTCTCGCACGCGAACATGGGCCTGCGGGTCGTCGTGGAGGCGCCCGACGCGTTCGAGCGGTGGGTGGCCGCCCAGCGCGCGACGCCGGCGGAGCCCGCGGGCGCGGCCGCCGAGGGCAAGGCGATCTACGCCCGGAGCGCCTGCGTCGGCTGCCACACGATCCGCGGCGTCTCGGCCGGCGTGCTCGGCCCCGACCTCACGACGTTCGGCAGCCGCCGCATGCTCGGCGCCGGCCTCCTGCCGAACACGCCCGACGCCCTCGTCGCGTGGCTCAAGGACCCGGCGGCGATCAAGCCCGGGGTCAAGATGCCCGCGCTCGGCCTCCGCGACGCCGAGGCGCGCGCGCTGGCCACCTATTTATTGGGGCTCAAGTGATGACGGCCGTGTGGAGCTGGGTCACCACCGGTGACCACAAGCGGATCGGCATCCTCTACGGCGTCTCGGCGTTCGTCTTCCTGCTGGTCGGCGGGATCGAGGCCCTGCTGATCCGGCTCCAGCTCGCGGGCCCGCAGCAGACGCTCGTGGGCGCCCGGGCGTTCAACGCGCTCTTCACCATGCACGGCACGACGATGGTGTTCCTCGCCGTCATGCCGGCCAACGCCGCCTTCTTCAACTACATCGTGCCGCTGATGCTCGGCGCGCGCGACGTCGCCTTTCCGCGGCTCAACGCGCTCAGCTACTGGATCTTCCTCTTCGGCGCGCTGTTCCTGAACGCGAGCTTCCTGGTGGGCGCGCCGCCCGACATCGGCTGGTTCGGCTACGCCAACCTGACGTCGAAGCAGTTCACCCCGGGCCCGAGCGCCGACTTCTGGATCCTGAGCCTCCTGGTCCTCGGCGTGTCGTCCATGATCGCCGCGGTGAACTTCATCGTGACGATCCTGAACATGCGGGCGCCGGGCATGACCCTGATGCGCATGCCGGTGTTCGTCTGGATGACGCTGGTCGTCCAGTTCCTGATCGTGCTGGCGTTCCCGCCGGTCACGGTCGGGCTCGTCTTCCTGCTGTTCGACCGCTTCTTCGGCACCCACTTCTACGACGTAGCCGCCGGCGGCGACCTCCACCTCTGGCAGCACCTGTTCTGGATCTTCGGCCATCCCGAGGTCTACATCCTGATCCTGCCGGCGCTCGGGATCGTCTCCGAGGTGCTGCCGACGTTCGCGCGCAAGCCCCTGTTCGGCGCGCCGGTCGTCATCTACTCGGGCGTGCTGATCGGCTTCTTCGGCTTCGGCGTCTGGAGCCACCACATGTTCGCCGCCGGCATGGGCCCGATCGCCGACGCCGCGTTCTCGGTCGCGACGATGCTGATCGCGATCCCCACCGGCATCAAGATCTTCAACTGGCTCGCGACGCTCTGGGGCGGCGCCCTGCGCCTCACGACGGCGATGCTCTTCGCGGTCGGCCTGATCGGCCTCTTCACCCTCGGCGGCCTCTCCGGCATCATGCACGCCTCGCCGCCGGTGGACCTCCAGCAGACCGACACCTACTTCGTGGTCGCCCACTTCCACTACGTGCTGATCGGCGGGAGCCTGTTCGGGCTCTTCGCGGGCGTGTACTACTGGTGGCCGAAGCTCACCGGCCGCCTCCTCGACGAGCGCCTCGGGAAGCTCCACTTCTGGGTCCTCGGCGTGGGCTTCAACGTCGCGTTCTTCCCGCAGCACTACCTCGGCGCCGTCGGCATGCCGCGCCGGATCTACACCTACCCGGCCGGGGCCGGCTGGGGCTTCTGGAACCTCGTCTCGACGGTCGGCGCCTTCGGGATCGCGCTCGGCGTCCTGCTCTTCATGGTCAACGCCTGGCGGAGCCTCCGCGCGGGCGCGCCCGCCCCCGCCGACCCGTGGGACGGCCGCACCCTCGAGTGGCGCACGTCGTCGCCGCCGCCCGTGCACGACTTCGACACGGTGCCGCCCGTCCACGGCCGCGACACCTTCTGGCGCGAAAAATACGGCCCGCGCCGGGCCGCGCCGCCCGCCCCGGCCCCCGACCACGTGCATCTGCCGCCGCCGTCCCACTGGCCGGTCGTCGTCGGGCTCGGCATCGGGGCGCTCGCCGTGGGCGCGCTCACCCACCTCGCGGTCGTCCTCGCGGGCGCGGCGCTCACCGTGTTCGGGATCTTCCGCTTCGCGCTCGAGCACCACCGCACCCCGGAGCACGCGCGCCAGACCGGCGCCCTCGACGTGGATCACCGCAAGCTCGCGATGTGGGTGTTCCTCGGCTCCGAGTGCTTCTTCTTCGGCACGCTGATCGCGACCTATCTGGCGTACAAGGGCCGGAGCGTCGTGGGCCCGGGCCCGCACCAGATCCTCAACCTCCCGCTCACGACGCTCTCGACGTTCGACCTCCTGATGTCGAGCCTCCTGATGGTGCTGGCCCTCGCGGCCGTCCAGCGCGGCGACCGGCGCCAGACGCGGCTCTGGCTCTTCGGCACCGCGCTCTTCGGCCTCGTCTTCCTCGGCTTCCAGGGGTACGAGTTCACGCACTTCGTCCGCGAGGGACTGACGCTCCAGCAAAACCTGTTCGGGTCCACCTTCTTCGTCCTCACCGGCCTCCACGGCGCCCACGTGACGGTCGGCGTGATCTGGCTGCTCGCCCTCGGGATCCTCGACCTCCGCGGCCGGCTCGGCGCCGCCGACGCGGTCAAGGTGGAGGTCGCCGGGCTCTACTGGCACTTCGTGGACGTCGTGTGGATCGCGATCTTCACCCTGGTCTACCTGATCCCGTGAGCCGCCCATGAGCGACCCGCACCCACCCCCGGCGCCCGGCGCCCACGCCGCGATCGGCACCTACGTGAAGGTGGCGCTCATCCTGACGGTCGTGACCGCGCTCGAGTTCGCCTGCATCTACATCCGCGCGCTCACGCCGATCCTGGTGCCGCTCCTGCTGGTGCTCTCGGCCGGCAAGTTCACCCTCGTCGTGCTCTTCTTCATGCACCTGCGCTACGACTCGCGCGCGCTCGCGCTCCTCTTCGGCGGGCCGCTCCTGCTCGCCTCCGGCATCGCGATCGCCCTCATGACCCTGACCGGCGCCTTCCTGGTCTTCGGGAGCTAGCCCCGGATGGCGCCGCCGTTCAGCTGGACGTCCGGTGCGGTCCACGCCGACGTCGTCCTCGGCGCCGGCGCGCTCGGGCTGGCGTACGCGCTGGCGTGGGCGCGCGGGCCCCGCGGGCGCGCGGCGGAGCCGGCCGCCTTCTTCGCCGGGCTCGGCGTGCTGCTCCTCGCGCTGAACGGCCCGCTCCACGATCTCGCCGACTACTACCTCTTCAGCGCCCACATGGTGCAGCACCTGCTCCTCACGCTCGTCGTCCCGCCGCTCCTGCTGGCCGGCACGCCGGCGTGGATGCTCGACGCGGCGCTCCGCGGGTGGGCGCCGGCCGGCCGGCTGGTCCGCGCCGCGACGCGTCCGGTCCCCGCGCTCGCGCTCTATTCGGTGGCGTTGATCGCCTGGCACCTGCCGGGGCCGTACCAGGCCGCGCTCGAGACCCACGCCTGGCACGTGATCGAGCACCTGCTCCTGCTGGGGACGGCGGCGCTCGCGTGGTGGCCGGTCGTCTCGCCCTCGCGCGTGGCCCCGCGCATCCACTACGGCGCGCAGATCCTCTACCTCTTCGCGTTCGGCATCCCGATGACGGTGGTGGCCGCGATGATCACCGGCGCCGAGGAGGTGCTCTACCCGTTCTACGCCGCCGCGCCGCGGCTCTTCGCCCTCCCGCCGCTCGCCGACCAGCGCCTGGGGGGCCTGATCATGTGGGTGCCGGCCGGCCTCATCCCGCTGGTCGCGTTCTCGGTCGTCTTCTTCCGGTGGGTGGCCGCCGAGGCCGACGAGGAAGCGCCGTCGGTCGGTGGACCTCTGCTATGATGACGTGCCGATGAACATCTGTGTCGCCGGCACCGGCTACGTGGGGCTCGTGACGGGCGCGGTCTTCGCCGACCTCGGCAACGAGGTCGCCTGTGTGGACAACGTCCCCGAGAAGATCGCGGCCCTCCGGGCCGGGCGGATGCCGATCTACGAGCCGGGCCTCGAGGAGATGGTCGCCCGCAACGTCGCCGACGGCCGGCTCTCGTTCGGCACCGACCTCGCCGCCGCCGTCCGCCGCTCGGTGATCGTGTTCATCACCGTGGGCACCCCGCCCGGCGCCAACGGCGAGACCGACCTCTCCGCGGTCGAGGCCGTGGCGCGGCAGATCGGCCAGGCGATGGAGCGCTACACCGTGGTCGTGAACAAGTCCACGGTGCCGGTGGGCACCGGCGACTTCGTCCGCGAGATCGTCGAGAAGAGCCAGGCGACGCCGGTGCCGTTCGACGTGGTGTCCAACCCCGAGTTCCTGCGCGAGGGCTCGGCGATCGAGGACACGCTGCGCCCCGACCGCATCCTGATCGGCGCGCCGACGCAGCAGGTGGCGATGACGCTCCTCGAGCTCTACGCGCCGCTCGAGCGTCCGATGATCATCACCGACGTGCCGTCGGCCGAGATGATCAAGTACGCCTCCAACGCGTTCCTGGCCACCAAGATCTCCTTCATCAACGCGATCGCCAACATCTGCGAGCTGGCCGGCGCCGACGTCACGCAGGTCATGAAGGGCATGGGCCTCGACCCGCGGATCGGCGGCGCGTTCCTCCAGGCCGGCCTCGGCTACGGCGGCAGCTGCTTCCCCAAGGACGCCGAGTCGCTGATGCACACGGCGGCCGCGCTCGGCTACGACTTCAGCCTGCTGCGGGCCGTGGCCGAGACCAACCTGGAGCGCGCGCCCCACTTCGTCCGCATGATCGAGAAGGCGCTGGCGCCGCTCGACGACAAGCGCGTCGCCGTGCTCGGCCTCGCGTTCAAGCCCAACACCGACGACATGCGCGAGGCGAAGTCGACCGAGGTCGTGCGGCGCCTGCTCGAGCTCGGCGCGACCGTGATCGCCTACGACCCGGTCGCCGCCGAGAACGCCCGCCGGGTCCTCCCGGCGGCCGTCACCTACGCGGACTCGCCGTACGCGGCGGCCGCCGGGGCCGACGCCGTGGCGCTGGTGACGGAGTGGAACGAGTTCAAGTTCCTGAACCTCGAGCGCCTCCGCGGCGCCATGCGGCGGCCGGTGGTCTTCGACGGCCGCAACCTCTGGGAGCCCGAGCGGATGCGGCGCCTGGGCTTCGAGTACCACTCGATCGGCCGCAAGCCCGTCCTGCCCGCGTAGGGCCTCCGGTGCGGGCGCTCGTCACCGGCGGCGCGGGGTTCATCGGCTCGCACCTCTGCGAGTTCCTCCTGGCGCGGGGCTTCGACGTCGTCTGCATGGACAACTTCATCACGGGCTCGCCCGACAACGTGGCGGCGGCCGGCTCCCACCCCGGCTTCGCGCTCGTCCGGCACGACGTCACCGAGTACATCGACGTGCCGGGCCCGCTCGACTGGGTGCTCCACCTGGCGAGCCCGGCCTCGCCCCGTGACTACCTCGAGCTGCCGATCCAGACGCTCAAGGTGGGCGCGCTCGGCACGCACAACGCGCTCGGCGTCGCCAAGGCCAAGGGCGCGCGGTTCCTGCTCGCCTCGACCTCGGAGGTGTACGGCGACCCGCTCGTGCATCCGCAGCGCGAGGACTACTGGGGCAACGTGAACCCGGTGGGGCCGCGCGGCGTGTACGACGAGGCCAAGCGCTTCGCCGAGGCCATCACGATGGCCTACCACCGGACCCACCGCGTGGACACGCGCATCGTGCGGATCTTCAACAGCCACGGCCCCCGGATGCGGCTCCACGACGGGCGCGCGATCCCCGCGTTCATGACCCAGGCGCTGACCGGCGCGCCGGTCACCGTGTTCGGCGACGGCTCCCAGACGCGCTCGTTCCAGTACATCTCCGACCTGATCGACGGCATCTGGCGCCTGATGCAGTCGAGCGTCAGCGAGCCCCTCAACATCGGCAACCCCCACGAGATGACGCTGCTGGAGCTCGCCAAGCGCATCATCCGCCTCGCCGGCTCGCGGAGCGAGATCGTGTTCCGCCCGCTGCCGGAGGACGACCCGAAGGTCCGCCAGCCCGACATCAGCCGCGCGCGGGCGCTCCTCGGCTGGGAGCCGCGCGTGGACGTCGAGGAGGGCCTGCGCCTGACCCTCGACTGGTTCCGGGAGAAGCTGCGCGCGTGAGGCTCCTCGTCACGGGCGGCGCCGGGTTCATCGGCTCCCACGTGGTGGAGCGGCTGCTCGCCGACGGCCACGCGGTGGACGTCCTGGACAACCTGAGCACCGGCGGCGCCGCGCGCGTGGACCCGCGGGCACGCCTCGTCGTCTGCGACCTGCGGAGCCCGCGGCTCGCGGCGGCGGTGGCGGCGGCGCGGCCCGAGGCGGTCGTCCACCTGGCGGCCCAGGCCTCGGTGGCGCGCTCGATGGCCGATCCCGTGTTCGACGCGAGCGTCAACGTGCTGGGGACGGTCGCGCTGCTCGAGGCGTGCCGGGGGGCCGGGGTCGCCCGCGTGGTCTACATCTCGACCGGCGGCGCGGCCTACGGCGACACCGACGTCCTGCCGACGCCCGAGGATCATCCAGCGCGCCCCGCCTCCCCCTACGGTGTCTCGAAGCTCGCCGCCGAGCGCTACCTCGAGTGCTGGGCCGGGCTCACCGGCGCGCGCGCCCTCACGCTGCGGCTCGCGAACGTGTACGGCCCGCGGCAGGACCCCCGCGGCGAGGCGGGCGTCGTGGCGATCTTCGCCTCGCGCCTCCTGGCCGGGACCCCCTGCGTCGTGAACGGCGACGGCGAGCAGACGCGCGACTACGTGTACGCCGGCGACGTGGCCGACGCGGTCGCGCGCGGTATCGTGCAGGCCGGCGCCTCAGGCATACTCAACGTCGGCACGGGCGTCGAGACGTCGGTGAACGAGATCTACCGGCGGCTCGCCGGGCTGTGCGGCGTCGCGCGCGCGGCGCGGCACGGCCCGGCGCGCCCCGGCGAGCAGAAGCGGAGCGTGCTCGACCCGAGCCGGGCCAAGGCCCGGCTCGGCTGGACGCCGGCGACGGCGCTCGAGGACGGGCTCCGGACGACGGTCGCGTGGTTCCGAGGGGAGGTGGGCGCATGATCGACGACGAGCTGAAGGCCATCCTGGTCTGCCCGGCGTGCAAGGGCGATCTCCTGTTCGAGGAGACCCGGATCATCTGCCGGGCGTGCCGGAAGGCCTATCCGATCCGCGACGGGATCCCCGTGATGCTGATCAACGAGGCCGAGCCCTGGTCGGGTAAGTAGTGGCCGGCGAGCGCCCGGTGCAGGCCGTGATCCTCGCGGGCGGCCAGGGCACGCGCCTGCGCCCGCTCACGCTCGCCCGCGCCAAGCCGGTGGTGCCGCTCCTGAACCGGCCGTTCCTCGCCCACCAGCTCGCGCTGCTGCGCGGGCACGGGATCACCGACGTCATCCTCGCGTGCTCCTACCGCGTCGACGACGTGCGCGCCGCGCTCGGCGACGCCGAGCACCTCGGGGTCCGCCTGCGCTACGTCGTCGAGACGGAGCCGCTCGGCACCGGCGGCGGCGTCCGCAACGCCGCCGATCTGACCGCCGGCACGGTGTTCGTGCTGAACGGCGACATCCTCACCGACGTGGACCTGTCGGCGATGGTCGCCTTCCACGGGTCGCGGGGCTCGCGCGCGACGATCTTCCTCACGCGCGTCCCCGACACGCGCCCCTACGGGCTCGTCGAGCTCGAGGCCGACGGCCGCGTGCGCCGCTTCCGCGAGAAGCCGGCCGCCGGCGAGGCGGGGGCCGCCGACACGGTGAACGCCGGCGCCTACCTCCTCGACGCCGCGCTCCTCAAGCGCATCCCGCGCGGGCGCGTGGTCTCGATCGAGCGCGAGTTCTTCCCAGCGCTGATCGCCGACGGCGTCCCCTGCTACGGCTGGTGCGCGTCCGGGTACTGGCGCGACATCGGGAGCCCCGCCGCCTACCGCGCGGCGCAGCTCGACCTGCTCGAAGGCCGCGCGCGCATGCTCCTGCCGCCGCCCGGCGAGCGCCGCGACGGGAGCTGGATCGGCCCGGGCGGCACCGCGGCCGGCGGCGCGCGGGTGGTGGCGCCCGCGGTGGTCGGCGCGCGCGTGGAGCTGGGCGCGCGCGCCCAGGTGGGGCCGGGCGCCGTCGTCGGCGACGACGCACGGATCGGGCCCGACGCGCGCGTCGAGGGCGCGGTGCTGTGGGAGCGGGTCGAGGTCGGCGCCGGCGCCGTCCTGCTCGAGTGCGTCGTCGGGGCCGACGTGAAGATCGGCGCGCTGGCGCGCGTGGGGGCGGGCGTGGTGCTCGAGTCCGGCGCCGTCATCCCCGAGCGCACGACGCTGACCCGGTAGCCGGGGCGCGGGGCGGGACGGGGCCGTCGACCACGCGCTCGGAGCCGAGGTTACCCGTCGCGCGATCCACACTCCGGGCAGCGCGCGCGGGGCCGTCGGCGCGAACGGGTCGACGGCCCCCTCCCGCCCCGCGCCCCGGCACCGGTCCACCCGCGCAGCGGGCTGACTGCGCCGCCGCGCCACGACGACGCGGCGTGTTAAACTGAAGCGATGACGTTGTCCCGCAACCGCAACTTCTCGATCGTCGCCCACATCGACCACGGCAAGTCCACCCTGGCGGACCGGCTGCTGGCGCTGACCGGCACGATGGACGCCAAGAAGGCGGTGGACCAGGTGCTCGACTCGATGGACCTCGAGCGCGAGCGCGGCATCACGATCAAGGCCCACACCGTCCGCCTGCTCTACAAGGCGCGCGACGGCGAGGAGTACACGCTCAACCTCATCGATACGCCGGGCCACGTGGACTTCTCCTACGAGGTCTCGCGCGCGCTCGCCGCCTGCGAGGGCGCGCTGCTCATCGTCGACGCCGCCCAGGGGATCGAGGCTCAGACGCTCGCCAACTTCTATCTGGCGAGTGACGCGAATCTCACGATCATCCCGGTGATCAACAAGATCGACCTCCCGGCGGCCGACGTCGAGGGCACGCGCCTGGCCATCACCGAGACGCTCGAGCTCGACGGCGACGAGGCGCTCGCGATCTCGGCCAAGCACGGCACCGGCGTGCCGGAGGTGCTGGAGGCGATCGTCGCCCGCATCCCGCCGCCGGCGGGCGACCCCGACGCGCCGCTCAAGGCGCTCGTCTTCGACTCGTTCTACGACTCCTACCAGGGCGTGGTCGTCTACGTGCGGCTCAAGGACGGCCGCGTGCGGCCCGGCACCCGGATCCTCCTGATGTCGAACGGCCGGGCCTACGACGTCCAGCAGGTCGGTGTCTTCTCGCCCGACATGCGGCCGGTCGAGGAGCTCTCGGCGGGCCAGGTCGGCTACATCACCGCGTCGATGAAGCGGGTCGCCGACGCCAAGGTGGGCGAGACGATCACCGAGGCCCTGCGCCCGACGGCCGAGCCGTTCCCGGGCTACCGCGACGCCAAGCCCATGGTCTTCGCGGGCCTCTACCCGATCGAGGACACTGAGTATGAAGCCCTGCGCGACGCCCTCGAGAAGCTCCGCCTGAACGACCCGGCGTTCAGCTTCGAGCCCGAGACCTCGCTGGCCCTCGGCTACGGCTTCCGCTGCGGGTTCCTGGGCCTGCTCCACATGGAGATCGTGCAGGAACGGCTCGAGCGCGAGTTCAACCTCTCGCTGATCGTGACGGCGCCCAGCGTGCGCTACCGCATCCTCACCACGGCGGGCGAGCTGCTCGAGATCGAGAACCCGTCGAAGCTGCCGACGCCCGACCGGATCGAGCAGATGGAGGAGCCGTACGTCCGGTCGTCCGTCTTCGTGCCGACGGAGTTCATGACCGCGATCTACAAGCTCGCCCAGGAGAAGCGCGGCGAGCACCAGTCGCTCGAGTATCACGGCAAGCGCGTGCACATCCGCTTCGACTTCCCGCTCGCCGAGATCGTCGTGGACTTCTACGACAAGCTGAAGTCCATCTCGAAGGGCTACGCCTCCTTCGACTACGAGTTCGCCGAGTTCCGTCCGTCGGACCTGGTGAAGCTCGACATCCTGCTCAACGGCGATCCGGTGGACGCCCTCTCGATCATCGTCCACCGCGACAAGGCGTACGAGAAGGGCAAGGCCCTGGTGGAGAAGCTCCGCGCCGTCATCCCGCGCCAGCTCTACGAGGTCGCGATCCAGGCCGCGATCGGCAGCCGCGTGATCGCCCGCGAGACCGTGAAGGCCATGGGCAAGAACGTGACGGCCAAGTGCTACGGCGGCGACATCACCCGCAAGCGCAAGCTGCTCGAGCGCCAAAAGGAAGGGAAGAAGCGGATGAAGCAGGTGGGCCGCGTCGAGGTGCCGCAGGAGGCGTTCCTCTCGGTGCTGAAGAGCTGAGCATGGACGACCGCAAGCTCGACGCGAGCCTGTCCGAGCCCACCCCCGCGCAGCGCCTGCCCGTCGAGGGCGTGCAGGCGAGGCGCCGGCGCAAGTCGGCCGTCCGCGAGTACGCCGAGGCGATCCTCATCGCGGTCGCGCTGGCCCTCGTGATCCGGACGCTCGTGGTCCAGGCCTTCACGATCCCGTCCGGCTCGATGATGGACACGCTCGTCGTCGGCGACTACATCCTGGTCAACAAGTTCCTCTACGGCCCCGAGGTGCCCTTCACCGACTACCGGCTGCCGGGGCTCCGGCACCCGCGGCGCGGCGACATCATCGTCTTCCGGTACCCCCAGGACGAGAAGCGCGACTTCATCAAGCGCATCGTCGCCACGCCCGGCGAGCAGGTGCAGATCCGCGGCCGCCAGGTGTTCGTGAACGGCCGGGCGCTCGGCGAGCCGTACACGAAGCACGCCGACTCGGGGACGACGCGCTTCAGCCCGGACACCTACTGCGGGTACGCCTACGGATGCGAGCCGACGCTGGTGCCGCCCGACGCCTACTTCGTCATGGGCGACAACCGGGACAACTCGCAGGACAGCCGCTACTGGGGCTTCGTCAAGCGGGACAAGATCAAGGGCAAGGCGTTCCTGATCTACTGGTCCTGGGACGGCGAGCGGCACTGGCTCCGCTGGTGGCGACTGGCCAACTACATACCGTGACGGGGGCCGCGAGCCCGGATCAGGCCGTGGGGGGCCTGACCGAGATGCTCGCCGGCTCCCCTCCGCGGTCAGACGCGCTCGGGTTCTATCTCCACGTCCCGTTCTGCGCCGCGCGCTGCCACTACTGCAGCTTCAACACGGCGCCGCTCGAGGACGGCGCGCTGGCCCGCTACCTCGGGGCCCTCCACCGCGAGCTCGACCTGCTCGCCGAGCTGCCCTGGGCGCCGCGCGTCCGGATCGCGACCGTCTTCCTCGGCGGCGGCACGCCGTCGCTGCTCGAGGCCGACCAGCTCGCCGCGGTCCTCGACCGCCTGCGCGCGCGGTTCGACGTCGCCGCCGACGCCGAGGTCACGGTCGAGTGCAACCCCGAGAGCGTCACGCGCGCCAAGCTGGCCGGCTACCGCGCGGCCGGCGTGACCCGCGTGAGTCTCGGCGTCCAGTCGCTCGACGACGCGGTCCTGCCGCGGCTCGGCCGGCTCCACGACGCCGGCGGGGCGCGCGCCGCGTTCGCCGCCGCGCGCGAGGCCGGCGTCGCCAACGTGAGCGTGGACCTGATGTACGGGCTGCCGGGGCTCGACGTCGCCGGCTTCGCGCGCGCCGTCGAGGCCGTGCTGGCCTGGGGGCCCGAGCACCTCTCCGCGTACGGCCTGACGCTCGACGCCGGCAGCCTCTGGGGCGCCGCCGGCGTGGCCGGGCTCCCGCCGGAGGACACCGTGGTCGGGCAATACTGGGCCCTCGCGCGCGCCGCGGCGCGGCGCGGCCTCGAGCACTACGAGATCTCCAACTACGCGCGGCCCGGCTTCCGCTCCCTTCACAACCAGGTCTACTGGCGCGCCGCCGAGTACCTCGCCGCCGGGCCCGGCGCCTGCGGCTTCGTCGGCGCGCTCCGCTACGCAAACGTCAAGGCCACGCCCCGCTACGGCGAGGCCCTGGAGGCCGGGCGGCTCCCGGTGGACTCGTGGGAGGAGCTCACGCCGCGCCAGCGCCTCGGCGAGCGGCTGATCCTCGGGCTCCGCACCAGCGACGGCGTGCCGCGCGCGTGGCTCGACGAGCGCCTCGCCGGGGACGCCGCGCTCGCGCGCCGCGTCGGGGACTGGCGGGCGCGCGAGCTGCTGGTGGACGCCGCCGGCCGCGTGCGGCTCACCGAGGCGGGCTTCCTCCTCTCCGACGCGCTGTTCGTCGACTTGCTATAATTCGGGGCGATGGACGCCCGTCATCGCGACGTCCTGATCGCGGTCATCCGCGAGTACATCGACTCCGCCGAGCCGGTCGGCTCCCGCGTGCTCGCCAAGCGGCACTTCCCGGGTCTCTCGCCCGCGACGATCCGTAACGCCATGGCCGACCTCGAGGAGATGGGCTACCTCGTCCAGCCGCACACGAGCGCCGGACGGGTGCCGACGGACACGGCCTACCGCTTCTACGTGGGCTCGTTCCCGCCGGCCCCGGCGCCGGCGGCCGCGCGGGCGGTCGAGACGCTCCCGACGCGCCGCTCGGGCATCGACGGGTTCATGGAGCGCGCCTCGTCCCATCTGTCGGCGGTCACCAAGCTCACGGGGCTGCTCCTGGCGCCGCCGCTCAAGCAGACCACGCTCGCCCGCGTGGACCTGATGCCGCTCGAGGAGGACCGCGCGCTCGCCGTGATCGTGACGGACGCCGGCTGGGTCACGGCGCGGGCGGTGACGCTCGACCCGCCGCTCGCCGCCGACGGGGTCCGGGCCATCGGCCGCGAGCTCACCCGGCGCTTCGCCGGGCGCACGGTGCAGCAGGTCGTGGACATGGAGTCGGCGCCCGCCGACCCGCTCGACGCGCTCCACACCCGCGCGCGGGCGGTCACGGAGCAGATCGTGGCGCTCCTGCGCGGGCGCACGCTCTACGTGAGCGGCGCCATCAACATGCTCGACCACCCGGAATTCTGGGACATCGAGACCACGCGCGAGCTGTTGCGGACGCTCGAGCAGAAGGAGCGGCTGGCCGATCTGATGACCGCGCTCGCCACCGCCGAGGGCCTGCAGATCACGATCGGCGAGGAGAACCCGTACGCCGAGATGCGCGAGTGCACGCTGATCACCTCGACGTACCTCTACCGCGACCAGGTCGTCGGCATCCTCGGCGTGGTCGGTCCGCGGCGGCTCCCCTACCCGGACGTCATCTCGGTCGTCAACGAGACCGCGCGCCACGTGACCGACGCCCTCTCGCGCGTCCGCCAGGATCTCTACCTGCCGTCGTAGCGGCGCCGGCCCCTGCGGCCGCGCGCGCGATCGACTGTTATAATTCAGCGCATGGACGAATCGCTCGCACCCGAGAACGCGTCCGCCGAGGCTGCGCCCGCGCCGGAGCTCGAGGAGCTCCGGGACCGGCTCCTCCGCGCGCTCGCCGAGGCCGACAACGTCCGCCGGCGCGCCCAGCGCGACCGCGAGGAGTACGTCAAGTACGCCAACGAGTCCCTGCTGCGCGACCTCATCCCGGTGCTCGACAACCTCGACCGGGCGCTGGAGGCGGCCCGCGCCGCGATGGCGGTGCGAGCCGCGGGCCGTTCGACGGCCGAGGCGAGCCGTGAAATGACCGAAGACGCGGCGGGCGTCGTCGAGGGCGTGGAGCTCATCCAGCGCGACTTCCTCAAGGTGCTGGAGCGCGCCGGCGTCACGCGCTACTCGGCGCTCGGCCAGCCGTTCGACCCGACCCGCCACGAGGCGGTCGCGCGCGTCGTGAGCCGGGACGCCGCGCCCGACACCGTCGTCCGCGAGCAGCTCCCGGGCTACCTGCTGCACGGCCGCGTCCTGCGCGCCGCGCTGGTGGCCGTCGCCGCCGCGCCCGACGAGGACGCCGCCTAGTGCCCCGCGACTACTACGAGGCGCTGGGGGTCTCGCGCGGCGCCGGCGACGCGGAGATCAAGAAGGCCTACCGCCAGCTCGCGATGCAGTACCACCCCGACCGCAACCCGGGCAACGCGCAGGCCGAGGAGCGCTTCAAGGCGATCAACGAGGCCTACGCCGTGCTCTCCGATCCCGACAAGCGAGCCCACTTCGACCGCTTCGGCGCGGCGCCGCCGGGCGCGGGGCCGGGCTTCGGCGACACGGGCTTCGGCACCCTCTTCGAGGACATCTTCGAGAACTTCTTCTCGGGCGCCGGCCGCGGCCGCCGCGCGCGGGCCGCGCGCGGCGAGGACCTCCAGTACGAGCTCAAGATCGCGCTCGAGGACGCCGCCGCGGGCGTGGAGACGAAGATCCAGGCGCCGCGCCTCGAGCGGTGCGAGCCGTGCGGCGGCACCGGCGCCGAGCCCGGCAGCCGGCTCGAGCCCTGCGACCTCTGCCACGGGCGCGGCGAGGTCCGGCGCAGCCACGGCTTCCTCACGGTCGCGCAGCCGTGCCCGAAGTGCCGGGGCGCGGGGCAGCTCAACCGCCGCCCGTGCGGGGCGTGCCGCGGCGAGGGACGGCAGCGCGCCGAGCGGCTCCTCGGGGTGAAGATTCCCCCCGGCATCGAGGACGGGATGCAGCTGCGCCTGTCCGGCGAGGGCTCGAGCGGCCCCGGTGGGGGGCCGGCCGGCGATCTCTACGTGCTGGTGCGGATCCGCGAGCACGAGGTCTTCACGCGCGACGGCGCCGACCTCCACTGTGACCTGCCCATCGGCTTCGCGCAGCTCGCGCTCGGCGCGGAGCTGGCGGTGCCGGCCCTCCACGGCACCGCCACGCTCAGGGTCCCCGCCGGGAGCCAGCCCCACCAGGTGCTGCGCGTGCGCGGCAAGGGCATGCCGCACCTCCGGCACCGCGGGCACGGCGATCTCTGCTACCGGCTGATCCTCGAGGTCCCGCCGAAGCTCAACGCCGCGCAGCGCGAGGCGCTCGAGGCGTTCGAGGCCGCGAGCCGCGGGGAGCGCGGGCCGCTCACCAAGGCGTTCTTCGAGCGGATGAAGAAGCTGCTCGGCTGAAGCCGATGTCCTCCTCCCGCTACTGGGAGCTCACCGTCCCCCTGTCGCCCGACATCGCCGAGGGGCTGACGAACCTCGTCTGGGAGCTCGGTGCGCTCGGCGTCGTCGAGGAGGAGCGCGCGGGTGCGCCGCCGCGCCTGCGGGCCTTCTTCCCCAAGACCGTGTTCGCCGCGGCGCTCGAGGAGAGCGTGCGCGAGTACCTGCGCGGGCTCGCCGAGCTCGGCTTCGACGGCGGCGGCGAGCCGGCGGTCGTCGCGCTCGCCGACGAGGACTGGGCCGAGGCGTGGCGCGCGCACTTCCGCCCCCTGGCGGTGGGGCGCTCCCTCCTGATCACGCCGCCCTGGGAGCGGCCGGCCGCCAACGGGCGGCTCGTGCTCACGATCGAGCCCGGCCGCGCCTTCGGCACGGGCCAGCACGGGAGCACGGTCGGCTGCCTGCTGCGCCTGGAGGCGCTGATCGACCGGCGCGCCCCCCCGAGCGTGCTCGACCTCGGCACGGGCTCGGGCATCCTCGCGGTGGCCGCGGCGCGGCTCGGCGCCGCCGCCGTGCTCGCGGTGGACGAGGACCCGGACGCGGTCGCCGCGGCGCTCGCCAACGTCGCGCGCAACCGCGTCGCCGACCGCGTGCGCTGCATCCTCGCCGACGCCGCCAGCCTGCGCGACGCGCCG
The DNA here is from genome assembly GCA_016179875.1 of Candidatus Rokuibacteriota bacterium. Classification (GTDB taxonomy): domain Bacteria; phylum Methylomirabilota; class Methylomirabilia; order Rokubacteriales; family CSP1-6; genus GWA2-73-35. The sequence goes on along the minus strand of JACPCH010000024.1, from coordinate 19,260 downwards.
GCCCCGCTCGTCGTCGCGAACCTCCTGACGGCCGCCCACCGGCGCCTGGCCCCGCACTACCGCCGGTACGTCGCGCCGGGCGGCGCGCTCGTGCTCGGCGGCATCCTCGACGCCGAGGCCGACGGGGCGGCGACGGCCCTCGCGGCCCACGGCTTCCGGCGGCGTGACGCGGTCACGGTGGAAGGCTGGACGACCCTCGAGCTCGAGCGCCGGGCCGCGGACGCGTGAGGCGCTTCACCATCGCGCCCGACCGGATCGCGGCCGGGCGCGTCACGTTCGATCGGGACGAGTCCCGTCACCTGGTGCGCGTGCTGCGGCTGCGCCCCGGCGACACCGTGGTCGCCACCGACGGCGCCGGCCGCGACTACACGGTGCGCGTGGAGACCATCGGCGAGCTGGCGACGGGCTCGGTGCTGGGCGTGGCGGCGCGCGACGTCGAGTCGCCGCTCGCGATCACCCTCGCCCAGTCGGTGCCCAAGGGCGACAAGATGGAGCTGATCGTGCGCGCCGCGACCGAGCTCGGCGCGGCGCGCGTCGTGCCGCTGCTCACCGAGCGCACGATCGTGACGCTCGAGCCGGGCCGCTGGCGCGAGCGCGCCCGGCGCTGGCAGCGCGTGGCCAAGGAGGCCGCCAAGCAATGCGGCCGCGCCGTCGTCCCGCCGGTCGAGACGCCGCGCCCGCTGGCCGACTTTCTCGCCGCCGACGAGCCGGCTGACCTCCGGCTCTGCCTCTGGGAAGGCGCGGCGGGGCCGGAGGGGCGGGGAGGAACCCCCCTCGCTCGAAGCCTCCCCATCGCCCTGCCATCCGGTTCGCGCGTGCATCTGCTGGTCGGCCCGGAGGGCGGGCTGTCGCGGCAGGAGGTCGAGGGCGCGCGGGCGCGGGGATGGGTGGTCGTCGGCGCGGGGCCCCGCATTCTGCGGACCGAGACCGCGGGCCCCGCACTCATCGCCATCCTCCAGAGCAAGCTCGGCGACATGACGTGAGCCCGGCGGGCTTCGAGCACTTCGAGGTCGAGGCCGACGTCGGCGTGCGCGCGTGGGGCCCGACGCGCGCCGAGGCCTTCGCTCAGGCCGCGCTCGGCGTCCTCGCGCTCATCGTGGCGCCCGACGGCGTCGAGGCCCGGGAGACGCGCGAGGTGCGCGCTCAGGGCGACGCGCCGGAGGCGCTGCTGGTGGCGTGGGTGAACGAGTGTCTCTACGTGCACGAGATCGAGGGGTTCGTCGCCCGGCGGGTCGAGGTGGACGCCTGCGGCGACACGCTGCTGCACGGCGTGCTCCACGGCGAGGCGCTCGACGCGCGCCGTCACCGGCTCGGCGCCGTCGTCAAGACCGCGACCCTGCACCGCGTGAGCGTGGGCCAGCGCGAGGGGCGGCACGAGGTGAGCCTCGTCGTGGGGGTGTGAGAGGGGTGTGTCAGGGAGGAGACACGCGGGGCCGCCAGCCGTATCATCGCCGCAACCAGCCCGGGGTGATTTCCGGCCTGGCGTCATGAAGAATTGCATCCTGATTCAATCACTTAGGCAATTCCCGGACATCTGGCATCCCCGTTGCTCACGCTAAGCCCGGCCATGCGCCAGCAGACTATCCGGAAGCCGGTCAGCGTCGAGGGGATCGGGCTCCATTCGGGCAAGCCCGGGCGCGTCACGCTCTCGCCGGCCCCCGAAGACTCGGGCATCGTCTTCCGCGCCGGCGCCGAGCGCGAGCGCATCCCCGCCGCGCCCGAGAGCGTCGTCAACTCCCACTACGCGACGACGGTCGGCAGGAACGGCACGCGGGTGCAGACGGTCGAGCACCTCATGGCGGCCGCGGCGGGCCTCGGGATCGACAACCTCGACGTCGAGGTGGACGGCGTGGAGATCCCGGCGCTCGACGGCAGCGCCAAGCCCTTCGTCGCGCTGCTCGCCGCGGCGGGCCGGCGCGAGCAGTCGGCACGCCTGAAGCCGCTCACGCTGTCCTACCCGATCCGCGTCGGCGGCGGCGGGCGCTTCATCCACCTCGTGCCGTCCGGCAGCCTCCGCATCAGCTACACGCTCGACCACGAGCATCCCGCCGTCGGCACGCAGGTCCTGACGTACACGCCGGGCGAGCGCGTGTTCGTCGAGGAGCTCGCGCCCGCGCGCACCTACGGGTTCCTCAAGGACCTCGGGCTCATGCGCAAGAACGGCCTGGCCCGGGGCGGCTCGCTCGACAACGCGGTCGTCGTCGGCAACCGCGGCCCGCTGAACGGCCTGCGCTTCCGCGACGAGTTCGTCCGCCACAAGGTCCTCGACCTGCTCGGCGACCTCGCGCTGCTCGGCCGGCCGATCCTGGCCCACGTCGTCGCGCGCAACGGCGGCCACGCGCTGAACCTCGAGCTCGTCCTGGCGATCCAGCGCGCGCTCGGGCTCGAGCGCCGGCACGCGGGCGCCCCGGCCCGCGTGCCCGTCCGGGTGCCCGCCGACGGCCTGGCGACGGCGCCCGGTCTGGCCGTCATCTAAGCGGCGCCTGCGCCGGAACCCGCACGCTATAATGTCCTGTCCGCCGTATGGGTGTCCCTGGATTCGCGCGTTCCTTCGTTGTAGCGGCGCTGGTGCTGTCCCTCGCCGCGCCGGCGCACGCCGAGCTGCGCATCAGCGACCTCGCCGTCTACCTCAACGACCATGAAGTGACGGTCCACGTGGTCCTGCTGGGCGCGGTGCCCGACGGGCTCCACGAGAGCATCACCAGCGGCATCCCGGCGCACGTCCGGTTCACCGTCGAGCTGTGGCAGTACATCCGCCTGTGGCCGGACCAGCTGCTGACGACCCGGACCATCGAGCGCAGCCTCGCCTACAACGTCGTCACCAAGGAGTTCAAGGTCGCCTCGCTCAAGGGCGAGAGCCGGCCCGTCTACGCGTCGCGCGAGCTGCGCGACGCCGCGCGGGTGCTCTCCGAGGTCCGCAGCGTGAAGATGAGCCCGGCGACGGCGCTCGACCCGGCGGCGGTGATCTACGTCCGGGTCCACGCCGAGGCGGCGCTGAACGGCGAGAACACCTTCGTGGCGCGCATGGCCGGCACCGCCGAGCAGACCACGCGGCAGTCCGACTACCGGACCCTCGAGCGGGTGCGCTGATGCGCCCCCGGAGACGCTGATGCCGCTGCTGTCCGACGAGGGCCGCCGCAAGCGCAACCTCCTGATCATCGGCGCCTTCCTGCTGCTGGTCGGCGCCGTGAGCTTCTTCGACATCGGCGTGTACGCGCCGGACGTCCCGCTGGCGTCCAACATCACGGTCTTCGCCCTCTTCAACCTGAACCTGATCGTCCTGCTGCTGCTGGTGGTCCTGCTGTTCCGCAACCTCGTCAAGCTCTGGTTCGAGCGGCGCCAGCAGGTGATCGGCGCGAAGTTCAAGACCAAGCTGGTGCTGGCGTTCCTGCTGCTCTCGCTGGCGCCGGCGAGCCTCATCTTCATCATCGCCTCCAACTTCATCAACAAATCCATCGAGGGCTGGTTCAAGCCGCAGGTGGAGCGCCCGCTCGACCAGGCGCTCTCGGTCGCGCAGACCTACTACGCCAACCTCGAGAAGACCGCCCTCCGGCACGCGCTCCACCTCGGGCGCGTCATCGACCGCGAGGGGCTCCTGGCCGAGCCCCGGCGCGAGGCGCTCGCCGCGTTCCTCGCCGAGCAGCAGGAGCAGCTCGGCGTCAGCGCGGTCACGGTCTTCGGGCCGGGGGGCCAGGAGGTCGCCCACGTCAAGGACCCGGTGCTGGGCGACCTGCCGACCCGCGACGTCAACGAGAGCCAGCTGCGCCGCGGCCGCGAGGGCCACGAGGTCACGACGGTGCGCGAGCTGGAGTCGGGCGACCTCATCGAGGCGGTCACGCCGATCTGGACGGGGGAGGGTGGGGAGCGGCGCGTGGCCGGCGTGATCGTCGTGGGCACGCACGTCACCGAGCGGCTCGAGGCGAAGGTGCGAGGGATCTCGCAGGCGTTCCGTGAGTACAAGCAGCTCAAGCTCCTCAAGACGCCGATCAAGGGCATCTACGTCCTGCTCTTCCTGCTCATGACCCTGATCGTCGTCTTCTCGTTCACGTGGTTCGGCCTCTACCTGGCGCGCGGCATCGCGGGGCCCATCGGCGAGCTGGCCGAGGCCACGCGCGAGGTCGCGGCCGGCAACCTGCGCTACAAGATCCAGGCGCGCGGCGACGACGAGATCGGCGCCCTCGTCGAGTCCTTCAACCGGATGATCGACGACCTCGGGGAATCCAAGCGGCGCCTCGAGGAGGCGTACCTCGACCTGTCGGACAAGCACACCGAGCTCGAGGACCGGCGGCTCTACATGGAGACGGTGCTCGAGGCCATCACGACGGGCGTCGTCTCGTTCGATCCCCTCGGGCGCGTGACCACGAGCAACCGGGCGGCCGCCCGGATGTTCGGCATCAACGCGGCGGCCTCGGTGGGCCGGCTCGTCGAGGAGGTCTTCAACCGCCCGGACGTGAAGGACGTGGTCGGCCTCGTGCACCGCACGCGGCGCCCGAAGGGCGGCGCGGCCGAGCTCGAGCTCTCCCTGCGCCACGGCGGCGTCTCGCTCTCGCTCCTGGCCTCCGCCACGGCGCTCCGGGGGCCCGACGGCGAGTACGCGGGCGCGGTCGTCGTGTTCGACGACCTCACGGAGCTCCTGAAGGCCCAGCGGGTGGCCGCCTGGCGCGAGGTCGCGCAGCGGATCGCCCACGAGATCAAGAACCCGCTCACCCCGATCCAGCTCTCCGCCCAGCGCCTGCGCCGGCGGCTGGCCCGCGCGGCCTCGCCGGACGACCAGCGCCTGGTGGCGGAGTGCACGGAGACGATCATCCAGGAGGTGGACGGCCTCCGGCGCCTGGTGGACGAGTTCTCGCGCTTCGCGCGCATGCCGGTGCTGGCGCCACGCCCGACCGACGTGCGCCAGCTCATCGAGACGGTCGCGAGCCTCTACCGCGACTCGCACCCGGCGCTCTCCCTCCTGACGCGCCACGCCGAGGACCTGCCGCTCGTGGAGGTGGACCCGGACCACATCAAGCGCGCCGTGCTGAACCTGGTGGACAACGCGGTCGAGGCGGTCGGCGGCGCCGGCGAGGTCGTCATCGAGACGGCCCACCTGCCGGCGACCGGCCACGCCCGGATCAGCGTCGCCGACAGCGGGCCGGGCATCGCCGCCGAGGACAAGGACCGGCTCTTCCTCCCCTACTTCTCGACCAAGGCCGCCGGTATGGGGCTCGGCCTGCCGATCGTGCACGAGATCGTGACCGAGCACGGCGGGACGATCCGCGTCGAGGACAACGCGCCGCGGGGAAGCCGCTTCGTCGTCGAGCTGCCGCTGGTCCGCGCGGCGGCGCCGGTGGAGGTGTAGCGTGGCCGGCGAGCACATCCTGATCGTGGACGACGAGCCGTCCATCCGGGCGACGCTCCGCGGCGTCCTCGAGGACGAGGGCTACCGCGTCTCGGCGGTGGGCGGCGGCGCCGCCGCGCTGCGCGTCTTCGCCGACGAGCCGCCCGATCTGACCTTCCTCGACATCTGGATGGAGGGCATGGACGGGCTCGAGACGCTCGCCGAGATCCGGCGCGTCCGGCCCGACGCGATCGTGGTGATGATCTCGGGTCACGGCACCATCGAGACGGCCGTGAAGGCGACGCGGCTCGGGGCCTACGACTTCATCGAGAAGCCGCTCTCCCTCGAGAAAACGCTCCTCACCGCCGCGCACGGGCTCGAGCACGCGCGGCTCGAACGGGAGAACGCGGCGCTGCGCGAGAGCCTCGTCCAGCGCACCGAGATCATCGGCGAGAGCGAGGCCGTGCGACGCCTGCGCGAGCAGATCGCCACGGCCGCGCCGACCAGCGGGCGCGTGCTGATCCACGGCGAGAACGGCAGCGGCAAGGAGCTGGTCGCCCGCGCCATCCACGCCCAGTCGGCCCGCAGCGAGCGGCCGTTCGTGGAGGTCAACTGCGCGGCGATCCCCGAGGAGCTGATCGAGTCCGAGCTGTTCGGCCACGAGAAGGGCGCCTTCACCGGCGCGCTGGCGCGGCGCCGCGGCAAGTTCGAGCTGGCCGACGGCGGCACGCTGTTCCTCGACGAGATCGGCGACATGAGCCTGAAGACGCAGGCCAAGGTGCTCCGTGCGCTCGAGGAGCAGGCCTTCGAGCGCGTCGGCGGCAAGGACACGCTCCGGGTGGACGTGCGCGTGATCGCCGCGTCGAACCGCGACCTCGAGGGGCTGATCCGCGAGGGCCGCTTCCGCGAGGACCTCTACTATCGTCTCAACGTCATCCCGATCGAGGTGCCGCCGGTCCGCGCCCGCCGGGACGACGTCCCCGGCCTCGTGGACCACTTCATCGCGCTCTTCTGCGCCGAGAACGGCAAGCGGCCGAAGACCCTCTCGGGCGAGGCGCTCGCCTACTTCCTGGCCTACGCCTGGCCGGGCAACGTGCGCGAGCTGCGCAACATGGTCGAGCGCCTGGTGATCATGGCGCCCGGCGATGTGATCGGGGCCGACGACCTGCCGGCGCCGCTCCGCCCGAAGGACGCCGGCCCGGCCGGCGCCGAGGCGCGCGAGCGCTCGCTCAAGGAGGCGCGCGAGCACTTCGAGCGCGCCTACATCCTGGCCGAGCTCCGGGCCAACGAGTGGAACATGACGCGCACGGCCGAGCGCCTCGGCATCGAGCGGAGCCACCTCTACCGCAAGATCAAGGCGTACGGCATCACGCCGCCCAAGTAGCCGCGTTCACGGTATAGTACGCGCGTGACGCTCCTCGCCACGCTGCGCGAGCTGACCGCGCTCCCCGGGCCCTCCGGCGCCGAGCGCGAGGTCGCCCTCGCCTTCGCCAAGCACCTGCGCGCCGTCACCGACGAGGTCACGCTCGACCCGTTCGGTAACGTCGTCGGCACGCTCCGCGGCGACAACGCGCAGGCCGCGCTCATGATCTCGGCCCACACGGACGAGGTCGGCCTGATCGTCAAGTACGTCGAGGCCGACGGCGGCCTGCGCGTGGACCTGAACGGCCTCATCGACGAGCGCGTGACCCTGGCGACGCCGGTGGACGTCTGGGCGCGCCGGGGGCCGCTCGCCGGCGTCGTGGGCGCGCGCTCGCGCCACCACCTGACCCCCGAGGAGCTGGCGCGCCCGCTCGACACGATGGACCTCTGGGTGCACGTGGGAGCGGCGAGTGCGGACGAGGCGCGGGCGCTCGGCGTGAGGATCGGCGACCTCATCACGTTCAAACCGAACTTCCAGGAGCTCGCGGGCGGCTGGGTGGCCTCGAAGGCGCTCGACGACCGCGCGGGGCTCGCCGTGGTGCTCGAGGCGCTCCGCGATCTCCCGCGGCGGAACTTCGACATCCACGTGGTCGGCGCCGCGCAGGAGGAGGTCGGCTCGCGTGGCGCCCGCGTCGCCGCGCAGACGCTCCGCCCCCACGTCGCGATCAGCGTGGACACGGTCGCCGGCGCCGAGCCGGGCACGCCCCGCGCCCGCGCCACGCAGGTGTGCGGTGGGGGGCCGGTGCTGCGCGCCTGGGAGTGGATGAGCGGGTCCATGACGGGCACGGCCTACGATCGCCGCCTCTTCGAGCGCGCCCAGGACCTCGCCGACGCGGCCGGCGTGCCGCACCAGCTCGACATCGCGCGCACGTGGACCGACGCCTGCGGCATCGCCCCGACCGGCCACGGCGTGCCGACCGCGGGCCTCTACATCCCGCGCCGCTGCGCCCACTCCCCGTGCGAGCTCGCGAAGCTCTCCGACCTCGAGCAGGCGGTGCGTCTGCTCCAGGCACTCCTGGCCGGCCTCGACGGGCGCGAGCTTCGCGAGCTCGCCTCGCCGACACGCCTGTAGTCGCGGTCTCCGTGCCGCTCTGGAACTTCGTGCGCAAGAGCTTCTACCAGGACTCCGTCACGCTCATGCGCCTGACCCGGGACATGGAGGCCGTGTCGGACGTGACGCGCGCGGCGGTGATGATGGGCACGCCCCAGAACCTGGCGCTCCTGAAGGACGCCGGGCTCCTCACGGCCGAGGGCGAGGCCGCGGGGCCGACCGACCTCGTCGTCGCCGTCGCCGCCGGCACGCGCGCGGCGGCGGAGGCGGCGCGCGCCGCCGCCGAGACGGCGCTCACCGCGCGGCGCGCGGCGACCGCGTCCGGCGCCGCGGCGAGACCGCGCTCGCTCGCGGGGGCGCTCCGCGCGCTGCCCGGGGCCACGCTCGCGCTCATCTCCGTGCCCGGCGCCTACGCCGCGGCCGAGGCGCGCAAGGCGCTCGTCGCGGGGCTCCACGTGATGCTCTTCAGCGACAACGTCCCCCTCGACGACGAGGTCGCCCTCAAGCGCCTCGCCCGGGAGCGCGGCCTCTTCCTGATGGGACCGGACTGCGGCACGGCCATCGTCAACGGCGTGCCGCTCGGCTTCGCCAACGCGGTGCCGCGCGGCCGCATCGGCGTCGCGGCGGCCTCCGGCACCGGGCTCCAGGCCGTCACCTGTCACATCGCCGCGGCCGGCGAGGGAATCTCGCAGGCGATCGGCGTGGGCGGGCGCGACCTCTCCGACGAGGTGGGCGGGCTCATGATGGAGCCGGCGCTCGCCGCGCTCGCGGCCGACCCCGCGACGGCCGTGATCTGCGTCCTCGGCAAGGCGCCCGGGCGGACGACCGCGAAGAGTCTCCGCGCCCGGCTCGACCGGCTCGGCAAGCCCTGCGTGGCGTATTTCCTCGGCGATCCGGCGGCCGGCACGGCGCCCACGCTGGAGGACGCCGCCCTGGCGGCGGTGGCGCTGGCCCGCGGCACGACGCACGTGCCCGCCGAGTTCACGCAGCCGCCCGAGGCCGTCACGCGTCTCGTCGAGCGGGCCGCGAACCGCCTCGGCCCGGGCCAGCGGTTCGTCCGGGGCGTGTACTGCGGCGGCACCCTCGCCTACGAGGCGATCGGCCTCCTGAAGGCGTGCCTCGCCGACGTGGCGCCGGGCGTCACGGGGGGCGGGAGCGGCCACCGCGTCGTGGACCTCGGCGAGGACGTCTTCACCGTCGGGCGGCCGCACCCGATGATCGACGGCACCGTGCGGCGCGAGTGGATCGAGCGGGAGGGCGGCGACCCGGAAACGGCGGTGCTCCTGCTCGACCTCGTCCTCGGCTACGGCGCCCACGGGGACCCGGCGGGCGAGATCCTCCCGGCGATCCGCAACGCGCGGCGCGCGGCCGCGGCCGCGGGGCGCGGCCTGGCGGTCGTCGCCTCGGTGTGTGGCACCGCCGGCGACCCTCAGGGGCTGGCGGCGCAGACGGCGGCGCTCGAAGCCGCGGGCGTGATCGTCCTGCCGTCGAACGCCCAGGCCGCGCGCCTGGCTGCGCGCGTCGTGGTGTCCCGGCGTTGATGGCCGCGCGGCCGTTGCTCGGGGGCGACACGCGCGTCGTCAGCGTCGGGCTCGAGCTCTTCGCCGACACGCTGGCCGCCCTCGGTGTCCCGGTCGTCCAGATCGAGTGGCGGCCACCCGCGGGCGGCGACCCACGGCTCGCCGCGCTCCTGGCCCGGACGGAGGACGACCGACCCGTCGCGGCAAGCTAGCCGACGACCCTCCCGGCACGGCCGGACGATCCTGAGGTCGTTCTCCGCCGCCGCGGACGCCGAATCGCCGGCTTTCGCCCGACCACCCGGGGTGTGGTATCGTCGCGCTCTCCGATGCACGAGATCATCGTCCGGGGCTGCCGGCTGACCGGCCGCGACGACACGTGCGACGTGGCGCTCGCCGGCGGCCGAGTCGCCGCCGTCGCGCCCCGGCTCGACGCGCCCGCGCGGCGCGAACTCGCCGCCCGCGGCCGGCTTCTCCTGCCGGGATTCGTCAACGCCCGCCTGCCGGTCGCCGCCGCGCCGCCCGAGCTCGAGGGCTGGGCGGCGGTCGCGCTCGAGCGCGCCGTGCGTCATGGCACAACGCGGCTCCGGCTGTCGGTGACGATGGAGGCCGACGAGCCGCTGGGGCCGCTGCGCCTGCTCGCCCGCGTGCGCGCCCGGCACGCGGAGCGGCTCGCGGTCGAGCTGGCGCTCGCGCTGCCGGCCGGACGGCTCGTCCAGCCGAAGCGCTTCCGGCACCTGCTCGACGAGGCCCGGCGCGCCGGCGCCGACGCGATCGAGGCGGCGCCGGGCAGAGACGACATCGCGGCGCCCGGATTCGACGAGCTGCTCGCGTGGCTCCGGGACGCCGCGCTGCCGCTCGACCTGGCGCTCGACCGCGAGCTGCCGCCCTCGCGTGTCGGCCTCGACGCGCTGGCGCTGCCGCGCGCGCTCGAGGCGCTCGCGCGGGCGCGGCTCCGCGACCTCGTACGCGTGGTCGACGTCAGCGCCCTCGCCGCCGTCCACCGGGACGACGCGGCGCCGCTGCTCGCCGAGCTGGCGGCGCGGCAGATCGCGCTGGTGATCTGCCCGCACGACGCGCTCGGCCGCGGCGGCCGCGCCGATCGCGCGGCGGCGCGGCGCGGCCTGCCGCGCCTGCGCGAGATCGTCGCCGCGGGCGTGGAAGTCCGGCTCGGCGGCGCGGCCGACCCGCTGGCCGCGGCGTGGATCGCGGGCTACGCCTCGCACATGGGCGTGCCGCGAGCGCTCGAGCAGCTCCGCACGATGCTCACGGGGCCCACGCGGGTCGAGCCCGGGGCGCCCGCCGATCTCGTGGTCCTCGACGCGCCCACGTTCGCCGAGGCCGTCGTGGACCACGCCGAGAAACTCGCCGTCTTCAAGGACGGGCGGCTCGTCAGCGAGAACCACCGGACGAGCGAGCGCGCCGCGCCGGTCGAGCTCCGCGAGCGCGCCGCGCTGACGATCCGCGGCGCCGCGCTCGCCCGGAGGCCGGGGCGCCACGACGTTGTCGTCGTGGACGGCATCATCCGCAACGTCGCGCCAACCGGGGTCGGGCGCCTCGGCGCCACGGGCGCCTCGATCAGGCCACCCACGGCTCAAACCGGGCGCGCGGACCCCGTCACCATAGAGGCCGACGGACGGTTGCTCACGCCCGCCTTCATCGACGCTCACCTCCACGTCGACAAGACCTTCGTCATGGACCGGGCAGGGCTCGGCGTCGGGAACCTGGCCGTCGCCGAGGCCGTTTCCGCCATGCGGGCGATCAAGGCCGGCTACACGCGCGACGATCTGCTGGCGCGCGGGCGGCTCACGCTCGAGCGCGCGTTGCGGCACGGCACCACGGCGATCCGCGCCCAGTGCGACGTGGACCCGATCATCGGCCTCCTGGCCCTCGAGGCGCTCGTGACGCTCAAGCGCGAGTGGGCGCCGCTCGTGGACGTGCAGATCGTGGCGTTCCCCCAGGAGGGGCTCGTGTCGAACCCACGGGCGATCGAGCTGATGCGCGAGGCCCTCCGGCAGGGCGCCGACCTCGTCGGCGGCGGCCCGCTCGATGCCGACCACCGCGCCCACATCGCCGAGGGGTTCCGCCTCGCGGTCGAGGCGGGCGCGGGCGTGGACATCCACGCCGACCTCTCGATCGACGACCTGCGCGCGCCCGTCGAGTGGGAGGCGCCGCTGATCGCTCAGCACGCGCGCGCCGTCGGGCTCGGGGGCCGCGTCGCCATCGGCCACTTCGCCAGCTCGAGCGCGCTGACCGCCGAGGCGCTCGCCCCGATCGCCGAGGCGCTCGCCGAGGCCGGCGTGTCGGTGGCGGCGTTGCCGGCGAGCGAGCTGTACCGCCAGGGCATGGCCGATGCCGTCAACAGTCGCCGCGGCATCCCGCGGGTGCGCGATCTCCTCGCCGCCGGCGTCAACGTCGTGTTCGCGTCGAACAACATCCGCGACGCCTTCGTCACATTCGGCGCGGCCGACATGCTGGAGCAGGCGTGGCTCGGCGCCCTCACCGCCCACCTCGACACCCTGGACGACCTCGCGACGGCGCTCGACATGGTCACGGCGCGGCCGGCGGCGCTGATGGGGCTCCGCGACCGCGGCGCGGTGGAGGTCGGCAAGCAGGCCGACCTCGTGCTGCTCGACGCGGCGTCGCCCGCGGAGGCGCTCGCCGACCAGGTCGAGAAGCTCTACGTGATCCGCCGGGGGCGCATCGTCGTCCGCAACACGCGGACGCACCACGCGACGGACCTCGCGTCATGAGTCGCGGGCACACCCTGACGCTCGACGGCGTGACTCACCGCTTCGGCCCGGTCGTCGCGGTGCGCGACGTGACGCTCGAGATCAAGGCGGGCGAGCTGGTCTGCCTGCTCGGGCCGTCGGGCTGTGGGAAGACGACGCTCCTTCGGGTGATCGGCGGGTTCCTGCGCCAGAGCGCCGGGTGCGTCCTGATCGACGGCGCGCCCGTGGATCCTCTGCCGCCGAACCATCGGCGGGTCGGCATCGTGTTCCAGAACTACGCCCTGTTCCCGCACATGACCGTGGCCGAGAACGTCGCGTACGGCCTCGAGGCGCGCGGAATGCCGCGGGGCCGGATCCGCGAGCAGGTCGCCGCGATGCTCGGGCTCGTGCGCATGGAGGCCTTCGCCGAGCGCTACCCGCGCGAGCTGTCGGGCGGCCAGCAGCAGCGCGTGGCGCTCGCCCGCGCGCTCGCCGTCGAGCCGCAGATCCTTCTCCTCGACGAGCCCTTCGGGGCCCTCGACAAGAACCTGCGCATCGACATGCAAATCGAGGTCAAGCGGCTCCAGCGCGAGGCCGGCATCACCTCGATCCTCGTGACCCACGACCAGGAGGAGGCGCTCTCGATCGCCGACCGCATCGCCGTGCTGCACCGCGGCGCCGTCGCGCAGTTCGCCTCGCCGACGGAGGTCTACGACCGGCCGGCCACGTTGTTCGTGAACACGTTCGTCGGCGCCGCGAACCTCCTGCGCGGCCGCGTCGCCGACGGGGGCGCGGCCGTGGCGCTCGACTGCGGCGCCGTCCTGCCCTGCCCGGTCGGGCCCGAGCTCGCGCCCGGCGCGGGCGTCGTGGTGACGGTCCGTCCCGAGCGCCTCGGCTTCGCGGCGGGGCCTGCCCGCGACCGCCTCGCGGCGACCGTGCGCGCCGTGCTCCCGCTCGGCTCGCTGACGATCCACGAGGTGGAGTTGGGGGATGGCTCCGCGATCAAGGTCATGGCGGTCAGGCAGGCGGGCGAGCCGGCTCTCCGGCCGGGCGACCGCGTTCACTGCGAAGTGGTCTCGCCCGATGCGTGCGCGGTCTTCCCCGAGGAGGACCGGGAAAGAGGAGATGCGTGATGACTGACCGGACGATGACTCGACGCCAACTGCTCGGATCAGCCGCCGCCGCCGGCGCGCTCGCCGGCGCCCCGCGGCACGCCGCCGCGCAGGAGGGGCTGGTGGCCGCCACGTTCCCCGGGACCTGGAGCGAGGCGCACCGGAACATCCTCGCGCCCGCGTTCAAGAGGGCGACGGGTGTGAACGTCACCCAGACGATCCTGCTCGCCACCGACCAGGTCTCGAAGCTCCAGGCGGCCAAGGGCGCCAAGCCCCCGTTCGACGTCGCCATCCTGGACGAGGGCCCGCTGCTCGACGCCGTCAAGCTCGACCTCTTCGACAAGTACCCGGTCGCTCGCTCGCGGCACTTCAAGGACCTGCTGCCACCGTTCCAGGACGAGTGGGGGCCGCGGGTCACGATGCAGATCGTCGGCATCAGCTACAACCCGAAGCGGGTGAAGACGCCGCCCAGGTCCTGGGGCGACCTCTGGAACCCGGCCTACAAGGGCCGCGTCGGCCTCACGGCGCTCAACTCGAGCCTCGGCATCGCCTTCCTCGTCGAGCTGGCGCGCGTCAACGGCGGGAGCGAGACCGACGTCGAGCCCGCCTTCAAGGCGCTCCGGTCGCTCCTCCCCAACGTCGGTGCGATCGGCGCGAACCTGGGCGCCTACGCGACCCTGTGGCAGCAGGAGCAGATCGACATCGCCCCGTACAACTTCAATTTCACCCAGACGCTCCGTGGCAAGGGCGTGGACATCGAGTTCGTCGTCCCCGAGTCGGGCGCGGCGGCCTGGCGCACCAGCATGCACGTCGTCAAGGGCGCGGTGAAGCCCGACCTCGCCTTTCAGTACATCGACCTCCACATCTCGCCGGAGGTCCAGGCCGAGATGCACAAGCCGCCGCTCGACGTCATCCCGACCAACCGGAAGGTGACGCTCGCTGGCGCCATCACGAAGATCGCCCCGACCCACGACCGCCTGTCGAAGCTCGTCTTCCACGACTGGGCGAAGATCAACCCGAGGCGGTCGGAATGGATCGACCGGTTCAACCGCGAGATCCGGTTGTGACGGAACGGGCCGGCGCGGGCGCGCGCGGCGAGTGGTGGCTCGCGCTGCCACTCGCCGCCGTCTTCGCCGGCTTCTTCCTGGCCCCGCTCGGCGTCCTCGCGGTCGTCAGCCTGTTCGCGGAGCCCGAGATGGTGACGTTCGGGCTCCGCCAGTACCGGGTGGTCCTCGGCGACACCTTCAATCTCCGCACGCTGAGCGACACGCTGCTGCTGGGAGCGAAGGCCACGGTCCTGTGTCTCGTTCTCGGGTATCCGCTCGCGTGGGTGACGGCGCGGGTCCGGCCGCGGCTGCGGGCGCTGCTTCTCTTCGTCGTCATCCTGCCGATCCTCACGAGCGTCGTGGTGCGGACGTTCGCCTGGATCGTGATCCTCGGGCGTCAGGGCGTTCTCAACAAGGCGGCGCTCGCCCTCGGGCTCGCCGAGGAGCCGCTCCGGCTCCTCTTCAGCGAGGTGGGCGTGGTGGTCGTCCTCGCCCAGGTGCAGATGCCGCTCATGGTCCTGCCGCTGGTCACCACGCTGCAAAAGATCGACCCGAACCTCGCCGACGCCTCCCTGGCGCTCGGCGCCGGGCGGTGGCGCACGTTCCGGCGTGTCGTCGTGCCGCTCAGCCTGCCCGGCATCGTCGCGGGGTGCATCCTCGTCTACGCCGCCGCCGCCACCGCCTTCATCACCCAGACGCTGATCGGGGGCGCGCGGCTCCTCTACATGCCGCTCTTCATCTACCAGCAGGCAACGGGCGCGCAGAACTGGCCGCTCGCCGCCGCCGCGGCCGTCGTGTTCATGGCGTCGGTCCTGCTCGTCGTCTCCCTGTTCAACCTTCTGGGCCGGACGCGCCGCGCGCGGACGTATGCCTGAACGCGCACGGCTCGACTTCGACGCGTGGTCCTTCCGGCTCGTGATGGGCGGCCTGACCGCCGTCACCGTCTTCTTCCTGCTCTTCCCGACGGTGATCGTGATCCTGACGTCGTTCACCGCCTCGGAATCGCTCAAGTTCCCGCCCGACGGTTACTCGCTCCGCTGGTACGCGGCGCTCCTCGGCGCCGACCAGATGCGGCGCGCGGCGTGGAACAGCCTGGAGGTCGCCGTGATGGCGACGGCCGCGTCGGTCGCGCTCGGCACCGCGGGCGCGCTCGCCATCGGCCGGAGCCGGGCGTGGTGGGCGCACGCGCTCGACTCGCTGTTCATGTCGCCGCTCCTGCTTCCCGGGCTCGCGTTCGGCTTCGCCGCCCTCATGTATGTGAGCCTCCTCGGCGTCGAGCTGTCGCTCGCCACCCTGACCGTGGGCCACATCGTCGTGTGCGTCCCGTTCGTGCTGCGGACGACGATCGCCAGCCTGGCCCAGCTCGACCCGGCGTTGCTCGACAGCTCGGCGAGCCTCGGCGCCTCGCCGCTCTTCACGTTCCGGCGCGTGACGCTGCCCATGATCGGGCGCGGGATCGGGGCCGGGGCCTTCATCGCCTTCATGGCATCCTTCGACAACATCCCGGTCTCGCTCTTCCTCTCGGACGCCCGCACCGAGGTCCTGCCGATCCATCTCTGGCAGATCATCGACACCCATCTCGACGTACGCGCGGCGTCGGTGTCGGCGGTGCTCATCGTCTTGACGCTCCTCCTGATGCTCGTCGCCGAGCGGCTGGCGGGCCTCTCCAGGCACCTGCGCTGACGCGGCCGGCGCCGATGTACTATCGGATCCTGCCCCAACACCCATGACCATCGGCGAGGCGAACCGCGAGGCCCTGCGGAGGATCCAGGCCGGGACCGCCACGCTCGTCGGGCTCCGCCCGGCGCGCGAGGTGGTGCCGGGGCTCGGCGAGCGCACCGTGCTCCACGCCGGCCCGCCGGTCGCCTGGGAGCGGATGTGCGGGCCGATGCGTGGCGCCGTCATCGGCGCCTCGCTCTTCGAGGGCTGGGCCCAGACCCCTGGAGAGGCGATCGGGCTCGCGGAGTCCGGCGCGCTCAGCTTCGACCCGTGCCACCACCACCGCGCGGTCGGACCGATGGCCGGCATCGTCACGCCGTCCATGGCCGTGTACCTCGTGCGGAACGAGCCGTTCAGCGCGGAAGCCTACGCGACCATCAACATGGGCCAGGGCAAGGTGCTGCGCATGGGCGCCCACGACGCCTCGGTGCTCGAGCGCCTTCAGTGGATGAACCGCGAGCTGGCGCCGCTCCTCGACGACGCGCTCCGGCGCGCCGGCGGCGTGGACGTCGCGAGCCTGATCGCCCGCGCGCTCACGATGGGCGACGAGGCCCACAACCGGAATACCGCGGCCACCTCGCTCCTGATCCGCGCGCTGGCGCCGAAGCTCGCGACGACGCGCCAGGGCGACGTCGAGCGGGCGCTCGCCTTCATGGGCGCCTCGGACTCGTTCTTCCTCAACGTCGCCATGGCTGCGTGCAAGGCCACGCTCGACCCCGCCCACGGCCTCTCCGGCTCGACCCTCGTGACGGCGATGGCCCGCAACGGCACCGAGTTCGGCATTCGGGTGTCGGGCACGGGCGACCGCTGGTTCACGGCGCCCGCGCCGAAGGTGCAGGGCCTCTACTTCCCGGGCTACGGGCCCGACGACGCCAACCCCGACCTCGGCGACTCCGCGATCACCGAGACGGCCGGCCTCGGCGCCTTCGCGCTCGCGGCGGCGCCGGCGATCGTCCAGTTCGTCGGCGGCACGCCGCGGCTGGCGGTCGAGACCACCGAGCGCATGTACGAGATCACGCTCGGCGAGCACGAGACGTTCCGGATCCCGGCGCTCGACTTCCGCGGCACGCCCCTCGGCATCGACGTCCGCAAGGTGGTCGAGACGTCCATCGTGCCCGTGATCGACACCGGCATCGCCCATCGCCAGGCGGGCGTCGGCCAGATCGGCGCCGGCCTCGCGGAGGCGCCAGTGTCGTGCTTCGTCGAGGCGCTCGAGGCGTTCGTCGCCGGGCTCCCGGCGCGGGCGTAGGATGGGGCCCGTGACCGGGACCGGCCGACGCCTGCTCGCCGACGCGCCCCGCGTCGTGAACGTCGGGCTCGAGCTGTTCGCGGAGACGCTGGCGATGCTCGGCGTCCCCGCCGTCAACGTGGACTGGCGGCCGCCGGCCGCGTCCCCGCGGGTCGCGGAGCTGCTGGCGCGCCTGGAGGTGCAGCGGGCGGCGATCGAGAGCGCCAACGCCGAGGCGTTCGCGCGGCTCGTGAACGGCACCCCCGTGCTGGTGGATTGCCGGCCCGCGCGCGAGGCGCTCGAGCTGCCCGACCGCACGGTCCTCCACGCCGGCCCGCCGCTCGACTGGGCGCGCGCGTGCGCGCCGATGCGCGCCGCCGTCCTCTGCGCGATCCGCTACGAGGGCTGGGCCGCCAACGACGACGCGGCGGCGGCGCTGGTCGCCGACGGGCGCGTGAGGCTCGAGCCGTGCCACCACTGGCGCGCGGTCGGGCCGATGACGGGCCTGATCACGCCGGCGATGCCCGTCCTCGTCGTCGAGAACCGCGCCCACGGCAACCGCGCGCACGCGACGATCAACGAGGGCCTCGGCAAGGTGCTGCGCTTCGGCGCCAACGACGACGCGGTGCTGGCGCGCCTGCGCTGGCTCCACACGGAGGCCGGCCCCCTCCTCGGCGCCGCGCTGCGCGCCGCGGGCGGCATCGAGCTGCGCCCGCTCATGGCCCAGGCGCTCCGCATGGGCGACGAGATGCACCAGCGCAACGTCGCCGCCTCCGCGCTCCTCGCCCGCGCGCTCATGCCCCACGTGGCGCGCGTGGGCGACCGGCACCACGCCGTCGCCCGCTTCGCCGAGTTCGTGGCCGGCAACGACCAGTTCTTCCTGAACGTCGCCATGGCGGCCGGCAAGGCCCTGGCCGACCCGGCCGGCGGCGTCGCCGGCTCGACGCTCGTCACGGCGATGGCGCGCAACGGCACCGACTTCGGCCTGCGCGTCTCGGGGCTCGGCGACCGCTGGCTCACCGCGCCGGTCGAGACGCCCGTGGGTCTCTATTTCCCGGGTTTCACCGCGGACGACGCCAACCCCGACATGGGCGACAGCGCCATCGTCGAGACGATCGTCGTCGGCGCGGGCGGCGTGGCCGAGGCGCGCGCCGTGACCGAGGAGATCAGCGAGATATGCCACGACGAGCACCCGCATTTCCGCATCCCCGCGCTCGACGAGCGCGGGGTCCCCGCCGGAATCGACGTCCGGCGCGTGCTCGAGACCGGGATCGCGCCGCTCATCAACACCGGGATCGCCGGCAAGCAGGCCGGCACCGGCCAGATCGGCGCCGGCGTGGCGCGCGCGCCGCTCGCCTGCTTCGAGCGGGCGCTCGAGGCCCTCGCCGCGCTCGCGGAGCCCGCGCCGTGAGCCTGATCGTCGCCGCCATCGGCGGCAACGCCCTCAAGAGCGAGGACGGCGCCGGCGCCGCCAGCGAGTGGTTCGACGCGCTGGCCCAGTCGCTGCCGCCGCTGCTCGACCTGCTGGCCGCCGGCCACCGCCTCGTGCTCACCCACGGCAATGGGCCGCAGGTGGGCGAGGAGATGCTGCGCATGGAGATCTCCAAGCTCATCATGCCGGCGCTCACGCTCGACCTGTGCGTCGCCGAGACCGAGGGCAGCCTGGGCTACGCGATCCAGCAGGTGCTCGGCAACCTGCTGCGCCAGCGCGGCATGCGCCAGCGCGTCGCCGCCGTGGTGACCCAGGTCGTGGTGGACGCCGACGACCCGGCGTTCAAGCACCCGACCAAGCCGATCGGCCAGTTCTACCGGAAGGCGCAGGCGGCGCGGCTCGCCAAGGAGTACGGCTGGGACGTGGTCGAGGACGCCGGCCGCGGCTGGCGCCGCGTGGTGCCGTCGCCGCGGCCCGTGCGCGTCGTGGAGGCGCCCATGATCCGCACGCTCGTCGAGGCCGGCATGATCCCGATCGCCGTGGGCGGCGGCGGCATTCCGGTGATCGAGACCGACGACGGCATGCGCGGCATCGAGGCGGTGATCGAGAAGGACCTCGCCACGGTCGTGCTGGCCCGCGAGCTCGGCGCCGACAGCGCGTTCTTCCTGACGGGCGTCGAGCGCGTCGCCCTCGGCTGGGGCA
>JACPCH010000276.1 GCA_016179875.1 Candidatus Rokuibacteriota bacterium | reverse complement strand
GCCCGGTGGTAGTACCGCGCCAGCTTCACCACGGCGGCGATGTACGCCTCGTGGGTGCGCGGCGAGAACCCACGCAGGGCCATGTCGCGGATCATGCGGATCCGGAGCTCGCTCATAAGACACCTCCATCGGTGAGTGGGATGAAGGGGATTCTGAGCGAGCGGACGGCACGGCGGCAGACGGGAGAAAAACGCCGGCGAGGGCGCGCTCTTCGACCTACCGCGTCAGCGGTTTAGTTCAACTAGAATTCGGCTGCAGGATAGGCTGGTCTGCATAACACCGCAGACACTGCGCGGTTCTGCAGCCTATCGCGAAACTATCCACACCCGCGTTCTGCGCCATCACTTCTTTATTCTCGCCTTCTTACGCTGCTCCGGGCGACGCCGTCGGAACCGCGATAGGCTGCGACGCCACGCAGCATATCTTGGCGTGTTTGCCCCGAAACGCGGCGCGCACGCTTGAGGGCCGCCACCCACCTGCTATTCGCGGCGCCAACTATAGCGCGCACCCGCGCGTGGGACAATCCGCCCGGCGTGACGCCCGCCGAAGGCGGCTCAGCGCAGGGTGAGCGTGGCGCGGCCGGAGGCGGTGTCCACGGTGAGCGTGAAGGCGTCGAGGACGTCGCGGCCGAGGAGGCCGTCCACCGGCTCGCTCCGGCCCGCGACTGGGAGCGCGTGGGCGATGACGGCGAGCGGCCCGATGCGGGCGCCGGCGACGTCGAGCAGCGGCACCGTCACGAGCTGCGCCGTCGCCGTGCCGGTGACACCGAGGATCTGGATCGGCCGCCCCGGCAGCCCGCCGAAGCCGGCGCGCTCGAGGGCCGCCGGCGAGATGACCGTGCGCTCGGCGCCGGTGTCCACGACGAGCGTGAGAGGCACGCCGTTCAGGCGCACGCCGACGGTGAGGGGCGCGCGAGGGTCCACCCGGATCGTGGCGGCCTCGGGCGGCCCGGGCGGCGGGGCGGGGCGAGCCTGGGGGTGGGCGAGCAGGCTGGCCGCGTCGCGGTAGGCCGGCGGGATCGCGTTGAGGTCGGCCGTGTAGTGCACGGTCCCGTCGGCGTGCGTCCAGCGGTAGAGCTGCGCCGCCGCCGGCGCGGCGGCGAGCACGACCGCAAGTGTCAAGAGCGCAAGTGCCCGGTGTCGCGTGGCCCTGTCAGTCCTCGACCGGCATCGTGACCGGCTCCCCCGCCCCGTAGAAGTACGTGCCGCGCCCGGCGGCGGCGCCCACCACCGCGATGTCGAAGCAACCACCGCGATGTCGAAGCAGGCCGGATCCTCGACGACGGGGATCGGCAGGTCGGGATGGTCGTGCATCCACGAAAGCTCCGGATGCGACGCCGCCATCGCCTGCGGCTCCTTGTTGAGCATCATCGTCTTGAACGGCAGCCGCGCCTCGCGGTAGAGCGCCTCCTGGATCTGGCGCCGCCCCCAGCCGGCCTTGACGAAGATCTGGGCGTGCTCGGGGCAGATGAACAGCGTGTTGTGCTCCTTTTCCTCGGTCTTCGACCGCGGGTCGACGCGCCGGCCGATAAGCCAGAGCCCGGTGCCCACCTGGGCCACGTTGGTGGCCGCCGTCGCGAACACCCGGACCAGGTCCTCCGGCGTGGTGGACTTGAAGTCGTGCAGCTCGCAGATCCCGTACACGAAGTGCACGGTGACGGTGGACGCCTCCTTGGCGAAGCCGCGCGTGACGTGATACGGCTCCCACGGGCTCTCGGCCTCGTTCTCGGCGCAGCAGCAGCTGTACTTCACCGGCGAGCCGATCGTGTCCATGTCGGAGACGCCGACGTAGGTGTGGCCGACGTTCATCATGGCGAGCCGGACGGCCCGGCCGAGCACCGTGTTGCTGGCCGACGGCGCGCCCGGGCCGAGGGCGCACATGCCCGAGTTGAGGTTGGCGACGCGGCCCTTGGGGCCGTTCACCAGCACGAGGGGCGCGTGCGGCCCCGTGGACATGGCCTTGTTGCGGATGTACATCTTCGGCTCGGCCAGGCACCGCACCGCCGCGATCAGGAGCGGCAGGTGTTCGGGCCCGCAGCCGGCCATCACCGCGTTGATCGCGAGCTTCTCGACGGTGGCGATGCCGAAGCCGGGCTCGAGGACCGCGACCTGGTCGCCCGGCGCGCGCTTCGTTCCACGCAGCATCGCCGCCACCGCGCGCTCGGTCGGCGCCACCAGCGGAAAGCCGTCGCCCCAGCCGCGCTTCAGGAAGTCGGCCTGCAGACGGCCCCAGGCGTCGAGCAGGTCGTCGCCCGCCCCGGCCATCCGGTGGACGTCCTCGGGCTTCTGGTTGGTGAACGGCAGCGGCACGACGGCGAGCGGCAGGCCCGCGAGGCCGAAGCTGGCGGCGCTGCGGTGGGCGTCGTGCACGAACGTCTGCGCGGTGAAGAGGACCGTCGGGACCCCCCGCCGCTCCATCTCGACCATGTCGTGGGCACCCCACGACGTGCAGGAGCCTCAGTCCGCGGTCGTGCCGACGACGGCGTGCACCTCGGAGGCGATGCGGTCGGCGTCCTCCGCCGTGCAGTGACGCATGAGCCAGCCGACCGAGCCCGTGTAGCGGCGGAATGTCGCCTTCGGGAACCGCCCGCGCAGGAGCTGCTCCGTCCGGTCGAGCGCGGCGTCGCCGCCGGCCTTCATGTTCCAGTAGAGGCCGATCTTGAGGCCGTCGAGGTCCGACGGCCGGCGGGCCGGCTTGACCGAATGCTCGACCGTTGTCGCCACGGGGCTCAGGATCTCGAGACGTGCCATGGTCGGACTCCTCTCTCTAGACGACGGCCTGACTAGACGACAGCCTTCCTGGCGCGAAGGTCGGAGATCTCGGCCGCGGCGTACCCGGCCTCGGCCAGGACCTCGTCGGTGTGCTCGCCGCGCCCGGGGGCGTGGCGGCGCACGTCGGGGGTGAGCCGCGAGAAGCTCAGCGGCATGCCGACCACGGGGATCTCGCCGAGCTTCGGGTGCCGCATTGTTCGGATCACGGATCGCGTCGCGGTCTGCGGGTCGTTCAGCACCTGGTCCACGGTGTTCACCGGCGCCGCCGGCACGCCGGCCTCATCCAGGAGCGGGAGGAGCGCGTCCCGATCGTGGCGGGCGATCGCCGCCTCGAGGGCCTCCTCCAGCTCCCTCCGGTGCTTGACGCGCTCGACGTTGATCGCGAAGCGCGGGTCGTCGGCCATGGCCGGCAGGCCCAGCGCCGTCACCAGCCGCCGCCAGAGCCGGTCGTTGGCGCCGGCGATGAACACCCACTGGCCGTCGCGGCAGCGGAAGTTACGGTACGGCGACAGCGCCGGGTGCGCCGAGCCGAGCGCCTTCGGCACGATCCCGGCCAGCAGGTACCCCTCGACCTGGAAGTTCAGCAGGCCGATCGCGGTCTCCAGCAGTGAGCCGTCCACGCGCTGGCCGAGGCCGGTCTTCTCGCGGTGCAGGAGCGCGTTGACCACGCCGAACGCGCACAGGATGCCGGTCGTCAGGTCGAGGAAGGACACGCCGCACCGCACCGGCGGGCCGCCCGGCTCGCCGGTGATCGACATGATCCCGCTGAACGCCTGCATCAGCGCCTCGTAGCCGGCGCCCTCGGCGCGCGGGCCGGTGCGGCCGAACGCCGAGACCGAGCAGTAGATCAGGCGCGGGTTCTCGGCGGCGAGGCTCTCGTAGCCGAGGCCGAATTCCTCCATGGTCCCGGTGCGGAAGTTCTCGATCACCACGTCGGCCCGGCGCGCCAGCCGCCGCACCACCTCGACGCCCTCGGGCGCCTTTAAATCCACCACGATGCCGCGCTTGTTCCGGTTGTTGACGAGGTAGCCGGCCGCCTCGCCGTCCTTGTGGGGCGGCCAGGTGCGCGACTCGTCGCCCGCCTGCGGGTCCTCCACCTTGACCACGTCGGCGCCCAGGTCGCCGAGCAGCGCGCCGCAGAAGGGGCCGGCCAGCACGCGGGAGAGATCGAGCACGCGGACGCCGTCGAGTGAGAGGGCCGGAGTGGTCATGTGCGCTACTATACCTCCATGTCGGCGCTGCGCGACGCGCTCGGCCAGCGCATCCTGGTCCTCGACGGGGCGATGGGCACGATGCTCCAGGCGGCGGGCCTCACCGCGGACGACTTCGGGGGGGGCCGCTACGACGGGTGCAACGAGCACCTGAACCTCACGCGGCCCGACGTCGTGCGGACGATCCACGCGGCGTATCTGGACGCGGGCGCCGATCTCGTCTCGACCAACACGTTCGGCGGCGCGCCCTAC
>JACPCH010000275.1 GCA_016179875.1 Candidatus Rokuibacteriota bacterium | reverse complement strand
GAGGTGGCCGCGCCGCGCACGCTCACGCTCGTCACGCGCGCCGATCCCGCGCGACGCCGGGTGCTCCTCGAAGTGAGCGACACGGGAGCCGGCATCCCGTCCGAGATCCAGGGACGCATCTTCGAGCCGTTCTTCACCACCAAGCCTCCCGGACAGGGAACCGGGCTCGGGCTCTCGCTGTGCCAGGGGATCGTCGAGAACCACGGGGGATCGATCCGCGTGGCGAGCGAGCCGGGGCGCGGCGCGACCTTCGTCGTCGAGCTTCCCGTGCAGAGTCCCCCCGCGGGCGGCCCGCCGGCACCGTCGGCAGAGGCCCTTCCCGCGACGCCGGGACAGGCGATCCTGGTCGTGGACGACGAGGCCGAGGTGGCGAACATCCTGGCCGAAATGCTCGCCGCCGAGGGGCACCGCGTGACCACGGCAGCCAACGGCGCCTTCGCGCTCGACGCCCTTCGCCAGGGAGCGTACGACATCATCCTGAGCGACGTTCGCATGCCAGAGCTCGACGGGCCCGGGCTCTACCGAGAGCTGGAGCGGCAGTACCCGCATCTGGTCCGGCGCCTCGTCTTTCTCACCGGGGACACGCTCAGCCCGGAGACGCGCGAGTTCCTGGATCGCGCCCGGGCTCCGAGCCTCAGCAAACCCTTCGACGCCGAGGAGATCCGCCGGCTGATCGCGCGCATCACGCGGGCGGGGTAGCGAGCGTGGCGCGCTTTCGCTGGACGATCAAGCGCAAGCTCTTGGCCCTGGGGGCGGCGACTCTGCTTCCGGTACTGCTCTTCCTCGCCTTCTGGACCAGGTGGCAGGTCCGTATTCACACGGAGGAGGCTGAGGCCGAACTGGCCCTCGCGAGCACGCAGGCGGCCGCGCAGGTGGAGCAGCTCCTCGAGCAGATCGTCGGCCATCTGGAACTCCTCGTTCGGACCCCCGCCGTCCAACGCCGCCAGGTGCGGGAGGCCGAAGCACGCTTCGGTCACCTCATCGCGCAACACCCCGAACTGGAGAACCTGATCGCGGTTGCGGCTGACGGGCTTCCTTTTGCGGGCACGGTCCAGGTCCCGACCGGCATCACGGTCTCTCTGGCCGATCAGCCGTGGCTCCGGCAGGTCATGGCGACGGCCCGTCCCGCAGTGAGCGGCTTCGTGGTCGGCTGCTCGCCCTATCCTCGCTCATGGGGCTCCTGATCGCCACGGAGGGGCATCGTGTCAACCAGGCGGCGAGCGGCGCGGAGGGCGTGGCCATGTTCCGAACCCATCGGTATGATAGGGTCTTTACCGATCTCGGCATGCCCGAGATGACCGGCTGGGAGGTGGCGGAGGCGATCAAGGCCCTGGACCCGACGACGCGCATCGTTCTGCTCACCGGCTGGGCCGACGAGATCGGCCAGGCGGCGCACCGGCGTGGATGCGTGGACCAGATCGCGGGCAAGCCGCTCGATCTCGCCGCGCTGGCGCCGCTCATCGCCGCGGCGCCCGTGCGGAAGCCCGGATGAGCCGGCTCGACCTCGTCGCCGGCCATCGCGCTGGGCGTGATCAACGTCCACGGGACCATCGTTCCCGTCGTGGACGTGAGGCGACGCTTCGGGCTCCCGGCGCGGGACTTCGGCGTGACCACGCGCCTGGTGATCGCCCGGGCGGGCCGGCGGACGCTCGCGGTCCCCGCCGACGAGGTCCTCGGCGTCGTCGAGGTGGCTGCGGAGAGCGTCGTTCCCCCGGAGGCCCTCCTCCCGGGCATCGGGCACGTCGCCGGAGTTGTGGCACTTCCCGACGGTCTCATGTTCATCCACGATCTGGACGCGTTTCTCTCGCCCGACGAAGAGCGCCGCTTGAGCGAGGCGCTCGATGGGAGCGGGGCGTGAAGCTCTCCGTCCAGCTCTACGAGCAGGCACGGGACCTGATCGCCGACCGCCTCGGGCTGGACTTCCCGGAGCGCCGGCGGGCTGACCTCGAGCGCGGGCTGGCGCGCGTGCTCCGATCACGGCCGGCCACGACGCCCCACGAGGTCCTGGCGTGGCTCGGTGCGCTGCCGGCGGACAGTCACGAGTGGCGGCGGGTGGCCGCCGACCTCACGGTGGGCGAGACATATTTCTTCCGCGACGGCGGCTGCTTCGAGGCGCTCGAGCAGAAGGTCCTCTCCGCTCTCGTCCAGTCGCGCCGGGCTGAGGGCGCTCACCGCCTCCGCCTCTGGAGCGCCGCCTGCGCCACGGGGGAGGAGCCGTACTCGATCGCCATGGTCCTCGACCGTCTGCTTCCCGACCGTGCGGACTGGACCGTGACGATCCTCGCGACGGACATCAGCGGGAAAGCGCTCGAGGCCGCCCAGCGCGGACGCTATCGCGAGTGGGCGCTCCGGGAGACCCCCGCCTGGGTCCGCCACCGCTACTTCCGTCGATTGCCGGACGAGAGCTTCGAGCTGGACCCGCACATCCGCGCGGGCGTCACGTTCGCCCCGCTCAACCTGGCGGGGGACGCGTATCCGAGCCTCGTCACCAACACGGTCGCGATGGATCTGATCCTCTGCCGGAACGTGCTCATGTACTTCACCGACGAGGCTCAGCGCGCGGCCGTGGCCAGACTCCAGCGCGCCCTCGTGCCGGGCGGCTGGCTCGTCGTCGGTCCGGCCGAAGCTTCCAGCGAGCTGTTCAGCCCCCTCACGGCCGTGAACTTCCCGGGCGCGATCTTCTATCGAAAGACGGGGGCCGCGCGCCCCGATGTGATCCTGCCCGACCTCGCGGCGCCGTCGAGTCCGCACGTGGCGGCCGAGCCGGTCCGTCAACCGCCGATCGCCGCAGCTCCACCGGAGAGAGCTGCACCGGCTCCGGCTGATGCCGCGACCAGTCTGCAACACGCACGGGCCCTGGCGGATCAAGGCGACCTCGAGCGGGCGCGCGAGCTGTGCGAGACGACCCTGGCCCGGGACCGGCTCAACGCCGATGCCCATCTCCTCCTGGCCGCGATCCACCAGGAGCGCGGCCAGCTCGTGGCGGCGCTCGCGGCGCTGCGTCACGCGATCTATCTCGCCCCGGACTCCGCCCCCGCTCACTTCCTCATGGGGTGCCTCCTCGTGCGGCAGGGTGAGCGCCGACGAGGGCGGCGCTGTATGGAGACCGTGGTGGGTCTCCTGACCCCGCTCCCGCGCGGCGAGGTGCTGGCGGCCGGCGACGGCCTCACCGCGGGCCGGCTCCTGGAGACCGCGCAGGCGTATCTGGAATCGCGATGAGCCAGAGTCTCCCGGCCGACGAGACCGCGCGTATCCTGCAAGACCGCGCGCGGGCCCTGGCGAAGCCGCTCGAGGAGCCGTCGGCCCAGGGCGAGACCCTGGACCTGCTGGTCTTGGGACTCGCCGGGGAGCGCTACGGGATCGACGCGGCTCACGTCCTCGAGGTGGTCCAGCTCCCGGAGCTGGTGCCGGTCCCGTGCACGCCGCCGGTCGTCCTCGGGGTGGTGAATCACCGGGGGCGGGTCCTGACGGTCCTGGATCTCCGCAGGCTCTTCGATC
>JACPCH010000008.1 GCA_016179875.1 Candidatus Rokuibacteriota bacterium | reverse complement strand
CCCGCCAGCGCCATCATGAGGAGCAGGTAGCCGCCGAAGGTGTTGGGCTCGCCCGACTCGCCCTCGAAGGGGGCGGACACGCGCTGCCCGCCCGGGATCTGGGCGACGCCGATCAGGCTCACGACCATCGCGGTGGCGAACGCGACGGCCACGAGGCGCCAGGCCTGCTCGCGGTCGCGCAGGTTGTTGACGACCATGAAGAACACGACGAAGTACTCGACGTACTTGAGCACGTAGAAGAAGCCCGTGACCGTCCGCACCGTGCCGGTGACGTAGCCGATCAGCGTCGCGAAGAACGTGATCCCGGCGTAGGCGAGGATCGGGCCGTTGAGCGCCGTGCTGAGCACGAGCCCGAGCTCCTTGTTGACCGCGGTCTTGGCGAGCCAGCTGAACCCGATGAGGACGAGCAGCAGGTCCTCCGAGCGCAGGACGAGCTGGCGCTTCTCGGCCAGGCCGCCGGCGCCGCCCACCGCGAACTCGGGGGACAGGAGCATGGACAGGAGCACGAGCGCGATCGCCAGCTCGGTGCGGACGAAGACGACGATGAACACCACGAGCCCGAGCACGAGGGCGAAGCCGTAGTCGAGGATGGCGCCGTCTGCCGGGCCGGCCTAGCGCCAGCGCGCCGGGGAGCCTCCGTGGTCGCGGATGTAACCGTTCACGATCGCGCGCCGCACGCCCTGCGCTTCGAGAATGAGCTCCACCGCCTCGCGCACCGCGCCGGCGCCGCCGCGGGCACGCGTCACCAGGTGGGCGACGGCCTTCGCCGGCCCCGTCGCGTCGGCGACGGCGATCGCGAGCCCGACGCGCTCGAGGGCGGGCACGTCGAGCAGGTCGTCGCCGATCCAGGCCGCCGCGGCCGCGGGCAGCCCGAAGCTCGCCAGGAGCGCGTCGAGGACCTCGCCCTTGCGGCGCGCGCCGAGCACCACCGTGTCCACGCCGAGCTTGTCGCCGCGGGTCTTCGCGATCGTGCTGGTCTCGCCGGTGACGAGCGCCGTCTTGAGCCCGGCGCGCTTGGCGAGCGCCACCGCGACGCCGTCGTGGGTGTGGAAGAACTTGAGCTCGTCGCCGCGCTCGGACAGGACCATGCGGCCGTCGGTGAGCACGCCGTCCACGTCCATGACCAGCAGCCGCACGCGGCGGGCGCGCTCGGCGAGGGCCGCTGCCCGCTTCCCCCGCCGCGCTCCGGAGGGCATCCTACCGGGCGCGGACGATCTGGCTCGGGACGCCGAGGCGCGCGAGCTCCCGCGCCGTCGCCGCGGCCTCGTCGGCGGTGGCGAAGTTGCCGTGCCGCACGGCGAACGGGGCCCCCTCGCCCGGCTGCGCCGCCACGCGGACCGGATGGCCGCCGGCGCGCAGCCGCTCGGCCACCTGCACCGCGCCGCGCAGCGGCAGCGGCGGGCCGACGCGCACCGCGAGCGGCGCGCTCTCCCCGAGGACGACCGGCTCCGCGAACCCCTGCTCGCGCAGCGCCGCGACGAGGGTCTGGGCCTCGCGCGCCGTCGGGATGCGCTCGATGAGCACCGCGTAGACGGCCACGCCGGTCTGCTGGCGGACGCGCGCGGTCGGGTAGCCGGCCTGGTTCAGCTGCCGCTCGATGCGCTCGGCCTCGCCGGCGGTGACGAAGGGCCCGAACTCGACGGCGAAGCGCGTGGCCGGCGCAGCGGGCGCCGGCGCGGCGGCGGCCGCGGGCGGCGCCGGCGCGGCGGCGGGCGGCACGAAGGGATCGCGAGGCACGGGCGGGCGCGCGGCGGGCGCCGCGGCGGGGGCCGGCGCGCCCACGCGTGGCGCCGGCGCCGCCGGCTTGACCGGCACGCTGGGCGGCGGCGCCGGGCGCGGCGGCGTCGGCGCCGCCGGCCCCTCGAACCTCAGGCGCAGCAGGTCGCGCGGGCGCAGCTCCCCCTTGAACCAGCCCATCTGCCACGCGGCCACGCCGGCGAGCGCGGCGAGCGCCAGCACCAGGACGAGCAGGCCGAGCCAGAGGTTCCGGTACGTGCGCCCGCGCGGCCGGGCGGCCCCGAGCAGCGCGTCCACGTCCACATCCACGTCCACGGCGGATGCGGCGGGCGCGCCGGACGGCGCCGCTTCGCCGGGCGCCGCCGCGCTCGCGCCCTCCGTCCCGACCATGGTCGTCCCGCCGGCGGACGCCGACGGCACACCCGCCGGCGCCTCGCGCCGGAAGAGGCCGCGCAGCCAGCCGAG
Organism: Candidatus Rokuibacteriota bacterium; assembly: GCA_016179875.1. Classification (GTDB taxonomy): domain Bacteria; phylum Methylomirabilota; class Methylomirabilia; order Rokubacteriales; family CSP1-6; genus GWA2-73-35. The sequence continues at coordinate 7,598 of JACPCH010000008.1, read as the reverse complement.
CGCGCGGTCCTTCCGGCTGTCGACGACGGTCTCCTCGCCGTAGTAGTGCGTGTAGTAGTGGGCGTAGGTGTAGCCGGCGACCTCGGCCTTGGCGTCGTTCAGCACGACGCCCCACACCTTGCCGCCGACGTTCTCGACGTGCACCTTGGCGCGCTTGAGCACGAGCCGGCCGACCTTGCCGGCCTGGTACACGAGGATCACGCCGTCGGCCTGCGCGGCGACGATCGCCGAGTCCGTGACCGGCAGGATCGGCGGCGTGTCGATCAGGACCACGTCGTACTCCTCGCGCACCTCGCGCAGGAACGTCGCCATCGCGGGCGTCGAGAGCAGCTCCGACGGGTTCGCCGGCGTCGGGCCGGCCTCGAGGATGTGCAGGTTGTCGAGGCCCGGCGCCGCCATGATGTCTTCCATCTCGAAGCGGCCCATGAGGATGTCGGCGACCGTGCGGATGCAGTCGCGCCAGGTCGTGCCGCCGACCAGGACGTCGGAGAGGCCGGGCGCGCGCTCGATCCCGAAGAAGCGGTGGATGCTCGGGCGGCGCAGGTTCGCGCCGACGAGGAGCGTGCGCTGGCCGCTCTGCGCCATGCTGAGGGCGAGGTTGACGATCGTCGTCGTCTTGCCCTCCTGGAGGGTCGGGCTCGTGATGACGAGCAGCTTGCCGGAGCGCTGGAGCCGCTCGAACTGCACGTGCGTGCGCAGCGTCCGGTAGGCCTCGGCCACCGGCGACTTCGGGTCGAAGTGGGTGATGAGGAGCGCGTGGCTCAGCAGCGCCTCGGGGTCCATCTGGGCGACCGACGGCCGCCGCTCGAGGATCCGCTGCACGGTCTCGCGCGTGTCGATGTGCGGGATCACGCCCAGCACCGGCACCTCGAGGTACGCCTCGACGTCCTCGATGGTGCCGATCGAGGTGTCGAGGGTCTCCTGCACGAAGGCGAAGACCAGCCCGAGCGTGAGCCCGAGGAGCGCGCCGACGAGCACGGTGTTGAGCGTCTCGCTCCCGATCGGCGCCTCCGGCTCGGTCGCGGGCCGGACGATCGAGACCTCCTCGATCTTCTCCGACTCCTTGATCAGCGCCTCCTGGTGGCGCGTCTTGAGGAGGGTGAGCAGGTCGTCGTTGGTCTTCGCCTCGCGCACCAGGCGCTGGAGGCTGAGCTCCACCGCCGGCACCTCGCGGTTCTTCTGGAGGAGCTCGCCCATCTGGCGATTGAGGATCTCCTCGCGCGTGCGCAGCATCGCGATCTGGGCGATGACCTCGCGCCGCATCTCCATCCGGATCTCGCGCATCCGGTCGTCGAGCGCCTGGAGCCGCGGATGCCGGTCGGTGACCTCGAGCGCGAGGTTGTTGCGCTCGAGCAGGAGCTCGGAGTGCGTGGACTGGAGCTTCTGCAGCGCCTGGTTCGACGTCTCGATGAAGACGCGCTCGCCCGCGCTCGCCGGGTTCTCGCGGGCCAGACGCTGCTGCACGAGCTCGAGCTCGATGCGCTGCTGGCGCACCTTCTCGATGTCGCCCCGGACCTGCGTGAAGAGCGACAGGAGCACGGTCGACTCGGCGCCGGGCGAGATGATCCGGTTGGCCTCGCGGAAGGCCCACACCTCGGCCTCCGCGCGCCGGACGCGGCCCTCCACCTCCTTGAGCTGCCCCTCGATGAACTTGCGCGCCTCGGTCACCCGCGCGTTGCGCAGGCCGCGGCTCTGGTCTCGGTACACCTCCGCGACGGCGTTCGCGATGTCGCGGGCCTCGCGCTGGCTGGTGGACGTCGCGGTGATCTCGAGGATGCTGGTCGTGGGCACGCGGACCACGCGGATCTTCGAGGCGATGCTGTCGAGCGCGGCCCAGTAGCCCCGCGACTCGCGCAGCGCCTCGCCGGAGGCGGTCTCGGGCAGCCGGCCCAGCCGCTTGGCGACCTCCTCGAGGACCGGGTAGCTCTTGATCAGCGTGACCTGCGTCTCGATCGAGTCGGCGCTCGAGTACGAGAGCACCTCGACGAGCAGCCCCGCCAGCTGGGTGGACTGCTCGTACTTCACCGCGGTCTGCGCCTGGTAGATCGGGACCTTCTGCTTGGCGAACCAGAAGCTGAAGAGCGCGGCCAGGACCGTGCAGACGATGATGGTCATCCGCCGGCGGCGGATGATCAGCCAGTAGTCGCGCAGGTTCATCTCGTACTGCGCCACTAGCGGAACGCCTCGCTGAAGCGGAGCCGCTCGAGCCGCTCGATCAGCGCCGAGGCGCTCGCGGCCGGCGTCGTGACGGGACCCGGCGCGGGCGCGGGGGTCTCCGGCGCCGCGACGTCCACGCGCTCCAGGCTCACGATCGTGCCGGTCTCGTCGGTGAAGACGCGGCACTCGACGGGCTCGGGTCCGCGCGGGCCGAGCGCCCGGAGCAGGCGCAGCGCGCGGTCACCGAAGCGGCACGCGACGAGCAGCGCGCGCGGCGGCGCGCCCGCGTCGAGCGCGGCGGCCGCGGGGAACACGCGCGACAGCAGCTCGGGGTGCTCCCCCCACCACGCCGCGCCCTCGACGGCGCGCAGGACGGCGTCCGGCCCCGCCACGATGTCGCACAGGATCAGCACGAGGCGCCGCGCGCCGTCCACGCACGCGAGATCCACGGTCACCTCGCCGGCGTTCGCGGCGCGCTCGAGCAGCCGGAGCCCCGGATCGAGGTGCGGCAGGCACTCGGCCACCACCGTCGCCAGCTCCGCCGGGTCGGACACCGGGCGGCGTCCCAGGACTCTCACCGGGCGCCCTCGGCCACGGGCCCGGTGATGTACAGGAACGGCGCCTCGGAGAGGTCCGTCGTCTTCGGCGTCATCAGCCGCTGGCCCTTGGCGTCGGCGACGATCTCGACGCGCGGGCGGAGCGGGTGGTTGCGGTTGACCGCGACGACGCGGCCGATCTCGCCCGTGTTCAGGCGCACGAGCGTGCCCGGCGGGAACACGGAGATCTCCGACAGCAGCGCCTTGACGAGCGGGGACGAGAACGACTCGTGCTTGGACCGCACGATCTCCCGGATGGCCTCGTGCGGCCGCAGCCGGGGACGGGCCGAGGGCGGCACGGTGAGGCCGGTGTAGGTGTCGACGAGCCCGAGGATCTTCGCGTCCGGGTTGATCGCGGGGCCCGCGAGCCCCTGCGGGAAGCCCTGCCCCTGCTCCCGCTCGTGGTGGTGGAGGACGGCCTCGACGATGACCTCGCTCGGCGGCGACCAGCGGCGGATCCACTCCGCGGACGTCCGCGGGTGCGAGCGGTACTGGGTCTGCTCGTCGGGCGAGAGCGCGTCGAGCCGCTTGAGGACCGCCTCGGGGAGCTGCCAGAGCCCGACGTCGATCAGGCACCCGGCCATGCCGAGCTGGACGAGCCGCGGCCGGTCGTAGCCCACGTCGGCGCCGATGCGCATCGAGAGCACCGCGACGCGCGCCTGGTGGAACGCGAGGTAGTCCACGCCGGGCGGGGCCGCGGGATTGTTGGCGATCCAGAAGAGCTCGCCCGAGCGCTCGAGCGCGGCGGCGGCGCGGTCCACGAGCCGCGCGAGGTCGGGCCACGGGAACGCGCCGCCCGCGCCTATCAGCTCCCGGACGCGCACCAGGAGGGCCTGGAGCTCGCCGAAGAGCGCCTCGGCGCTCTCCGTCGGCACCTCGGCCGCCGGCGCCGGCGGCACGGCCGCCAGGTGGACGGGCTCGGGCTCGGCCGGCGCGGCCGGACGCGCCACCTCGGTGACGCTCCGGAGCGGGCCCGCGCTGAGGCGGGTGCGCTCGACCGGCGTCACGCCGGCCGGCGGCGCCGGCGCGGCGGGCCTGGCCTCGGCCGCCCGCTTGGCGGGCGCCGGCTCGGCCGGCGCGGGCTTCTCGCGGACGACGCCCCGGACGAGGTCGCTCATCCGGACCATCAGGACACCCCCACCATGTCCTTGATGACCTCGGCGACGATCTTCTCACTGATCTCCTTCACGCGCTTGGAGTAGCCGACCAGGAGCGCCACGTCGCAGATGTTGTTGATCTCGCGCGGCGTCCCGCGCGTGTAGTCGAAGATGAGCTTGACCGCCTCTTCCGTGAAGAGCCGGTTCGACTGGCCCGCCATCTTCAGCCGGTGCGCGATGTAGTTCGCCGTGTGCGTGTAGTCGAGCGTGTTGAGGTGGTAGCGCAGCGTGATGCGCTGGTCGAGGTGCTTGAGCCGGCGCACCTTCACGGCCAGCTCGGGCGAGCCGATGAGCAGGAGCGTCACCAGGAAGCGGTCGTCCGTCTGGAAGTTCAGGAGCAGGCGCAGCTCCTCGAACACCGCGTCGTCGTCGATGAGCTGCGCCTCGTCCACGATCACGACCGTGTCGCGGCCCGCCTGGTAGTTGCGGAAGAAGAGCTCGTTGAGCAGGTGCAGCAGCTCCGGCTTGCTCTTCTCCTCCGTCTCGACGCCCAGCTGGTAGAGCACCTCGCGCAGGAAGTCGACCGCGGTCCAGCTCGGGTTGGTCAGGAGCCCGATCTCGTAGCGCTCGGCCTCGAGCCGCTGGATCAGCGCGCGCGAGAGCGTCGTCTTGCCGCAGCCGTACTCGCCGGTGAGCATCCCGCAGCCCTTGCGGTGCCGCACGGTGTAGACCAGGCGCACGAGCGCCTCCTCGTGCTCGGGCGACAGGTAGAAGAACTTCGGGTTCGGCGAGTTGTCGAACGGCGGTTCGCTGAGCTCCCAGTAGGCCTCGTACATCAGTCGCTCGTGCTGCTGCCGGGGACGGGGACGATCTGGCCGCCGAAGAGCACGAACAGCCCCGTGTAGGCCGTGATGAGCGAGGCGATCACCTGCGCGATCGCGACGTAGTCCTGCCACCACTTGACCGAGACCTCGGGCACCGTCACGACCACCCCGGGCTCGAGCGGCGGCGCCTCGGCCATCGGAAAGGTCTTGCCGTTGCGGAAGGTCACCAGCGTCGCCGCGACCTTCGCCCGGGTGCCCGGGCCGCCGGCCAGCGTGACGTACTCGCGCGGCGTCAGGTCGGGCCGGAAGTCCTGGGGCCCCGGCGTCTTCACCTCGCCCACGATGTACACCTTGTCCTCGACGATCGGGAGCGCCACCACGTCGCCGTTCTGGAGCAGGAGGTTCTGGGTCTCGTCCTTCTCGACGAGCAGGCGGTGCAGGTCCACCGGGATCCGCTGCCGCGGCCCGCTGGGGCCGCTGCGCTCGACCACCGCCAGGCGCAGGTCGGCGAACGCCGCCGCGCCGCCCGCCTTCAGCACGACGTCGCGCACGCGGTCGCCCTGGGCGAGCTCGAACCGCTGCACGATCGTCGGCCGGCCCGCGACCGTGGTCTTGCTGCTCTCCGGCGTGCCGACGAAGGCGCCCCGGACCTCGACGACGTCCTGCAGCACGGAGAGGGGCGGCACGAACAGCGTGTCGCCGGGCTGGAGCCGCACGTCGGCCGGCGGCGCCAGCGCGGTGCGCAGGTCGAGGGTGAACGTCTCCTTGCGGTTGTCGCTTCCCACCCGCGTGAGCCGCGCCTCGCTCGGCGCCGAGGCCGGCGTGACGCCGCCGACCAGGTCGAGCAGCGCGCGCAGCGAGCCGTCCCGCCCCAGCTCGTACTCGCCCGGGCGCCGGACCGCGCCCGACAGCGTGACCGCGTCGCCGCGCAGCGGGACGTGGATCCGCAGCCGCTCCTCCACGAACGGATTCTGCGCGGGATCCCCGCGCAGCTCGAAGTGCAGCAGGTCGAACTCGCTCGCGACGCCGCGGCGGGTGACCACGACGCGGCGCAGGCTGCCCCGCGGCGTGATCCCGCCGGCCTCCTGGATCACGTCGTGCAGCCGCCGCGTCGCGGTGACGATCATCGTGCCGGGCCGGGCGACCTCGCCCGACAGCGTGATCTCGAACGCGCGCGGAGAGAGGACGGCGACCGTGACGTCCACGAACCGGAACACGGCGCGCGCCCGCTCGGCGATGCGCCGGTGGGCCTCCAGGAGCGTGAGCCCGGCGACCGGGATCGCCCCGATCGGCGGCAGGTTGACGGCGCCCTCGAGGTCCACGACGGACTGCTGGCGGATGACCTCGAGGCGCCCGGAGATCTGGACCTCGATGAGGTCGCCGGGCCCCAGACGGTAGTCCGGGCCCGGGATCGTCCGGCTCGCCCCCGCGGGCGTCTGGGGGGGCAGGCCCTGGGTGGGGGTCGCCGGGGCAGGCGCCTGGGCGGACGCCAGGGCGGGCGCCAGCAGAGACACCACGAGCACGGCGCTGACGGATCTGCGAAAAATGTGCCGCTCCATCACGATCCCGAGGGTCCGCGTAACAATTAAGGCATTGTCCCTTTTCCGGCTTCGGAGCGTCAAGAAAAAAGCATACGATTGCAATGGTTTCCTTGACACTTGCTCCCCTCGCACGTAAGATTCGTGACGCCATCCGGGCCGGGGCTCGGCTCGAGTCGGCACTGATCCCGATGGAGCCAAAGACCGCCCGCACCATCCTCTGGCTGAGCGCCATTTTCGCTTTTTTCGGCGCTGGTTTCTGGCTCCACGCTCTCGTGATGGCTCCGCCGCGCGAAGCCCGCTCGGCAGCCTCCCCCCCCGCGGATATGGCTGGCTCGCTCCAGTCGGCCTTCGTGCGCGTGGCCGAACGCGTCCGGCCGGCCGTTGTCCACATCGGCACGGTCCAGGTGGCGCGGGCGCCGCGCCCGCCGGCCGGGCCCGAGCAGCCGTTCGCCGAGGACCCCGCGTTCCGCGATTTCTTCGACCAGTTCTTCGGGCGGCGGGGGCCCGGGCGCCGGGGCGAGTTCCACCAGCCGGGGCTCGGCTCGGGGGTGATCATCGACAAGCGGGGCTACGTGCTCACGAACCACCACGTCGTCCGCGGCGCCGACGGCGTGCTCGTGCGGCTGTCCTCCAAGCAGGAATTCCGCGGCCGGATCGTCGGCAGCGACCCGAAGACCGACCTCGCGGTCATCCGCTTCGAGCCCGGGACGGCGCTCACGGTGGCCACGCTCGGCGACTCCGACGCCGTGCGCGTCGGCGAGTGGGCGATCGCCATCGGAAACCCGTTCGGGCTGGACCAGACCGTCACCGTCGGCGTGGTGAGCGCCACCGGCCGCTCGGACGTCCACATCGCGACGTACGAGAACTTCATCCAGACCGACGCCTCGATCAACCCGGGCAACTCGGGCGGGCCGCTCGTCAACCTGCGCGGCGAGGTCATCGGCATCAACACGGCGATCGTCGCCGCCGGCCAGGGCATCGGCTTCGCGATCCCGGCGAACATGGTCAAGCGCGTGACGGGCCAGCTCATGGACCGCGGCAAGGTGACGCGCGGCTGGCTCGGCGTCGCGATGGAGCCGCTCACGAAGGAGCTCGCGCAGTCGCTCGGCCTGACCGACACGCGCGGCGCGCTCGTCGCGCGCGTCTCCCCGGGGAGCCCGGCCGCGGCGGCGGGGCTCGCGCCGAACGACGTCGTGGTCGGCTTCGACGGCACGGCCGTCGAGGACTACCGCCACCTGCAGCGGCTGTCGGCGGAGGCCGAGGCGGGCCGGCGCGTGAAGCTCCAGATCGTCCGCAAGCGCGAACGGCGGACGGTCGAGGTGACGCTCGCCGAGGCGCCCGACGCCGGCGCGCCGCCCCGCCCCCGCTAACAGGCTGCTGACA
>JACPCH010000007.1 GCA_016179875.1 Candidatus Rokuibacteriota bacterium | reverse complement strand
ACAGCTCGGAGCCGGTGGCCTCGGCCAGGTGCTCGAACCACTTCACGTAGACGTTGCAACCCACGTAGTTGCAGAGCGTGATGGTGGGGTACGGCATCTGGGTCCCCGGCCCCATCCCGTCGGACAGGAAGAGACCGATGTCGGCTTTGACATAGGCGCAGTTGTCGCTGGAGTAGCCCGCCTGCTCGGCCTTGAGGATCAGGGGAAGCGACTGATGGCGGATCGCGTTCTGGAGGGCAGTGACCTCGGGGAAGATCGGGTGGATGTCGAACGTACGGAGCAGTTCAACGCAGTTCCCCGAGATCATGATGGCACCCGTGGGCTCGCCGGTCTCGTTGGCCCGGGCCAGCCGGGCCATCCAGTCGTTCATCAGGTCCCGCGAGTGCCGATGGACCTTGCCCTGATACTGGCGTTCCTTGATCTCTGGTGACATGGTGATCCTCCCAGCCTCACAGGAACTTCCGGTTGAGCTTCTCGTCGGGAACCTCGAGCCCGAGCCCCTCCAGCAGGGGCCGCACCTCGCGGATGTACGCCTGGCGCAGCTCTTCGTTCCGGTGCTTCTTCAGCCCCCACCGGAGGTACGCGTCCTCCCGCTTCGAGTCCGAGCGCCCGAACATGTCGAGGGCGACCGGGTACCACTTTTCCAGCAGGCGCTGGACGTCGGCCCGCCCCGGGGGCGTCTGGCAGATCGCCCTGAGCACCTGGTAGCCGAGGCCCGCGTGCCCGACTTCGTCCTTTGCGATCTTCGGGACGATGCGCGCCAGCGGCCGGTAGCTGCAGTCGGCCATGTTCCGGTACTGGTAGAGCCCGACCCGGTCGCTCAGGCAGTGCATCAGCCCGACGTCGGTCCAGGTCTCGAGCGGCGTCGAGGCGAAGTAGACCTCGCGGGTGCCGCGGTAGTCGGCGGCGGTCGGGGTCACGCCCAGGTCCTGCCAGATCTTGTAGAAGTACCACCCGTGATTCAGCTCCTCCCAGTAGAGCCGTGTGATGCGGATGCGATCGGCCGGCGTGGGGGCGAGATCGATGATGCACTGGAGCCAGTCCGTCTCCGGGAAGAGCAGGCTCGTCTCGGTGTCGGCCGCCACCTTGAGCACCTTGCCGAGGAGCTCGCGGTACTCCGCGGGCAGCGGATCCCCGGCGTCGAACCGCGCGTCGCTCCGCGTCGTCGTCAGCGCCATCGCCCTCCCTCCTACCGGCCCTGGAACTTCGGCGCGCGCTTCTCGACGAAGCCGCGGGCGCCCTCCTGGAAGTCCTCGCTGCGGAACGCGATCCCGCCGCAGGCCCGCTCCAGCGCCAGCCCGGCCGCGAGCGGCATCTCGAGCCCTTCGTTCACGCACTGCTTGATGAGGCCGAGCGTCAGCGTGGCGCCCCGGGCGAGGGCGCCGGCGTACTCGATCGTCTTCGGGAGCAGCTCGGCGGCCTCGTACACCCGGTCCACCAGCCCGAGCTGGAGCGCCTGGTCGGCGTCGACGGTCTCGCCGGTGAGCATCATGGACAGCGCCCGCGCCTTGCCGATCAGCCGGGGCATCCGCTGGGTGCCGCCCATGTTCGGCACGGCGGCGATCTTCGCCTCGACCAGGCCCAGGCGGCCCTTGCCGCGCGCCATGAACCGCAGATCGCACGCGAGCGCCATCTCCAGGCCCCCGCCCATCGCGTGCCCCTCGATCGCCGCGATGACGATCTGCGGCAGCCGCCCGAGCTTGTCGAGCGCCTGGTGGCCGACCAGCGCGAACGTCGCGATCGCCTCGGGCGGGGCGCCGGTGAAGGTGGTGATGTCGGCGCCGGCGCTGAAGAATCGCTCGTTGCCGCGCACGATCACGACCCGGGTCTCCGCGCGATGGCGGACCTCCTCGATCGCCGCGTCGAGGTCCTTGAGCAACTCGAGGTTGTAGGCGTTCGCCGGCGGCCGGTTCAACTGGAGGAACGCCAGCGGCCCGTCCGCCGTCACCGTGACGAACTCGGTCCCCATGCTCAGCCCCCCTATGACGAGAACCAGCGCTTGCGCCGGACGTAGTGCTTGACGTCCCGGTAGCTCTTCAGCGCGCCCTGCTCCGTGAGCCCCAGGTAGAACTCGCGCACGTTCCGGTTGTCCTGCAGCTCCCGGGCCGGCCCGTCGAGCATGATGCGCCCGCCCTCCATGACGTAGCCGTGGTCGGCGATCGTGAGCGCCATCTGGGCGTTCTGCTCGACGAGCAGGATGCTCACGCCGGCCTCCCGGTTGATCCGCTGGATGATGCGGAACAGCTCGCCCACCACGAGCGGGGCCAGGCCGAGGGACGGCTCGTCGAGGAGCAGCAGCGCCGGCCGGGTCATGAGGGCGCGCCCGATCACCAGCATCTGCTGCTCGCCGCCCGACAGGTAGCCGGCGACCTGGCGCCGCCGCGCCTTGAGCACCGGGAAGTAGCCGAAGGCCGTCTCGAGCTCTCCGGCCGCGCGCCGGCCCCCGCCGCGGACCGCCAGGCCGGCGCGGAGGTTGTCCTCGACGGTCAGCTCGTCGAACACCCCCCGCCCTTCCATGACCTGCACGATCCCCCGCCGCACGATCTCGTGCGCGGGCCGGCCCTCGATGCGCGCGCCCTGGTAGGTGATCGTCCCCTGCGTGACCGCGCCGTTCTCGTGCTTGAGCAGCCCGGACACGGCCCGCAGGGTCGTCGTCTTGCCCGCGCCGTTGGACCCGAGGAGCGCGACGATGCGCCCCTCGGGCACGGCGAGGCTGAGGCCCTTGAGAACGAGGACCACCTCGTTGTAGAGGACCTCGAGGTTGTTGATCTCGAGCAGCATCTACTTCGTTCCGACCTGGATCCAGTCGGAGGCGTACTGCCACTTGCCGTCCTTGACGGCCACCAGCCGCGCCGCCACGAACCCCTTGTGGTCCTTGTAGTTGATCGACGGCAGCGCCGCGCCCACGTCGAGGCCCTGGATCCCCTCGAACTCGTCGCGGATGGCCTTCCGAAACGCCATGACGTCCTTGGGCGGCGTGCCGCCGCTCTTCTTGATGGCGCGCTCGATGGCCTCCACCGCCAGCTTGCCTTTCACCCAGCCGCGCACGTAGTACCAGGTGCGGAGCTGGCCGCGCCGGCCCTTGTGGGCGGCCTGGTACTCGTCGATCTCCTTGCCGACCGGGTGGCCGCCCCTCACGAGCGTATCGACGTCGGGGAAGATCTCGAGGGTCCGGTACCCGTCGGCCGTCTTGCCGAGCTGGGCCTCGACCGCGGGATGGCGCGTCCAGTGGATCCCGATCACCTTGGCCGGGTCGAGCCCCGCCTTGACGGCGTCGCGGAGGAAGGGCACGACGCCCTCCACCGAGTCCATGAGCCAGATGAAGTCGGCGTTGGCCTGCTTGAGCCTCAGCACCTCCGAGGTGAGGTCGGTGGGGCGCGCGGGCCACGTCACCGTCTCCACCAGCTCCATCCCGAGCTTCTGGATCGTCCCCTCCTTGATGACCCGATCGGTCGGCGAGACGCCCCAGTCGAGGTTGACGCGGGCGATGGCCACCCGCTTGCCGCCCTGCTTCTTGAAGGTCTCGAGGGCCAGGCGGATCTGGTCCTCGTAGGTCGGCCCGATGACGAAGCTGAACGGCAGCGCCTTCGGGTCCACCAGCTCTTCCGAGATGCTCTCGGCGATCATCGGGATCCGGTCGACCCGGTTCACGGGGTCGCGCAGCGCCTTGGAGCCCCCCGTGCTCCAGATGTAGAGAAAGACCGGCACGTGGCGGGTCAGGATCCGCTTGTAGTTCGAGACCTCGATCGGGATGACCTCGGCGCCGTCAACGAGCAGCACGTCCAGCTCGTGGCCGAGGACGCCGCCCTTCTTCTCGTTGACGTAGTTGAAGTAATCGCGCGAGGCGTAGGCCATCTCCGACAGCCCGCTCGTCGGCCCGGAGAGGTCGCCGATGATCCCGATCGGGATCGGCACCTTGGCCTGCTGCGCCGGGACGGTCGCCGCGACGGCAAGGATCGCGAGCATCAACGCGAACGTGGACCAGGTTATGCGTCTCATCGCCGTGTCCTCCCTCCACTCCCAGGTGTGCTCGTGCGACGGTTCACCGCGCGCGCTCCGCCCGGCCGCCTCCTGCCCTCAGTAGGCGAAGGGCCAGAGCTTCCAGTACGCCTTGACGTCCCACCAGAGCTTCGCCAGCCCCTCCGGCTCCCGGAGCAGGAACAGCACGATCAGGAGGCCGAAGATGATCTCCCGGAGGGCGGGGAAGATGTTCTCGATCGGCAGCCAGCCGCCCACCGCGTCGATGGCGAGCTTGAGCAGCTCCGGCAGCAGCGTGATGAACACCGCGCCGAAGGTCGCGCCCAGCACGCTGCCCAGGCCGCCGATGATGATCATCGCGAGGTAGTCCACCGAGAGCAGGACCGTGAAGCCCTGGGGGTTGATCGCCTGCACGTAGTAGGCGAGCAGCCCGCCCGCGAGCCCCGCGAAGAACGAGCTCAGCGCGAAGGCGAGCAGCTTGTAGGCGAACAGGTTGACGCCGATCAGCTCGGCGGCGATGTCCCGATCGCGGATCGCCACGAAGCACCGTCCGACGTCGGTGCGCAGGAGGTTCCGGGCCCCGGCGGTGGCGAGCGCCGCCACCGTCATGATCAGGTAGAAGAACTTCGCGTCGCTGTCGATGGCGAGCCCGGCGAGCGCCGGCCGCTCGACGAAGAGGCCCTGGGCGCCGCCGGTGAGCGGCGCCGCCCGCATGAACAGGTACTCGAGGATGAACTGGGCGGCCAGGGTCGCCATCGCCAGGTAGAAGCCCTTGATGCGGAGCGAGGGGAGGCCGAACAGCAGCCCGACGAGCGCGGCCGCCACGCCCGCCGCCAGCAGGGCCACCACCGGGTTGACGTTCAGCCGGGTCGCCAGGATCCCGACCGTGTAGCCGCCGACGCCGACGAAGGCGCCGTGTCCGAGCGAGATCTGCCCGGTGAAGCCGGTGAGGATGTTGAGGCCCTGCGCCCCCACCAGCGCGATCCCGCACAGGTTCAGGAGGTAGAGCCAGAAGTCGCCGGCGGCCAGCGGGGCCAGGCCGAGCAGGAGCAGGAAGGCCGCGAGCGCTCCCCGGGAGAACGCCGTGGGGAAGACGGCCTCGTCGGCCTCCCACGAGCGCTTGAAGTCGCCGCAGGGCCTCGGCAGCGCCACGTCAGAGCCGCTCGATCTCGCGGGTCCCGAAGAGGCCGTAGGGCCGGATCAGGAGGATCAGGAGCAGCGCCACGAAGGGCGCGACCGCCTTCACTCCGCCCCCCACCCACGGCTCGATGAACCCGCCCGAGAGGTTTTCGAGGACGCCGATGATGAGCCCGCCGAGGATCGCCCCCGGGATGCTGTCGAGGCCCCCGAGGATCACGACCGGGAACACCTTGAGCCCGATCGCCCCCAGGTTCATGTCGATGACGTTGATGGCGCCGAGCAGGACGCCGCCGAGCGCGGCGACCGCGGCGGCGATCGCCCACGAGAGCGCGAACACCCGGCGGACGTCGATGCCGACGGAGAGCGCCGCCGCCTGGTGGTTGGCGGCCGCCCGCATCATCACGCCCCAGCCGGAGAACCGGAAGAAGAGCGTGAAGGCGACGAGGCAGACGCCCGCGATCAGGCACCCCCACAGGAACGGCCCGGGGATGCCGACGCCGAAGAGCGTGAGCGACAGCGCCGGGAAGATGTCGGGAAACGGCCGGTTCACCGAGCCCCAGATCGCTCGCGCCGAGCCCTTGAGAATCCCGGCGAGCCCCAGCGTCACCATGATGACGGCGATCACCGGCTCGCCGAGCATCGGGCGCAGCAGGAGCCGCTCCACGGTGAAGCCGAGGACGACCGCCACCACGATCGTCAGGGGCAGCGCGAGCGCGGGGGGCAGGCCGGCCTGGGAGAGGAACGCGAAGGCGGTGAAGGCCCCGATGAGCACCAGCTCGCCCTGGGCGAAGTTGATGATCCGCGTGGACTTGTAGATCAGGACGAAGCCGAGCGCGATCAGGGCGTAGATGCTGCCCAGCGCGACGCCGGTGACGAGCAGCTGCAGGAAGAAGCGCATGGCGCTCAGACCTCCGTCCCCTCCGGCGCCGGGTCGGCGTAGAGGGTCTCGATCAGCGCCGCGTAGCGCTCGGCGATGGCGCCCCGGCGCACCTTCTGGGTCTGGGTCAGCTCGCCCTGCTCGGCGTCCAGCTCCTTGGCCAGCAGCGCGAACCGCCGCACCCGCGTCGCCTCCGGCAGCCCCTGGTTGGCCCGGGCGATCTCGGCCCGGACGAGGGCCGAGACCTCCGGCTTCTGGGACAGCTCGGTGAACGTGGTGAACGGCAGGCGGCGGCCCTCGGCCCACTTGCCGACGGTGTCCATGTCGATCTGCACCAGGGCCGCGACGCAGGGCCGGCGATGGCCGACCACGACGGCCTCCCGGACGTAGGGCGAGAAGCGCAGCTTGGTCTCGAGGTACTGGGGCGCGAAGCGGGAGCCGCCGGTCAGCTCCATCACGTCGCCGAGCCGGTCGACCATCACCAGCTCGCCCGACTCGTCGAGGAAGCCCTGGTCGCCCGTGCACAGCCAGCCGTCCTTCATCGCCGCGGCGGTGGCCTCGGGCCGCCGGTAGTAGCCCGTGAAGACCGCGTCGCCCCGGACGAGGATCTCGCCGTTGTCGGCCACCTTGACCTCGACGCCCGGCAGCGGCCGCCCCACCGTCTCGAGCCGGATCGCGCCCGTCCGGTGCATGACGACGATGCCGGAGGTCTCGGTCTGGCCGTAGACCTGCTTGATGTTGACGCCGAGCGCCTGGAAGAACCGGAAGGCCTCGGGGCCCAGCGCGGCCCCGCCGGTGTAGACGTAGCGGAGCCGCGAGAGTCCCAGGTGGTCCTTGATCTTCCTGAAGAGCAGCGCGTAGGCGACCGCGTAGCCGGCGCGCACGTGGAACGGGACGGGCTTGCCCGACAGCCGCGCGTCCGCCATGCGGCCGCCCGCGGGCAGGAGCGCGCGGTACACCTGGCGCTTGAGCCAGGTGGAGTCCTCCACCCGCACTTGCAGGTCGGCGAGCATCTTTTCCCAGATGCGCGGCGGCGCGAACATGATCGTCGGGCCGATCTCGCGCAGATCGCGGCGGACCGTCTCCGGCTTCTCCGGAAAGTTCACGGTGAAGCCCTCGGTCAGCGCCCAGGCCAGCGCCGTCATCCGCTCGCCGATCCAGGCCGGCGGCAGGAAGGAGACGTACTCGTCGGTACCGTCCGCGCGGTCGACCTCTCGGAGCGCCCGCGCCGGCGCCAGGAGGCTCCGGTGCGAGAGCATCGCGATCTTCGGGCGCGCCGTCGTCCCCGAGGTGGTGCTGAGCAGGGCGACGTCGTCCTCGCCGACCTTGTCGACCAGCTCGCCCCACAGCCCCGGCTGCTCGGCCGCGGCCCGGGCCCCCCGGTCCATCACGTCGCCGAGGGCCACGAGGATCGGGTCCGCGTAGCCGCGCAGCTCGTGGAAGTCGTCCACGATGAGCCATCGGAGCCGGGGCAGGCGATCCCGGAGGGCCAGCACCTTGTCCGCCTGCTCCTGGTTCTCGGCGAGCACCGCCACCGCCTCGGCGAAGTCGAGGAGATAGCGCAGCCCCTCCAGGTCCTCCATGTCGGCGTAGAGCGAGAGCGGGACCGCGCGCAGCACCTGGGCCGCCAGCTCCGCGTAGAGCCACTCGGGGCGGTTGTCGGTCAGGATCGCGATCGGCTCCGACTCGCCCAGGCCGAGGTCGCGCAGCCCCAGGGTCAGCCGCTCCACGCGCGCGGCGTAGTCGGCCCACGTCAGCTCCTGCCACACGCCGTGGCGCTTCTCGCGGACCGCCACCCGCCCGGCGAACCGTTCGGCGTTCCGGCGCAGCAGCGCGGGCAGCGTCACGGCGGCGGTCACGCCGTGGCCTCCCGGCGCCCCGGCTCGCCGAGGTACGCCGTGACGACGCCGGGATCGTGCTGGACCGCGGCCGGCGGCCCATCGGCGATGATGCGGCCGAAGTCCATGACCGTCACGCGGTCGGAGATGTCCATGACCACCCGCATGTCGTGCTCGATCAACAAGATCGTGACGTCCCACACCTCGCGGATGTCGAGCACGTACCGGACGAGGAACTGCGTCTCCTCGACGTTCATCCCGGACACCGGCTCGTCGAGCAGGAGCAGCTTCGGCTCCATCGCCAGCGCCCGCCCCAGCTCCACCCGCTTCTGCAGGCCGTACGGCAACGCGCCGACCACCTGGTCGCGGATGTCCTCCAGCTCCAGGAGATCGATGACGCGCTCCTCGATGAACCGGCGGTGGCGGATCTCTTCCCGGCGGGCGCGGCCCCAGTAGGCGAGCGCGGCCAGGGGCCCGACCCCCATGTGGAGGTGACGGCCGAGCTTGATGTTGTCGAGCACGGTCATCCCGCGGAACAGCTCGATGTTCTGGAACGTCCGCGCGATGCCGAGCGCGGCGATGCGGTGCGGCGCCAGCGCCGTGATGTCGCGGCCCTCGAACCGGATCCGTCCCGCCGTCGGCGTGTAGAAGTGGTTGAAGCAGTTCAGGAGGCTCGTCTTGCCGGCCCCGTTGGGCCCGATGAGCGCGTGGATCGTCCGCGGCGCCACCTCGAAGCTCACGCCCGACAGGGCGGCGAGCCCCCCGAACGAGAGGCTGACGTCTTCGACGGCGAGGATCGCGTTATCCGGCATGCTCCACGTACCGGTCGAGGTCGGGGAGCGGCGGGAGCGTCAGCCCCCAGCCGTCGACGATCGCCCCGTACTCGCTCAGATAGTCGCGCCGCATCTCATCGTTCGTGCGGCGCTTGATCCCCCACCGGAGGTAGCGCTCGCTCTTGGGCGAGCCGGAGCGGCCGTAGAACGCCACCGCCATCGGGAACCACTTCTCCAGCGCGCGCTGGGCCTGCTCGCGAGTGGTCCGCTCCCGGCAGAGCGCGGCGACGCTCAGCCGGCCGAACTCGGCGTGCCCGATCTCCTCCTTCAGGGTCGGGGTCGCGACGTCGCGGAGCGGCAGGAAGCTCGCCCGCGTGAAGTCCTCGAACTGCAGGCGGGCGGCCCGATCGAGCGTCGCCAGGAACATCGCCGCGTCGGCCCAGTTGTCGGCCTCGTACGTCGTGAAGAGCGTCAGCGGGTCCTTCTCCAGACGGGCGACGTCGACCCCCATGGCGGTCTGGAGCCTGGCGAACCGCAGGTGGTGGCCGTATTCCTCGCGCAGGATCTGGCTCATCCGCCACTTGTCGACCGGCCGGGGCGCGAGCGGAATCCACCGATAGAAGACCTCGGCGCCGTACAGCTCGCTCACCGTGTGGATCGTCAGGATGTTGTGCACCGCCTCCTGGTACTCCGGCGGCATGTCCCGGAACCGCTCGAGCGTCACCTCGCCGTCAAACATGATTGGATCTCCGACCGCGCGCCGCGACCTCGTCCCGTATGCCCCCGAGGATCATGGCGATCTGCGCCTCCTTGAACTCCTCGAGCGTGACGGCGCCGCCGAGCGCCCAGCGCCGCGTCACCCACGAATGACCGAGGGCCGCGATCGCGTTGACCGTCACCGCGAGCGGTTGCGGGCGGAACTTCTTCTGGCGGACGCCGGCTTCGAGAATGCGCTCGAAGATCGCCATGATCCGCCGCTCCCGGTCGATGATCTGGCGCTTGGCCCGGCCGTCCAGCGACTTGAACTCCTGGTAGAGGAGCGCCACGTGGTCCTGATACTGGTCGAGGAGGCCGACGTACCGGTCCAGGGCGTGGCGGAGCGCGGCCTCCGGATCGGGCCCCAGCTCGTGCATCACCTGATCGAGCGCCTCCTCGATCAGGACCTGCGCCTGCTCGTAGATGAGCTGGAGCACCT
>JACPCH010000006.1 GCA_016179875.1 Candidatus Rokuibacteriota bacterium | reverse complement strand
GGTGATGATCCTTTGCGCGTCCGTGCCGCGGTCGATAGCTTGGCAGAGGAAGATGTGGTGGCGATTCTTGGTCCGCTGGCGTCGAATCTTTCTGCCGAAGCTGCCAAGGCAGCCGAAGCACGTCAGATTCCCATCGTGGTTCTCTCCCAGCAGCCCGGAATCCCAGAGATGGGCGCGTATGTCTTTCGCAACACGATTACACCGGAGGCACAAGTCCACGCCCTCGTTGATTATCTGGTGGTCAAGCGGGGATTGCGGCGTTTTTTTGTGCTCCATCCCGACAATACCAGTGGGGAAGAGTTCAAGCGGCTCTTCACCGAGGCCATGGAGAGCCGAGGGCGAGCGTCAGCGTGCCCGTGTGGGTCTGGCCGACGACCCGGTCGAGAACCTGCAGCCCGTCGGCCCGCACCACCTGCTTCTTCTTCTCGTCGATCAGGGTGTAGTTGTAGCTCGGCGTGATCGTCAGCGATTTCAGGGGCTTCACCGTGAGTCCGGCCTGGGTCTGCCACGTGTACTTGTCGCCTCCCGTGATGCCCGTGTCGATGACCCTGTTGTCATCAAAGACGATGTAGGAGGCGCCCCAATTCATGCTCAGGTTCTCGCCGAGGCCGTAGGTGAGCCTGAGGTCGTAGGTGATCTGGTTGTTGTCCACGCCCTTGTTGCCGTGGCTCTCCGGCTCGTAGAAGCTCCGCTGGGTCGCCCGCTTGTACGTGAACGTCGGCTGCGGCAGGTCCTGGGGCGCCAGCGCGAGCACCCCGTCCCAGGTGTAGGTCCGCACCGTGGGCAACGTCGTCAGGCTGTCGGTGTTGTCCTCGAACGTCGAGTAGCCCCACGTGAAGGTGATGATCTTCCAGACGGTGTCGTCCTTGAAGGTCCAGCCCACCCGGTCCGGCTGGATCCCCGGGTTGGCCGGGCTCCGAAAACTGAAGCCGACCATGGAGTACTCGAAGGAGGGCTTGGTCGTGATCGGCGCCTCGAGGACGGTGCCGAGGTCCTGGGTGCCCTCGAGCTTGGCGCGGTAGGCCTTGTCGGCCTCGTCCTTCACCTCGTCGAGCACGTTGGTGTCGTACTCGGAGAAGGCGATCTCCGTCGAGAGCTTGAGCTGGCCGCCGAAGAACGCCGAGGCGGTGCCGAAGCTGGCGATCTCGCCGCGCTCGCCGCTCGCGATCGTCCCGACATTGGAGCCCGGCGAGCTCGAGAAGCGGTGGCCGCGCGCCCACAGGCCGTGCAGCTTCAGCAGCTCGCGGTCCTTGAAGAGCGAGACGAGCAGCGCGCCGCCGACCAGGACCGAGTCGTCGTTGTCCACGCCGAAGAACGGGTAATGGCCGGCGGTCGTCTCGTAGCTCGTGGCGAAGCCGTGGACGGCCACGCCGAGATCCTGCAGCTTGTCGAGCTTCAGGTGCATGCCCCGGCGGGACAGGCTCGGCGCGCCGAAGAAGCCCTCGGAAACCGAGATGTCGCCGAGCTCGAACAGCACCGGGTTCCGCTCGACCGCGATCAGGTAGTTCACGAGGTTGAGCTTGTCGTTGTCGCTCTTGGGCCGCGCGCGGGGCCGGAACTCGTCGTTGTAGCGGATGTTGGAGTCGAGCCTGGTGCTGAACTCGCCCTCCTTGAGGAGGCCCTTGACCGAGAGGTTGTTCTGGAAGTTGTTCACCGGCGTCTCGGTCTTCTTGCTGAGACCCGAGAGGTCCGACGGCTCCTTCTTCGGCTTGCGCATCGCGTGCTCGTAGGTGCTGGAGAGCTCGCCGGAGAGGGAGGCTTCCTCGAACGCGGCGAAGCGCCGGATCTTGAACTTCCACTCGATGGGCGCGAACGCCGTGCCCTTCGGGTCGGCGGCGCTCACCTTGATCGTGCGCTCGCCGTGGGTCAGGTCGGCCGGGGGCTCGTAGGTGATGCGGCCTTCCTGGACCTTGACGAGCATCGTGACGTCGGTGCCGTCCACCTCGACGCTGATGGACTTCGGGTCGATCGCCTGCGGGTCGGTCAGCGTGACGGAGATGACGGGGCGGCGCTCGAGCAGCAGCTTGCCCGGCTCGGGCGTCTGGCCGGCGACGGCGAGCGGCGCGGGCTGGGCGGGGGCCGCGGCGGCCGGTTGGGCCGGCGCGGGCGCCGGCGCCTGGGCGGCCGCGCGGGAAGGCGCGAGACCGGTGACGAGCCAGCCCGCCGCGATCAGTGCGGCGGCTGCCGGGCCCCACACAAGTCTCCAGGAACTGGAACGAATCGCTCTCTCCCCCGCGTGATACCGATGCCGCTCCCCGAGCGTCCACGGTCCGACTGCGTACTTGTAGCATGCAAGCGGGGAGAACAAAAGAGGAATCGCGCGCCCGTCAGCGCTGACGGGCCCGGCCGATCGTCTCCCGGAAGGCTTCGAGGCCGATGGCCCCGGGAACGAGGTCGGTCCCGACCACGAAGGCCGGGGTGCCGCTGACGCCGAGGGCCTGGGCCAGCGCGCGATTCTTCTCGATCGCCGCGGTGATCTCGGCGCTCCCCATCTCGGCCTCGAGCCGCGCGGCGTCGAGGCCGAGCCCGCGGGCGATCTCGAGCACGGCGGGCCCGGTGAGGACCTCGGTCGTCGCCATCAGCGCCCGGTGGAGCTCGAGGTACTTGCCCTGGGCGTGGGCGGCCAGCGCGACGCGGGTAGCCAGCACCGAGTCGGGGCCGAGGATCGGGAGCTCCTTGTACACGACGCGGAGGCTCGTGTCCTCCTCGGTGAGCCTGGCGACCGTCTCGGCGGCGCGCCGGCAGTGCGGACAGTTGTAGTCGAAGAACTCGACGACGGTGACGTCGCCCTGCGGGTTGCCGCCCACCGGCGAGGCCGGGTCGCGCAGGAGGTCGTCCTGGCGGGCCCGGATCGCCGCGCGCGCCTGCTCGTGCTCGGCCGCGCGCTGGCGCTCCTCCATCGCGCGGAGCGCCTCGACGACGACCTCGGGGTGCTTGACCAGATAGTCGCGGACGACGCGCTCGATGGCCTCGGTGGGCGGCGCCTCGGCGGTCGCCGCCGCGCAGCCCGCCAGCGCGAGCGCCGCCCCGAGCAGGACCAGGCCCCGCACGTCAGCGCCCCGTGAGCGCGACGATGATGCGCCCGGTCGGGATCGTCGGGCCGCCGACCAGCACCTTGCCGCCCGCCGCGATCCGGAGCGTGGTCGTCACGACGGGCGCGCCCTCGCGGAGCAGCCGCACGTCCACGGTGATCGTCCCGCCGTCCACGGCCCGGGGCGTGACCTCGAAGACGAGCCCGGCGCTCGTCAGCGACGCCGACCACATCTGCCCGACCCGGACCGAGCCGCTGACGGTGCCGAGCGACCTGTACCGGGTGAACTGGAAGGTGGCCTTGAGCTCGCCGAGGAGGCTCGCGTCGATGTCGGACCGGCCGGGCGTCTTCGGGCTCGACGCCTCGATCGCCTGCGCGGTGAACGTCACCGTGGGCGCCTGGGCGTGGGCCGCGAGCCCCGCCGCGAGCCACGCCACGCCGACCAGGACGCCGAGCGCCCGCGGACGCCTCATAGCGCGGGCGGCTCCATGACCCAGATGATGGACAGGTGCTCCTTCGGCGTCTCGAGGACGAGCACCGACGTGGACGGCGCCGCGTCGATGTGCTCGATCCACGTCTGGGCGTTCAGCTCGGCCTGCGAGAAGACGCGCGTCTCCCGGCCGATGTGCAGCGGCGCCAGCACCAGCGTCACCACGGCGGCCGCCGCGGCGGCCCACGCGAAGGTCGGCCGCCGCCGGGCGACGCCCCGGAGCCACGGCAGGACGGCGGGCAGCCACCCGGCGCGCGGGGCCGCAAGCTCCCCGCGGATCGCCGCGCGGATCCGGGCCTGCTCGACGGCGCTGAGCGGGGCCACGGACAGGGCCCGCAGCGCCGCGCCGAGCGCCGCGCCGTCCTCCCGGCACGTGGCGCAGCGCGCGAGGTGCCGCGCTTCCCTGGTCTCGTCCGTCATGCCATCCCCCTGGGCCGCCCGAGCACGCGCTTCATCTTAAGCCGGGAGTAGTGCAGGCGCGACATCACCGTGCCGACCGAGCACCGGAGCGTCGCCGCGATCTCCTCGCACGAGAAGCCCTCGATCTCCTTCATCACCAGGACAACGCGCTGCATGGGCGAAAGCTTCGCCAGCGCCTGCTCGAGCCGGCCGCGCAGCTCCCCGCCCTCCGCGCTCTCGACGGGCGTCCGGTGCGGCGCGGGCAGCTCGGCGAGATCGCGGTCGTCCGTGGGCACCTCCACGCGCTCGCCGCGCCGGCGGCGGCGGATGCCGTCCACCGCCAGGTTGGCCGCAATCCTGAGAATCCAGCCGCCGAAGCTCCCCGCGCCGGAGAACCGGTCGAGCGAGCGGTAGGCGCGGATGAACGTCTCCTGCACGGCGTCGAACGCGCCCTCCCGGTCCCGGAGCATGTGGAAGGCGAGGCGGAAGAGCCGCTCCTGATGGCGGCCGACCAGCGTGTCGAACGCCGCCGCGTCACCCCCCCGGCACCGAGCCACCAAAGCCTCATCAGGCTCTCTCTCGTCTGGATGGACAGACTCCCTTTCTGAAAAGACGTCGGGCGGGCGTTTCGGCTTCAAGAAACGTGGGGGGCTGGGGTCGGGGGACGACACCACGGCATCGCCGCGTATGTTAGCCGATCGGGCGGGCCTAAGTACCCGGTTTTCTAGCCCTCCTGGAGCAGAAAGGGAGGGATGAGCAGGACGAGCAGGAACAGGCACAGGGCGCCGAGCAGACACCGGCCCGGGCTGAGCGGCGTGAGGTCGTCGAGCGGAGGGCTCTCGCGGAAGCCGACGACGAAGTAGATCAGCCCGGCCCACACGAACCAGTTGAGCGAGCCGTTGACGCTCGCGATGATGCCCTTGCCCGCGAACAGGCTCCACGCCAGGAGCAGCACCCCGAACGCCAGCAGCGCCGCCACGGTCACCCGCCCGATCGTGCGGTGGCGGCGGCCGAACAGCGCGTAGGAGATCCGCCCGCCGTCGAGCTGGCCGACGGGGAAGAGGTTGAGCGCGGTCACCAGGAACCCGGCCCACGCCGCGTCGGCGACGGGGTGCGTGTAGATCATGTGACCGGCCGGGAGCGCGCCGAACCGGAGCCACGCGAGCAGGCCCGTGAGGAGGGAGTCGCCGAACCCCGCGTACCCGCTGGCCGGGATCGGCGCGACGCTGGACCAGGCGAGCCCGAGGATCATCGCCGGCAGGGCCACCGCGAGCCCCGCCAGCGGGCCCGCGACGGCGATGTCGAACATGGCGTCGCGGGTCCGCGCCGGCGAGCGCATCAGGATGATCGCCCCGAGGGTGCCCCAGCCGAAAGGCAGCGGGATGAAGTACGGCAGGCTCACCGCCGCCCGGTGGTAGCGCGCGGTGAAGTAGTGCCCGAACTCGTGGACGCCGAGGATTCCCATCAGGGTGAGCGCGAACGGCGCGCCGGCCAGCAGCCGGACCAGCGAGGGAGACGTCCGGAGCGCGTCGAACGTCGGCGAGCCGACGAACTGCGCGCCGGCCGCGAGCACCGACAGGCAGGTCAGCGCGAACAGCAGCACGTTGGTCCGGACCCGCTGCGGCGCGCGGGCGTCGGCGAGCGGCCACGCCTGGACGACGACGCCGTCGGCCTCGGCGCGCAGGAACGGGGTGTAGCCGAAGGGCCGGAAGCGGTCCAGCAGCACGTCGAGCGCGCGCGCGGGCTCGACGAGCAGGTCGCCGCGGAAGACGATCATCCCGCCGCGGATCTGGCGCCCGCGTACGGCCAGGACGTCCTCGAGGCTCCGCCGCAGGACGTCCTCGGTGACGAGCAGGTCCTCCGCCGGCGGGGCGGGCGCCGCACGCCGGCCGCGGAACGGCCAAAGACGCATGGCTCAGGCTACCATGCTGCCAGCCGGCCCACGACGCGCCGCATCGCGGCGACCCCGCCGTCGACGTAGACCACGCCGAGGACCGCCTCGAGCGTCGTCGCCAGGATCGACTCGCGGTCGCGCCCGCCCGTCTGCTCCTCGCCGCGCCCGAGCCGCACGAGCGCGCCGAGCTCGAGCCCGCGCGCCCAGCCGGCCAGGCGCTCGCCCGACACGAGCGCCGCGCGGCGCGGCGTCAGCACGCCGACCGGCGCCGCCGGCTCGGCCTCGAGGAGACGCTCGGCCACGGCCAGGGCGAGCGCGGCGTCGCCGAGGAAGGCCAGGCCCTCGTGGTGGGCGGCGGGCGGGTGCTCGTTGGCCCACGAGGCGTGGGTGAGGGCGCGCTCGAGGAGGCCGGCGTCGGCGAAGCGGTGGCCGAGGCGCCGCTCGAGCTCCGCCAGGCGGGCGGGGTCCACCCCTACTTCAGATACTTGCGGAAGGCGAGCGCCGCGTTCGTGCCGCCGAAGCCGAACGCGTTCGACAGCGCGACCTCGACGTCCTGCTTGCGCGCCTGGTTGGGCACGTAGTCGAGGTCGCAGTCGGGGTCCGGCGTCTCGTAGTTGATGGTCGGGGGCAGCAGCCCGTGGTGCAGCGCGAGCACGGTCGCGATCGCCTCGATGCCGCCGGCGGCGCCGAGGAGGTGGCCGGTCATGGACTTGGTGGACGACACGGCCAGGCGCCGCGCGTGCTCGCCGAAGACCCGCTTGATCGCGAGCGTCTCGAACTTGTCGTTGTAGGGCGTCGACGTGCCGTGCGCGTTGATGTAGCCGACCGCGGCCGGCGGGAGCCCGGCGTCCCGCAACGCGGCCGCCATCGCCCGCGCGGCGCCGTCGCCCGCGGGGTCGGGCGCGGTCATGTGGTGGGCGTCGCCCGTCATCCCGTAGCCGACGACCTCGGCGTAGATGCGCGCGTCGCGGCGCACGGCGTGCTCGAGCGCCTCCAGCACCAGGATGCCGCCGCCCTCGCCGCACACGAAGCCGTCACGGTTCGCGTCGAACGGCCGCGAGGCGCGCGCCGGCTGGTCGTTGCGGGTGGACATCGCCTTCATCGAGCAGAAGCCGGCGATCGTGAGCGGCACGATGATCGCCTCGGCGCCGCCCGCGATCATCACGTCGGCGTCGCCGCGCTGGAGGATCTTGAAGGCGTCGCCGATCGTGTGGTTGCCGGTCGCGCACGCCGTCACCACCGACGAGTTCGGCCCCTTGGCGCCGAAGCGCATCGAGACGAGGCCCGAGGCCATGTTGACGATCATCATCGGGATGAAGAACGGCGAGACCCGGTCGGGCCCCTTCTCGAGCAGCGTCTTGTGGGTCTCGAGGAGCGTGGTGATGCCGCCGATGCCCGAGCCGATCAGCACGCCGCAGCGGTCGCCGTCCATCTTGCCGGTGTCGAGCCCCGCGTCCTCCACCGCCATGACGGCGCACGCCATCGCGTACTGGAGGTAGGGGTCGAGCCGGCGCGCCTCCTTCTTGTCGACGTACTTGAGCGGATCGAAGCCCCGCACCTCGGCCGCGATGCGCGTGGGATAGCCCGTCGCGTCGAACCGGGTGATCGGGCCAACGCCCGAGCGCCCCTCCTTCAGCGCGGACCAGTACTCCTCGACCGTGTTCCCGAGCGGCGTCAGCGCGCCCAGCCCGGTGACGACGACCCGTCGCGGTTCCATCCCGGCTACGAGTTCTCCTTGATGTACTGGATCGCGTCGCCCACCGTCACGATCTTCTCCGCGTCCTCGTCGGGTATCTGGATGTCGAAGTGCTCCTCGAGCGCCATGACGAGCTCGACGGTGTCCAGCGAGTCGGCGCCCAGATCCTCGATGAACTTCGCGTTCGGGGTGACGTCGTCGGCCTCCACCCCGAGCTGCTCCACGATGATCTCCTTCACTTTATCCTCGACCGACTGGGCCATGAACCCGTCACCTCCATCCTTCAGGATGAACTACATGTACAGGCCGCCGTTGACGTGGAACACCTGACCCGTGACGTAGGCGGCCCCGTCTCCGGCGAGGAATCGTACCATTTCGGCCACCTCGCGCGCCGTCCCGATGCGCTTGAGCGGCACCTGCGCGAGCAGCGCCTCCCGGGCGCCGGCCGTGATCGCCGCGGCCATGTCCGTCTCGATGAGGCCCGGCGCGACGGCGTTGACCAGGATGCCCCAGTGGGCCAGCTCGCGCGCCGCCGCCTTGGTGAACCCGATCAGCCCCGCCTTGGCCGCGGAGTAGTTCGCCTGCCCCGCGTTGCCCATGGCGCCCGCGGTGGACGCGATGTTGATCACCCGGCCGCCGCTCTTCTGCCGGACCATGGCCTTGGCCGCCGCCCGCGTCATGAGGAACGCGCCGCGAAGGTTCACCTCCATCACGCGGTCCCAGTCCTCGTCCTTCATCCGGACGAGGAGCCCGTCGCGCGTGATCCCGGCATTGTTGACGAGGATGTCGATCCGGCCGAACCGCTCCTTCGCGGCGTCCACCAGCCGGTCGCAGTCCTCGCGCTTCGCGGCGTCGGCGGCGACGGCGAGGACCGCGCGCCCCTGCCCCTCGAGATCCTTCGCCACGCGCCCGAGCCGGTCCGCGTCGCGGCCCGAGACTACCACGGCCGCGCCGTCCTCGGCCAGCGACGTGGCGATCGCCGCGCCGATGCCGCGAGTCCCCCCGGTGACGACGGCCACGCGGCCGTCGAGCGGGGCCTTCGTCATCGGCTCGCCTCGGACGGCAGGGCGACGGCGGCGAGGGCCTTCTCGAGCCCGGCCGGGTCCTCGATCGAGAGCCCGCGCACGCCCTCCGCGATGCGCTTGACCAGCGCGGTGAGCACGCGCCCGGGCCCGACCTCGACGAACGTCGTCGCGCCCTCGGCGGCGAGCCGGCGCATGCAATCGGTCCAGCGCACCGGGCTGGCGACCTGGCGCAGGAGGAACGGCGTGACCTCGGCGGCGGCGCGCGTCACGCCGGCGTCGGCGTTACGCACGATCGGGATCGCGGGCGTGGCGACGCCCACGGCCGCGAGCTCCTTGGCGAGCCGCTCGGCCGCCGGCACCATGAGCGAGCAGTGGAAGGGCGCGCTCACCGGGAGCAGCACGCTCTTCTTTCCTCCGCGGTCGGCGGCCAGGGCCACCGCCCGTTCGACCGCGGCCCGATGGCCGGCGATGACGATCTGCAGCTCCGAGTTCACGTTGGCGATCTCGACCACCTCGCCGCGCGCCGCCTCGACGCACACCTGCTCGACCGCGGACAGGGCCAGGCCCATGATCGCCGCCATCGCGCCGGTCCCGATCGGCACCGCGTCCTGCATGAACTCGCCGCGCTTGCGCACGACGCGCACGGCGTCGGCGAACCGGAGCGCGCCGGCCACCACCAGCGCGGAGTACTCGCCGAGGCTGTGGCCGGCCGCCAGCGCCGGCCGGAGGCCCCGCTCGTCGCACGCTCGCGCCGCTGCGACGGAGGCGGTGAGGACCGCGGGCTGCGTGTTCGCCGTCAGCGCGAGCTCGGCCTCGGGGCCGTCGAACATGAGCCGGGCCAGGTCGAAGCCGAGCGCGGCGTTGGCCTCCTCGAAGACGGCGCGGGCGCCGGGCGAGGCGTCGTGGAACCCCTTGCCCATGCCGACCGTCTGCGAGCCCTGACCGGGAAAGAGAAACGCGATCATGATCTCAGAGCCATCTCACATCTTCGAGCCATCTCACCCATCTTCGAGCCATCTCACCCATCTTCGAGCCATCTCACCGCTCGGCTCGCCCGTCGGACGGGCTCGCCTCGCACTACCATCGCATCAGCAGGGAGCCCCAGGCGAAGCCGCCGCCGAACGCCGCCATGAGCACGAGGTCGCCGCGCCGGACCCGGCCCTGCGCGACCGCCTCTTCGAGCGCGACGTACACCGACGCGGCCCCCGTGTTGCCGTAGCGGTCCACGTTGACGAACACGCGCTCCATCGGCAGGCTCACGCGCTTGACCGCGGC
>JACPCH010000278.1 GCA_016179875.1 Candidatus Rokuibacteriota bacterium | reverse complement strand
CGAGGCGCTGCTCGACGTGCTGCCCGAGTACTTCGACGGCGCCGGGCTCGCCGGCAACCGCCGCGCCGTCGAGCGCGGCTACCGCGAGGCGCGGCTGGTCGCCGTGCCGGAGGAGGCCCATGCGATTCCGTAGCCCGTTCGAGGGGGCGTGGGCGGACCCCGAGTCGCTCCTGGTCGTCCGCACCGGCGACTGGCGGCTCGAGCGGCCGGTGGTGCGCGCCGCGCGCTGCTCGCACTGCGGTGTCTGCTATCTCCTGTGCCCGAACCAGTGCGTCCGCGACCGCGGCACGCACTTCTCGGCCGACCTCACCTACTGCAAGGGCTGCGGCGTCTGCGCGCGCGCGTGCCCGGCGGCGGCCATCGTGATGCGCGAGGAGGACGGCGCATGACGCCCGGCGCGCTCCGCGCCGGCGACACCCTCCGCGTCATGGACGGCAACAAGGCGGCCGCCTGGGGCGTGCTCCTCTGCCGGCCGGACCTCCTGGCCTCATACCCGATCTCGCCGCAGACGCCGCTGCTCGAGCAGCTCTACAAGTTCCGCGCCGAGGGGCGGCTCGACGCGGAGACCGTGGAGGTGGAGGGCGAGAACTCGGCGCTCTCGGCGGCGGTCGGCGCGGTGGCGACGGGCGGCCGCGCTTTCACGGCGACGTCGTCCATGGGGCTCATGTTCATGTACGACGCCTACCTCTACGCCTCGGGCCAGCGCGTGCCCGTCGTCATGAGCGTGGCGACGCGCGAGCAGTGCGCGCCGCAGACGGTGTCGAGCGGCCAGCAGGACATCATGATGGTCAAGGAGGGCGGCTGGATCCAGCTCATCGCGGAGAGCTGCCAGGAGATCCTCGACTCGATCCTGGTCGCGTACCGCCTGGCCGAAGACCCGAACATCCAGGTGCCCGTGAACGTCTGCTACGACGGCTACTACCTCTCGCACCTCTCGGAGCCGGTGCGGGTGCCGCTTCCGGCCGAGGCGGACCGCTTCCTGGCCGCCGTCGGCGTCGCCAAGCGCCCCGTCCTCGACACCGAGGCGCCGCTCACCTTCGGCGCCTTCGTGCTCGGCGAGATGTACGCCGAGTACCGCTACAAGCACTGCCTGGCCATGCAGCGCGCGCTCGACCTCGTCGAGGCGCTCGACGGCGAGTTCCTGGCCGCGTTCGGGCGCGAGTTCGGGGGCAGCGTCGAGGCCTACCGCACGGAGGACGCCGAGGTGCTGCTGGTCGGCACCGGCAGCGCGTGCGGCACCCTCAAGGTCGCGATCGACCGCATGCGCGACGCGGGGCTGCGCGCGGGCCTCGCCCGCGTGCGGATGTTCCGCCCGTTCCCGCGCCGGCGCCTGGCCGAGCTGATGCGCGGCCGGCGCGCGATCGGCGTGCTCGACCGCTCGGTCTGCTTCGGCTGGAACGCGGGGCACCTGTTCGTGGACGTCAAGGCCGCGGCCGCCGACCTGGGCGAGCGGGTGCCGGTCGTGAACTTCATCGGCGGGCTCGCCGGCAGCGACCTCCGCCGCGAGATGCTGGAGGACGCGGTGCGCACGACCGTCGCCCGCGGGCGCGGCGAGGCGGGGCCCGAGGTCGTCTGGCTGGGGCTCGAGTGAGCGCCGTGACCGCCCCGCGCCACCACGTGATCGTCGGCGCCGGCACGGCGGGGCTCAGCGCTGTCGAGGCGATCCGCCGCGCGAGCCCCGACGACGCCGTGACGATCCTGTCCGCCGAGCCCGATCCGCCCTACTCGCCCACCGTGCTGCCGCATCTGCTGGCCGGGCGCATCGACGAGGGGCGGATCGCGCTTCGCCCCGAGGGCTTCTTCGTCCGGGGCCGCTGCCGGCTGCGTCTGGGCGCCGCTCGGCTACGACACCCTGCTCCTCGCGTCGGGCTCGGAGCCCCTGCGGCCCGCGCTCGATAACCCGAACGCCGTGGAGGTGCTCGCCTTCACGCGGCTCGCCGATCTCCGGGCGCTGCGCGCGCGCCTCGCCGACGGCTGCCGCGTCGCCGTGCTCGGCGCGGGGCTGATCGGGATGGAGCTGGCCGAGGCGCTCGTGCACCTCGGGCGCGGCGTCCGCGTGACCGTGATCGAGCAGGAGCGCCAGGTGCTGCCGCGGAGCTTCGACGGGCGGCTCGCGCGCGAGATCGCGGCGCTGTTCGAGAGCCGCGGCGTCGCGCTGCAGCTCGGCCGGCGCGCGGTCGCCCTCGAGCGCGCCGGCGCCGGCGCTGGCGCCGCCCTCACGCTCTCCGACGGCGGCGCCGTCGGCGCCGACCTCGTGGTGGCCTGCGTGGGCGTGCGGCCGCGGGCGGGGTTCCTCGCCGGCGCCGGGCTCGCCACCGCGCGGGGCGTGCTGGTGGACCGCCGGATGGCGACGAGCCTGCCCGGCGTCTTCGCGGCCGGGGACGTCGCCGAGGGACCCGCGGCCGACGGCACGCCCGGCCTCAATCCGGTGCTGCCCACGGCCGCCGGCCAGGGGCGCGTCGCGGGCGCCAACATGGCGGGCCGGAGCGCCGAGCACGAGGGCTGGCTCCCCGCGAACGTGTTCAACTTCTTCGGCCGCGTCGCCATGAGCGTCGGCGCGACCGAGGCGGGGCCCGGCGTGACGGACTTCGCCCGCGCGGAGGGCGCCGCGCGCGGGCGGCTCCTCTTCGCGGGCGCGCGGCTCGTCGGCGCGAGCTTCGTCGGCGTGGCCGCGGACCCGGGCGCCCTCGGCTGGCTGATCCGGGAGGGCGTCCCCGCCCGGGACCACGCCGAGCTCCTGCTCGCGCGCCCGGTCGAGGCGGCGCGCTGGCTGGCGGCGCGGAGCCAGCGAGCGGTGGCCTGAGATGGCGACGGCGGCGCCGCCCGTGCTGCGCGACACGCTGGCGATCGACTTCGGCGCCTGTGCGCCCGGCTGTCGCGCCTGTGCGGAGGCGTGCGCGGGCGCGCGCGGGGTCCCGCGCATCACGGCCCTCGACCTGCCGGCGGTGTCGTTCCACGGCGCCGTGACGTGCGGCCAGTGCGGAGAGCCCGCCTGCCGCGACGCCTGCCCGACGGGCGCGATCGTCAAGGACGAGACGGGCGTGGCGCACCTGGACGAGGCGCGCTGCGTCGGCTGCGGCGCCTGCGCCGTGGCCTGCGTCTGGGGCGGCATCACCTACGATGTCGCCGCCGGCCGCGCGGCCAAGTGCGACACCTGCGGCGGGCGGCCCGCGTGCGTCGCGGCCTGTCCGACGGGCACGCTCACGTGGCTCGAGACCGGGAAGCTCGCGCGCCGGTTCGGCCGGCCCGATCCCTTCACGCCGGGCATCGGGCTCTGCCCGGGCTGCGTCGGCGAGCTCGGCATCCGCCTCACCTTCAAGCTGATCGGCGAGGACACCGTGGTGTTCGCGGGGCCCGGCTGCGTGTGCGCGATCGTGACCGGCCTGAACGCCTCGGCCACCACGCGCCTGCCCGCGGTCATGGGGCTCATGACGAACGTGCCCTCGCTGATGACGGGCGTCTCGCGGCAGCTCAAGCGGGCGGGCAAGTCCACCCGCTGCGTCGCCTTCGTCGGCGACGGCGCCACCGCCGACGTGGGGTTCCAGGCCCTGTCCGGCGCGGCCGAGCGCGGCGAGCACGTCGTCTACATCTGCTACGACAACGAGGGCTACATGAACACGGGCGTCCAGCGCAGCAGCACCACGCAGCAGGGTGCCCGCACGATGACGACGCCGGTGGGGCGCGAGCGGAGCGGCAAGGCCGAGACCGCCAAGGACGTGCCGCTCCTCATGGCCTTCCACGGCGCCGCCTACGTGGCGACGGCGAACGTGGCCTTCCTCGACGACTACGCCGCCAAGCTCGAGCGCGCGCTCGCCGTGGAGGAGGGGCTCGCGTACCT
>JACPCH010000005.1 GCA_016179875.1 Candidatus Rokuibacteriota bacterium | reverse complement strand
GCCCTGCCTTCCACCATCGCCTCCATCGGCGCCGCTCCCGACGGGCCGAAGCTTCCCCTGCGGGTGGCCGTGCTCGCCGACCCGGCGCTGGCCGTTCAACTGCCGTCGGCCGGCTCGGTGCAGCTGAACCCGGGGCTGGCGAACGCGTTGGTGGGCGCCCTGACGACCCAGTTCGAGTCGGTTTCCAGCGTGAGCGACCGCGCCCAGGCCGGCGCCGCCGACCTTCTGGTTGTTCCCGAGCTCTCCGCCTTCCGAAGCGCCATGTGGCAGCTGAAGGCCGATTTCGTCGACGCGCGGTCCGGGCGGCTGATCAGCCAGCTCCAGTACGCGGCCAAGCCGGAGCTGAAGGCCGTCTCCAAGCAGACCAACGAGAACATCGTGCTGGCCTTCCTGAGCGGGCTCGCGCTCTGCATCCCGTGCCCGGTCACTTTCCCGGTGATGATAGAGGCCGACCTCAAGGCCTTCAGCAAGGACATCGCCGAGAACCTGCCGAGGCTGATCAAGGGCCTGACGGACCAGATCGGCAACGATCCGCGGCTCACCGCCTTCGTCCCGGCGGGGCCGCGCACCGCGGCGACCCCGGCCCCGGCTGGCGCGGGGACCGGAGCCCCGGCGAGGCCGCCACGGGCGGCGCCGGCGGCGGCCGGTGCCGCGGCGAGCCCCGCGAAGCCCGGCGGCGGCGTCTTCGAGCTCGAAGCCGCGATCGACTTCAACGTCCTGGATGCGGTGGTCTTCGACAAGCGCACCGGCCGGGTGACGCTCCTCGGCCACCACGATCCGAAGTACAAGACCACGAAGATCCCGTACCTCCAGCACCTGGCGGAGCTGCTCGACCGGCCGGAGCCGAGGTTCACGCTCAACTGGACGCCGGAGTCGGAGGCCCAGGTGGACCGGCTCTTCCGGCGGCTCGACTCGGCCGACGAGGTGCGGAAGATGGCGGCCCGGTGGGGCTACTGGATCGACGAGCAGGGCCAGGTGACGGTCATGGGGCGCCACTTCATGCCGATCTTCGGCGTGACGCCGACCAATGACCGCTACGAGATCGTCGCCTCGATGCTGCGCGGTGTCGGCAACCAGCGCGCCGCCGACATCACGGCCAAGGTGGGCTACGCCTTGCGCGTCCAGAACACGCCGCAGAGCCAGAAGGCCATGCAGGACGTGGTGGCGACGCTGGGCGTCAGCGGCGAGCTGGCGCGGCTCCAGGGCATGATGCGGCGCGGCGAGATCAGCGACTGGGAAGGCCAGCTCCGCTTCGGCCGGGCCGTCGCCGCCGCGATGGACGGCGCCTTCGGCCTCGGCCAGCAGCCGGTCCAGCGCACCTATGAGCGTGTCATGCAGAGCCGGCGGGACCTCGGCGAGGCGTTGACCCAGGCCTTCGCCGAGCTGGACCGGCAGCTCCGCACCATCTTGGGCACGACCATGCAGACGCTCCTGAGCCGCCACGACCAGGTCACGGTGCCACCGGACGTGATCCAGGCCACCGTGGGGATCCGTCCCGAGGTCGTCCCCGAGTACATCGGCATGGACCGGCGCTCGCAGCTCGCGCGCGTGTACTTCGAGGCCGACTATCTCGGCAAGCAGCTTCCGAACCGTCCGGATCTGGAGAAGAAGATCCCCCGGTACCTGACCGACTTCTCCTACGAG
The DNA here is from genome assembly GCA_016179875.1 of Candidatus Rokuibacteriota bacterium. Taxonomy (GTDB): domain Bacteria; phylum Methylomirabilota; class Methylomirabilia; order Rokubacteriales; family CSP1-6; genus GWA2-73-35. The sequence goes on along the minus strand of JACPCH010000005.1, from coordinate 11,255 downwards.
CGGGCGAACCCAGGCGAAGCCGGCCGCTTCCGGCCGACCGTCACCCAGCACATGTGGATCTCCACCGACAGCGTGGACCTCGCGGAGTCGGCGGACGGGACGACGCTCGAGACGCGCGGCGCCCGGATGCAGTTCAACATCCGCGACAAGGTCGACGGGCGGAGCGTGGCGGCGCCGCCGGGCGGGTACGAGCGGCTGCTGACGTCGCTCTACGACGACTTCGCCGTGGAGTTCCCCGTCCTCCACGAGCTGCGCGAGACCACCAAGCTGGCGGCGGCCGTGGACTGGCTCCGGCGGCGCAAGCCCGATCTCCGGCTTCCCGCCGCGGGCCGGACGGCGTGGAACGGGCCCGCGCGGGCGCCGGGGCTCGTCTACATGACGTGGACCCCGAATCCCAAGCCGGGACAGATCACGGCCGCGCTGATGGCGACGGGCGGTGTCTGCACCGTCCGCCCCTGGACGTGCCCCGGGAGGAAGGGCCCCGGCGTCAAGGGCGCTGACGAGTTCGGACGACCCGTCAAGATCGGGCTGACGATCGAGGACTTGCGGCCCTTCCTCGTGCTCGAGGGGCCGGACCCCGCCGACATGGCACGGCTCCTGGAGCGCCCGCAGCCCGCCGGGTGGGTGAAGCGCCACCCCAGGGACCGGATCCTGGTGACCGCGGTGACGCTCGTGCCGGGCGCGGCGGAGGGCGGCGCGACGGTCCGTCGGGGCACCCCCGAAGCGGGCACGGTCGTGTGGCGCATCGACGACCTCGACGCGTTCGAGAAGAAGGCCCGCGCCGGGATCGCGGCGGCGGGGGCCGACGTCCGCCAGAGGGCGACCCAGCACGCGCTGCTCGCGGAGGCGCTCCACGAGAAGGGCGACGACAAGGCGGCCATCCGCGAGCTGAACGAGGCGGTCAGGCTCGCGCCGGATCTTCCGCTCATCCACCTGCTCCTGGCGCGGGCGAACATCGAGAGCGGCGACGTCAAGGGCGCCGAGGAAGCGCTCCGGAAGTACCTGACGCTCGAGCCGGGCAACACCGCGGCGGCAGGACTGCTGCGCGACCTGCAGCGACAGACCGGCGGCGTCGCGACCGCGGGGCCGGCAACCGCTGCCACCCCGGGGCCGGGGCCCACCGGGACGGCGGGACCGGGACCTGGGAGCACCGCGGGCCCGGCGCCAGGAAGCGCCCTGACTCCGTTCCCGGCCGGGACCGCGGCGCCGGGGAGCTCCGGCACCGTCGCGCAGGGCGCCGCGGGGACCGGCGGCGGCGGCAGGGTCGGGATGGCGTCCGTCTTCCAGCAGGCGACCGCGCTCGGCGAGGCGGGAGAGTCGGGCGGCCGGCGCTTCGACAGCGGAGTCGCAGGCGCGGGACCGCCGCTCGGCTTCACCCTGCACGGCCTGCCGCGCCCGCCGGCGCCGCCGCCGGGCGTGGTCCGCCAGCGCATGGACGAGCTGAAGACGGAGCAGACGAAGCTCCAGAACGACCAGGAGCGAGTCGAGCGCGACCTGGCCGCCGTCCGGCTCAGGAAAGCCCGGCGTGACGGCGATGCCCAGGCGCTCGAGGCGGCGGAGGCGAAGCTCAAGAAGGAGCGCGAGGAGATCGTCGCCAGGCAGGACGAGGTGAAAGAAAAGATGGTCAGCCTCGAGGTCCAGATGGACGAGGAGCCGAAGGCGGACGGAGGAAAGCCCGCCGAGGGCGCCCCGCCCGCGGAAGGCAACAAATGAGCCCGCGACTCGGCCTCGCGCTCGTCCTGACCGCGGTGTCGCTGCTCGCGTCGGCCCGGCCGGCGCCCGGCCAGGAGAGGCCGCAAGCGGTGCCGCAGCCGGTGGAGGTCCCGGCCGGGACGCCGGAGCCGGCGCGTGGCGAGCTCCTGCGCCGCCGCGCCGGCCTGTTCGAGCAGCGCGACGCGCTGCGCGGCCGCGTCGCGGCGCACAACAGCAAGTGCCGGAGCGTTCCCGAGAAATCGACGGCCGCCGCCGAGTGCGCCGCCGCGCAGGGCCCGCTGAACCAGGCGGTCGCCGCCTACGCGGCGGCCGTGCGCGACTTCAACGCCGCGGTGGCGGCGACGCGGGCCGTGGCCGGCCCCCGCCGGGCCTTCGTGGCCCTCTCGCTCGACGAGGAGATGCAGCTCGGGCGCGCCATCACGAGCGAGCTGGACCAGACCGGCCGGATCGTCACCGACCCGGCCGTCACCGGCTACGTCGGTGGGCTCATCGCCCGTCTCGCCCCGCCGAGGACGCTGGAGATCCCCATCACGCTTCGCGTGGTTCGGGACCCGGAGGTGAACGCCTTCGCCATGCCCGGCGGTGTGGTGGTGGTGAACACCGGCCTCATCGCGGGGCTGAAGAGCGAGAGCGAGCTGGCCGCGGTCCTCGCCCACGAGCTGGCTCACGTGAGCCGCCGCCATCCGCTCGAGGCCACCGACACGCTGGCCCAGGCCGTCGGGATCGGCCTGGCGCTGAGCGGCCCGCTGCACGCCCTGGGCGCCCCGATCGTGAAGGAGGCGCTCGCCTACAAGTTCGGACGGGACCAGGAGCGCGAGGCGGACCGGATCGCCGTGGAGACGCTCTACCGCGCCGGGATCACCCCGGGCGGCATCGTGCGGGTGTTCGACCGGTGGCGGCGGACCGAGGGAACACCCGGCCTGCGCGACCGGCTCTTCTCGACGCACCCGACCTCGGACGAGCGCGTCCGGAACGCGGAGCCGCTGCTCGCCGACCCCCGCTTCAACACCCTGCGCGAGCCGGACCCGGCCGCCTTCCGGGCCCTCCAGCGACAGGTCGGACCCTAGAGCTCGGCAGCACCTCCCGCGCCACCGCCCACCCTCACGGCCAGCGCCCTCCTAGTCTCTTGCCCGCGAATCTCGCCGGCGCCGTTTGACTTCTGGCCGGTGTTCTTCCAGAATCAATCGGCCGTGTTGCCGATCGTGAGAAGGGCCCGTCTGATCGTCAGATCGCTGGGGCTGGCGACGGCCGTCGCCCTGGCCATCGTCAGCTCCGCACGCGCGCAGTCCCCTGCGGCGCAAGCGACGACCACCGCGAAAACACCGACCCCCGCTGCGCAAGCCACGCCCACCGCCCCGCAGGCGCCGACCGTCGCGCTTGAGGTCGTGCCGGACCGCGACGCCGTCGAACGCCAGCAGACGGTCGCCGTCGTCGTGATCGTCACCAATAAGTCTGACGCCTCGCTGACCGGCGTGACCGTGTCGGTCCCGAGCGCCGCATTCAAGCCCGCCGTTGCCGTCACGTTCCCGGCGGACGTTTCCCCGTTCGGGACGGCGCACGCGACGATCACTCTACAGCCGGAGGCGCAGGCGGCGTTCGGGGCGCATAAGGTCGCGGTGGTCGCGGAATACTCCTGGGCCGGCCCGGCAGGCGCGAGAAGGTCAGCGCAGACGGCGACGGTGAGTCTTCAGATAAAGCGTCGCTTCGAGGAGGAGGCCAAGGGCCTGCCGGGCGGCACGGCAGCATTCCTCTACTTGCTCCTGCCGGTGGTGCCGGCGTTTCTCGCCTTCGACGTGGTCGACCGCCTGCGCAAGGGCGAGACCCTGCGGATGCCGACCTTCAGCACCGAGCACATCGTGCCGGCGTTCCTGCTCTCCCTGCTGTTCAGCATCGGTTTCATGACGGCCGCCAGCTTCAACGTCGAGCTCGCCTACAGCGACCCGGGGCTGTTCCTCCGCGTCCTCGCCTTGTCGGCCGCGCTCGGCGCCGGCGTGCCGTGCGTCCGCTGGCTCTACGCGGTGGTGGTCCGCTGGCGCTGGGCCTTCACGAACGACGACACCCCCGCGGAGTATCTGCGCAAGGCACTCCTCGGTCCCCGGGCGCCGTCCGATTACGTTTGGATCGAGGGCACGGTCGGGTCTGAGACGTGGGAGGGTGTCCGGCTGCGACAGCCCGACGACACGCTCGTACTCGGCGTGCGGCTGCAGGCGACCGCCGCCACCGGAGCTGGGGGCACGGTACGAGAGGACGTGTGGACGACGCTGACAACGGAGATCTTCGAGCAGACGGCGCTCAAGGACCGCCGCCTCCTTGTCAAGCTGGTCAAGACCGGCGCGGTTGGCCTCCGCTTCCAGCAGAAAATCATACGAGGCGGCCAGCCGATCGATGGCGCCGTCGCGGTGGACGGGCTCGCGGGGCTCAAGGAAACTTCGGGGAAGTCGACGCCGAAGCCGCTCGTGGAGCCCGTGCGATGAGAGGGAAGAAGTTGGGGCCGCGTGACGTGACGCGACCCCAGTATCAACGGACTCTTACGAGCCCAACGATAAGTCAGCGACAGTTTAGCCGATGAGGCGGGCAGGGTCAACATGTCGACGCTGACCGAGACCGTCATCGACATCGCGGACCTCCACACAACGCTGTACTACCTGCGAGAGAAGCCACCGGCCGAGGCTCCGCTGCCCTTCGGCACCGCGGAGGCGTACTGCGCGCTGCACAGGCGGCTGGCGAGCCCTCAGCGAACCGAATATCGCGACGTGACGCCGGGCCGGACGCCCGTGGTTCTCGGCCGGCTCACCCCGAGCTACGCCGACTACAAGTACTGGCACCGCTACCTGGGGACGTCGGCATACCAGGCGTACCCGGACGACGCGTGGCGGCAACTCCTCCCGATCGAGGCGTCGGTCACGAGCCGGATTGCGTACGTGCCCGGCCCCGGGTTCTCGTTCAAGGTGAGCCCCGTGCCCCGCGTGATCCTGTACCCGTTCGGCTGGTCCACGTGGATTAGCCTGCGTCTGCTGGGTGCTCACACCGTCTCGGACCTGGCGGCCTTCCTCGAGCGGCTCTTCACCGACGGCATCTTCCGCTACGAGAGCGGCCCGGCGACGTTCACCTTGCCGAAGCTGTTCAACGATGTCGCCCGGGGCGTGCGCGCCGACGTCTTCGGCGGCGACCAGACGCGCGACGTCGGCCCCCAAGAGTTCGTCCTGGTGACGACGGTCATGGCCAAGCACGGCGGCAGTCCATCTCTCGGCGCCCTCGGCGCTCATGAGCAGACGGAGCTCCTACGAATCGCACGCCCGTACGGCCCCCCGCCGAACGACCCGTTCTCGCAGCGGGTGTACCGGCTGCAATCGAACAACGACCTGGAATATATGGTCCACGACAAGCACGGCCGCTTCCTCTGGGTCGAGCACCTGCTCGAGCCCATTGCGTGGAAGTCCCGCCACGTGCGTTGTTACCACAACAACAGCTTCACCTCGCTGGTCCACGCCTGGCACTTGCACGCGCTGCTCGACGCCGCCGCCCAGCAGCGTCCCTTGACCCGCGTGGTCTTCGACATGGCGCAGGCGGCAATCGCCGCACTGGAGACACCGCCCTACAAATGCGCGAGCCTCCTGCAGTACCTCGAGGTGCCGTCCGTCAAGAAATCCCTGGAGAAGGCGAAATCCCTCCAGACCCCGTCGGACTCACCGCGGCCGAAACGGCGTCGAAAGTGAGCGTTCGGGAAGAACGGGCGGCGCCGCAGGGAGTCCTCGGAGCAGACCCTGCTCATCGAGCGGACGCGGACGCTCCCTTGGCTCTCCGCGAGGAGTCTCACGTCCCGTTGAGACCCGGCGCTGGCGCCGAATTTCCTTCGCGAGGGGCGACCGGGCGCGGTCAAATAGGACGCGTGGAGTGGCTGGTGCGGGAAGAAGTCGCCCTCCTGCTGGCGACGCTCGCCGCCTGCGGCCTCCTCATCCTCGGCACCCTGGAGCTCATCTGGCCGACCCGCCCCCGCCGCGCGGGGCGGGCCCGCCCCGCCCCACCCCGCGTCGACGGCCCGCCGGGCCGGCCCGAGACGCCGCCGCCCGAGGAGGATCGCGTGTCGGTGGCGCTCCGGGTCAGCCGGGCGCTCCTGGAGCGCGCGCTGGAGGATCCCGACCCCGCGTCCGACCGGCGCGTCCGGATGATCTGGCGCGCGATCGCCTGCCTCGGACGCGGCCTCGAAGCGGCGCCCGGCGACGCGCGGCTCCGGGAGTGCCTCGCCGCGGCCCACGCGGCCCTGGTGATGAGGGACGAGCGGGGCGCCTTCCGGGAGCTCGCCGCGGCGGCGCCCTGGTGGACGACGGTCTTCGCGCATACCGCGCCGGCGCCCGACCCGAAGGCGGTCTGAGCTAGAATACGGCCCCGTGAGCGGGCTGGCGCAGCAGCTCGTGCTCGGGCTCTTGATCGGCGGGCTCTACGGGCTGGCCGCGGCGGGGCTCTCGCTCGTCTTCGGCGTTCTCAAGGTCCTCAACGTCGCCCACGGCGAGCTGATCATGCTCGGCGGCTACGGGGCCTTCTGGGTGGTCGCCCTCCTCGGCCTCGATCCGTTCGCCTCGCTCCTGCTGGTGGTCCCCCTCTCGCTGGTGCTGGGCCTCTGCCTCTACTGGGGGCTCTTCGGCTTCGTGGTGCGCGCCGACGAAGAGACGCGGGTGAAGAACTCGCTGTTGATCGGCTTCGGCCTGGCGCTCGCGCTCCACACCGTGGCCGTGCTGCTGTGGACGGCGGACGAGCGCTCGATCGTCACCCCCTATGGGGGCGCCGTGTGGACCGTGGGCGGCCTGTCGCTCTCCGTCGTCCGTCTCGTGAGCCTCGCGCTGGCCTTCGCCCTGATCGGCGGAGTGCACCTCCTGCTGACGCACTGGCGCTGGGGCAAGGCCATCCGCGCCACCGCCGAGGACTGGCAGGCCGCGCTCCTGACCGGCATCGACATCCGGCGCGCGTACCTCCTGGCCTTCGCGATCGGCACGGGCCTCGCCGGCGCCGCCGGGACGCTCGTGAGCGTCGGCTACTCGATCAGCCCCTCGATCGGGCTCGAGTGGACGCTGAAGGCGATGATCGTCGTCGTCCTCGCCGGGCTCGGCTCGATGATCGGCACCTTCGTCGGCGGCCTCGTGCTCGGCGTGGCCGAGGCCGTGAGCGCGGTGGTCTTCGGCGGCCCCTATCGCGAGGTGGTGGGCCTCGTCATCTTCGTCGTCGTCCTGGTCGTCCGCCCGCGCGGGCTCTTCGGGCGATGAGACACCTCGCCAAGCGGCACGAGCTCCGCTGGGCGGCGGGAATCCTCCTCGCCCTCGCGGCGCTGGCGCCGCTGCCGCTCGCCGTGCGGCGCGAGGACGTCCTCAACACCGTCTTCCTGGTCCTGCTCTCCATCACGCTCGCCCAGAGCTGGAACGTCCTGGCCGGCTACGCCGGCCAGGTGAACCTGGGGCACGCGGCCTTCGTCGGCCTGGGCGCGCTGGTGGCGCGCACGCTCTGGATCGGCGGCACGCCGATCGTGCTCGCCATGGGCGCGGGCGCCCTGGTGGCCGCGGCGTTCGCGCTCGCCATCGGCGCGGCCGCCTTCCGGCTCCGCGGCGCCTACTTCGCGATCGGGACGCTGGCGCTCGGCGAGATTCTGCGCACCACGGTCAACAACGTGCTCCCGGAGATCTCCACGCTGCCCACCGCCACCATCGGCGCCTATCGCCTCTCGCACCGCTACTATCTCGCGCTCGGGCTCGCCGCCGTGTCGGTGGTGGCGGTGGCGGCCCTCTCCGCGTCGCGGGCCGGGCTCGGGATGCAGGCGATCCGCGAGGACGAGGAGGCGGCCGAGGCGTCGGGCGTCGGCGCGCTCCGGCTCAAGCTGACGGCGCTCGCGCTCTCGACCGGGCTGGCCGGGCTGGCCGGCGGGCTCTTCGCCTACTACCACATCAGCTACTACCCGTCGCACCCCTTCAGCCCGCACTGGACCTTCGACGCGCTCCTCATGACCTTCATCGGCGGCGTCGGCACGCTGCACGGGCCCGTCCTGGGCGCCATCCTCTACGTGGTCCTCAAGGAGTACCTGGCGGTGCGCTGGGTGGACTTCCACCTGCTGATCTTCGGCGCCCTCTTCATCGCCATCGTGCTGCTGCTGCCCGGCGGGCTCGTGCAGGCGGCCGAGCGCGCGCGCCGCCTCGTCGCCCGCTGAGGCGCCCGCCCGGGCCCGCGGTCAGGACGCAGGCGCCGCCGCCGAGTGCGTCGCGAACTTCGGCATCACGTCGGTGGCCAGCAGCTCCATCGAGCGCCGCCAGAGCTTGGGCTGGTCCCAGTCGTGGCCGGCCATCAGGAGCGTCCCGAAGTGCCCGGTCTCCTCGCGCAGGGCCACCAGCTGGTCGAGCACGCGGCGGGCGCTGCCGGCGATGATCATGCCGCGCTTGATCGCGTCCACCGTCACCGCCTCGTCGGGCATGTCGAGGTCGGGCTTGACCATGGCCTCGCAGCCCTCCGCGTACTTCTCCCAGTGGCCGCGCAGGTAGCGCCGGTGGAAGAAGTTCCCGGAGACCGGGATCCAGCCGCGCTCGCCGGCGGTCCGGGCGCTCGACGAGCTGGGCGACAGCAGCGAGAGGGCGATGGGCGGGTGCGGCTGCTGGAACGGCCGCGGGACGTAGCCCACCTTGAACTCGGGGTAGACGCTGTTCGTGACCGAGATCTTCCAGAACCGGCCGTCGATCTCGTAGGGCGGATCCTGGGCCCAGAGCGCGAGCACGATGTCGATGGATTCCAGCATCATCTCCGGCCGCAGCTCGGCCTGGCCCACGTCGAACAGCTCGAAGTCGCTCACCAGGCCGCCCGGCCCGATGCCGAAGATGAAGCGCCCGCGGCAGAGCTGGTCGAACATCGCCACGTGCGCCGCCACCGTGGCCGGGTGGAGCTGCGGCATGTTGATGACGCCCGTCGCGAAGCGGATCTGCGTCGTCTTTGGGATCAGCGTGGCCAGGAAGATCAGGGGCGAGGTGATGCGCTCGCTCCACGAGCTGAAGTGCTCGCCCACGAAGGCCTCGGTGAAGCCGAGGCGGTCGGCCAGCAGGATCGCCTCCTGGTCCTCCTCGAGGATGGTCGCGTAGTCCCGCGCCGGGTGGTGGAAGGGCATCGTGAACATGCCGAGCCTGACGGTCACGCTGGGCCTCCTTTGCCGTTCCGTGAGACTATCACGCAACCCGAACAAAGGAGGCCGACCGATGGCCGAGAGCGAGACCTACCGGAAGGGCCAGGAGATGCGGCGCCGGCTTCTGGGCGACGCCTTCGTGGAGCGCGCCAGCCAGACCGTGTACACGGACCCGCACATGCGGAAGTTCATCGACGTCGCGAGCGAGACGGTTTTCGGCACGCTGTGGACCCGGCCGGGCCTCGACCTCAAGACCCGGACCCTGGTCTGCGTGGTCTCCGACGCCGCCACCGCCCGCACCGAGGAGCTGGCCATCCACGTGCGCATGGCGCTCCGCCAGGGCTGGACCGAGGACGAGCTGGTGGAGGTGCTGCTGCACCTCCTCGGCTACGTCGGTGCGCCGCTCACCCGCGAGGCCATGATCACCGCGACGAAGGTCTTCGCCGAGGTGCGCAAGGAGCGCTGACCACATGGGAAACCTGATCACGGTGCTCGACCCGGTGGGCTTCGCGCCGAAGGTGACCCGCAAGACGCTGGCGCCGCGCCTCCCCACGCTCGAGGACCAGACCGTCTACCTGGTCGACTGCCGCTTCGACGACTCGGACGTCTTCTTCAAGCAGATGCAGGCGTGGTTCGCCGAGCATCTTCCAGGCGTCCGGACGGTCCTCAAGCCGATCTCGAGCGTCTACCTCAACGACGACCCGGCGACCTGGGAGGAGATCAAGGCGAGGGGACACGCCGCCATCGTCGGCGTCGGCCACTGAAGCACCTGCGCGCCGGCGGTCGCCGCGCACGCGATGACGATCGAGGCGAAGTACGGCGTCCCCACCGTCGCCGTCCACACCGACAAGTTCGACCGCGTGGTCGGCTCGGTCGCGGCCACGAACGGGATGGCCGGGCTTCGGCAGGTGTTCGTCCCCCAGCCCGTCATGGGCAAGTCGCCCCGCGAGCTGCGCGCCTATGTCGACGGCATGAACCCGCTGACCGGCCGGCCGGTCATGCAGGAGGTCATTGAGGGGCTCACGCAACCGTTCGCCGACGGCGACCTCGGCCCGGTGGAGTTCGACCGCGCCACGCCGCGGCTCGTCGAACCCGACACCGAGGAGAACCTCCGTCGCCTGTTCCTCGAGCGCAACTGGACAGACACGCTGCCGATCGTGCTCCCCACCGAAGAGCGCGTGACGGCGATGCTGGCCGCGACGCGCCGGAAGCCCGACGAGGTGGTCGGGCGCATGCGGCCGACCCATTTCCGCGAGGCCTGGGAGTACACCGTCGAGAAGGTCGCGGTGAACGCGGTGATGGCGGGCGCGAGGCCAGAGTACTTCCCCGTCATCCTGGCGCTGGCGGCGACCGGCGTGAGTGCTCGGGGCAGCACGACCAGCTCCATGGCGGCCATGGTCGTCGTCAACGGGCGGATCCGCCACGATATCGGGATGAACGCGGGGACGGGCGCGATGGCGCCCTACAACCACGCCAATGCCACGATCGGCCGCGCCTACGGTCTCCTCTCGCAGAACCTCCAGGGCGGCTCCGTGCCCGGGCTCACCTACATGGGCTCCCAGGGCAACAACTACGCCTACAACAGCGTCACCTTCGCCGAGAACGAGGAGCGGAGTCCCTGGGAACCCTTCCACGTCCAGCACGGCTTCCGCCTGACCGACAGCGCCGTGAGCGTGTTCACCGGCTGCCGCGCCACCGCCTTCACGCTCGGCCTCCGTGAGAAGCACTGGCGCGAGCACGTCCGCAACCTGCTGCGGGGTCTGGACCCCCACATTCCGCCGACGCTCCTGCTCGATCCGATCACGGCCCGGCAGTTCATCGACCGCGGCGGGTTCACAAGGAAGGAAGCGCTCATCGACTGGCTCTACGACACCGCCCGGATGCCGGCCGGCGAGTACTGGGACTACCAGCTCGTCCAGAACTACATCTACCCGCGCGCCACGTTCGGTGAGGAGCCGTGGGCCTCGAAGCTCAAGGCCGCTCCCGACGAGCTGATCTCGATGTTCCGGCGCGAAGACATCCACGTCGTGATCGTCGGCGGCGAGACCAACGGCTACTGGCGCATCATGGGCTGCACCTACCAGAAGACGGTGTCAGTCGACGAGTGGCGGTAGGTCCTCCCGTATTCGACGCCTCAGCGCGCCACAGACCGTGCCCCGTAGCGGCGGTAGCAGCGCACCGCATTATCCCAGAAGAGCTTGCGCTTGACCGGCTCGGGGAGCGAGGTCCAGCCCAGGACCACCTCGGCGGACTTGGGGAACCAGCTCTCCGAGTGTGGATAGTCGGTCGCGAACATCAGGGTGTCTTCGCCCAGGGCGGCGATGGCGTGGTGCAGCGATTGTTCGCCCTCGTAGATCTGGGCGCCCTGGAAATACTGCGGTCCGCGAATATACTC
>JACPCH010000004.1 GCA_016179875.1 Candidatus Rokuibacteriota bacterium | reverse complement strand
CCACACCGGCCACGCCCCGCTCGCGCTCGACTGGGACCTCCTGGCGCGCGCCGACGGGACGCTGGTCTTCTACATGCCGGTGGCCTCGCTCGACGCCATCACCGCCTCGTTGACGGCGCTCGGCCGCGACCCGCGCGAGCCGGCGCTGGTCATCGAGCGCGCCGGGACGGCCGGCGAGCGCGTGATCGCGGGCCGCCTCGGCGGGATCGCGGCCGAGGCGCGCGCGGCCGGGCTCGGGTCGCCCGCGGTGCTCGTCACCGGGCCCACCGTGGCCGCTGCCTCGACGCCGCTCTCGCTCCAGCGCGTCCTGGCCGGTGCCGCGGTGCCGGCGTGAGCGCGTACTTCCCGGCGTTCCTCGATCTGCGCGGCCGGCGCTGCCTCGTCGTCGGCGGCGGCGAGATCGGCGAGCGCAAGGCGCGCGCGCTCCGCGAGTGCGGCGCGCGGGTCGTGGTGGTGAGCCCCGCGGTCACCCCCGGCCTCGCCGCCCTCGCGGCGGCGGGGGCGGTCGAGCTGCGGCCGCGCCGTTTCCGCAAGGCGGACACGCGCGGGGCGACGCTCGTCATCGCGGCCACCGGCGACGCGGTGGTGGACGGCGCGGCGCAGGCGGCGGCGCGCCGCCGCCGGGCGCTCGTCAACGTGGTGGACCGCCCGGCGCAGTGCGACTTCATCCTGCCGTCCGTGCTCCGGCGCGGGGCGCTGCAGATCGCGGTGTCCACGGGGGGCGAGAGCCCCGCGCTCGCCCGCGAGATCCGCAAGCGGCTCGAGCGCCTGGTCGGTCCGGAGTACGCGGGGCTGGTGGCGCGCGTCGGCGCCGCGCGCCGGCGCGCGCGCGCGGCGGCCCCGACCGCGGCGGCGCGCCTGGCGGCAGGCGAGCGGGTCGTCCGGCTCGCGCTGGCGGGGCGCGCGGGCTAGGACGAATTCGTCGGGCGGGAGGCCCCTGGCGTACAATCGTCGTGGGCCATGTCCGGCTTCGAAGAGGTCAACTACTACTTCCGGCGCGCCGCGCGCGTGATGGACCTCTCGGCCAACGTCGAGAAGATGCTCATCACGCCCTACCGCGAGGTCAAGGTGGACGTGTCGGTCACGCTCGACAGCGGCGAGCTCGGCACGTTCATCGGCTACCGCGTTCAGCACGACAAGAGCCGCGGCCCGATGAAGGGCGGGCTCCGCTACCACCCGACGGTGGACATGGACGAGGCGCTCGGCCTCGCCTCGCTCATGACCTGGAAGACGGCGGTGGTGAACCTGCCCTACGGCGGGGCCAAGGGCGGCATCGCGGTGGACCCGGCCACGCTCTCGCCGCGCGAGCTGGAGCGGCTCACCCGGCGCTTCGTCGAGCAGATCCACGACATCATCGGGCCCCACACCGACATCCCCGCGCCCGACGTCAACACCAACGCCCAGGTGATGGCCTGGATCATGGACGAGTATTCCAAGCTTCACGGCTTCTCGCCCGCGGTCGTGACCGGCAAGCCGGTGGACCTCTTCGGCTCCAAGGGGCGCGAGGAGGCGACCGGGCGCGGCGCGGTCTTCGCCCTCGAGGAGTACCTGAAGGACGCGGGCGGCGGCGAGGTGCGGGGCAAGACGTTCGCCATCCAGGGCTTCGGCAACGTGGGCTCGTGGGCCGCGCGCATCCTCCACGAGCGGGGAGGGAAGGTGCTCGCGGTGTCCGACTCGCAAGGCGGGGTGCAGAGCCCCGAGGGGCTCGATATTCCCAAGCTCGTCGAGCACGTCAAGCGCACGCGATCCGTCACCGGGTTCCCGGGGAGCGACCCGATCTCGAACGCGGAGCTGCTGGTGCTCGACGTGGACGTGCTGGTGCCGGCGGCGCTCGGCGGCGTGATCACCGAGGCGAACGCCCGCGAGGTGCGCGCGCGCGTCGTGCTCGAGGCCGCCAACGCGCCCACGACGCCGCGCGCCGACGAGATCCTGACCGAGCGCGGCGTCACCGTGCTGCCCGACATCTGGGTCAACGCCGGCGGGGTGACGGTGTCCTACTTCGAGTGGGCGCAGAACATCCAGCAGTTCACGTGGGAGGAAGACAAGATCAACGCGGAGCTCCACCGGCACATGCGTGAGGCGTACGCGACGCTCGCCAGGGTCGTTCGCGAGCACAGAGTCTCGTTCCGCACGGCGGCGTTCATCGTGGCCATCGGGCGCGTCGGCCGGGCCACCGTGCTGCGGGGGGTGTGAGGCCATGAGCCTGGGCGACTTGCGCGAACAGGTTCGCCGGACGCTCTGCAAGGGGTTCACCGCCGAGCAAGCCGCGCAGATCGTCCAGGCCACGATCCCGCTCGCGGTCAGCGCCGGCCACCCGGTGCTGCGCGAGGGCGACGCCCCGAGCGGCCTGTTCCTGCTGCTCAAGGGCACCGTCGAAGTCCTCAAGCAGGCGGCCGACGGCCACCGCGAGCCGCTCGCGCGGCTGGACGCGCCGACCGTGCTCGGCGAGATGAGCCTGATCACCGCCCGCCAGCACTCGGCCACCGTCGAGGCCGTCACCGACTGCCAGTTCGCGCTCCTCACCCGGGCCCAGTTCCAGCGTCTGCTGGACGCCGAGAGCCTGGCCGCCTACAAGCTGATCGCGACGATCGCGGAGGTGCTCGCCGGGCGGGTCACGCGCCTCGACCAGAAGGTGCTGGAGCTGACGGCCGTCAAGGAACGCGCGCCGGCGGTCGAGGAGCTGGCCGCCTTCAAGCAGAAGCTGTTCAGCGAGTGGAGCTTCTAGCGCGCGCGGCGAGGTACGCGCGCCACCCGCCGTATCCGGTGATCTCGCGGCGGCCTTCGCAGAGGGCCGGCTCGCCCAGGACGCCGAGCATTTCCTGACCGTCGGCGAGCCGCACCTTCCCGACGCAGAGGCCCGGCGGCTCCCCCAGGAGAATCGTGGCGAGCCCCGCGGCCGGCACGCTCCACACCTCGACGGCGACCGCCGCGCCGCCCTTCGACACCCGGACCATCGCCGGGTGCCGGTCCTCGATCGACCACAGGCGATAGCTCGGCGCCGTGGTCGCCTCCCGGTCGAACCGCGCGCCGACGGCCAGGAGGGTCTCGTTGAGCTCGAGCCCGCGCATCAGCGTGCCGTTCACCGCCAGCTGGACGTCCACGGCATCCTCCTCCCGCGTGCCCGCGGATTGAGCAGAGCCCGGCGGCTGCCCATCTCCGAGGCAGCGCCGTAGTATAGCGGCCCCGCTAAGTGGCCGTCACGCTTGAGGGTCGTCTCGCGGACGGCGGGCGGCACGCGCCTTGCTCCCATTACACGGCGCACGCGACAGTGGCGTCGCGCGCACTTCGGACAATGGCGCCCGAACCGGGCGCCATTTTTTGTTCAGGCGCCGGTTCGGCTCGACACGGTGACAGGGAGGCCGCGATGAGCGAGGCGACGGGCGGGCGGGAGACCGGGATGGAGCGGGCGGTGGAGCGGGCCGTCGAGCACGCCGTGTTCGGCGGCGCGCGGGGGCGGCGCGAGTTCGTCCGGCTCGTCGGCGCGGCGACGGCGTCGGCGGCGCTGGCCTCGGTGTTTCCGCTGGCGCAGGCCAAGGCGCTCGCGCAGGACAAGCCCGGCCCCCTCGAGAAGAAGGACCTCAAGATCGGCTTCATCCCGATCACGTGCGCGACCCCGATCATCATGGCCGAGCCGATGGGCTTCTACAAGAAGCACGGGCTCAACGTGCAGGTGGTCAAGGCGTCGAGCTGGGCGATGATCCGCGACCTGTCGATCAACGGCGAGACCGACGCGACCCACATGCTCTCGCCGATGCCGCTGGCGATCTCGCTCGGCGTCGGCTCGCAGTCGGTGCCGTACGTGATGCCCGCGGTCGAGAACATCAACGGCCAGGCGATCACGCTGGCCAGCAAGCACAAGGGCGTGAAGAGCGCCGCCGACATGAGGGGGTTCAAGTTCGGCGTGCCGTTCGATTTCTCGATGCACAACTTCCTGCTGCGCTACGTCCTGGCCGAGGGCGGGGTGGATCCCGACAAGGACGTGCAGATCCGCGCGGTGCCGCCGCCGGAGATGGTCGCGAACCTCCGCGCCAACAACCTCGACGGCTACCTCGGCCCGGACCCGTTCAACCAGCGGGCGGTGTACGAGGACGTGGGTTTCATCTACATGCTGTCGAAGGACATCTGGCCGGGGCACCCGTGCTGCGCCTTCGCGGCCCGACGGGACTTCGCCGAGAAGATGCCCAACACCTTCAAGGCGACGCTGCACGCCATCGTGGACGCGACCCGGTACGCGCACGACCAGGGCCACCGCAAGGAGATCGCGGCGGCCATCGCGCCGAAGAACTACCTGAACCAGCCGGTCGCGGTGCTCGAGCAGGTCCTGACCGGCGTGTTCCCGGATGGTCTCGGCAACACGAGGAACGTGCCCGACCGGGTGGACTTCGACCCGTTCCCGTACCACTCCATGGCGGTCTGGATCCTGACCCAGATGAAGCGCTGGGGCTATCTCAAGGCCGACGTCACCTACGGGAAGGTCGCCGAGGAGGTGTTCCTGGCCTCGGCGTGCCGCGACGCCCTGAAGGCGCTCGGCCACAAGCCGCCGGCCGCCAACTCCGTGAAGCACACGTTCGTGCTGGGCCGGACGCGCGTGTTCGATCCGGACCGGGCCGACGACTACCTCAGGTCGTTCCCGATCCGGAAGGCGTGAGCCGGCGCGTGAGCCGCGACCGGATCCGGGTGCTGCTGATCTCGCTGCTGGTCGGCGCGCTGTTCCTGGCCGTCTGGCAGGCGTCGGTAGCCCGCCAGCCGAAGGGCAAGGGCCTGCCGGGGCCGGCGGCGGTCGCGCAGACGGCGTGGGAGATGCTGCGCCACCCGTTCTACGACAACGGGCCGAACGACAAGGGCATCGGCCTCCAGCTCGGGGCGAGCCTCGGCCGGCTGGCGGCCGGCTACGTGGCGGCGTCGGTCGTCGCCGTCATGCTCGGCGTGACGTTCGGCCTGTCGCCCACGCTCTACCGCGCGGTGAACCCGTACATCCAGGTGCTGAAGCCCGTCTCGCCGCTGGCCTGGATGCCGCTGTTCCTGTACGCGCTCAAGGATTCGGGCCAGTCGGCGATCCTGGTGATCTTCATGTCCTCGCTCTGGCCGACGCTCGCCAACACCGCCTTCGGCGTCGCCAGCATCAAGCGCGACTACCTGCACGTCGCCGCGATCCTCCAGCTCTCGTGGTGGCGACGCCTGGTGACCGTGATCCTGCCGGCGGCGGCGCCGGCGATCGTCGCGGGGCTCCGCATCTCGATCGGCAGCGCGTGGGTCGCGATCGTCGCCGCCGAGATGCTGATCGGCGGCACCGGCATCGGCTACTTCGTCTGGAACGAGTGGAACAACCTCGCCCTCACCAGCGTCATCTTCGCGATCCTCGCGATCGGCCTCATCGGCGTCCTCCTCGACGCCGGGCTCGGCCGGCTGTCGCGCCGCCTGGCCTGGAGCGAGTAGCGGTGGCCTTCCTCGAGATCGACCACGTCACCAAGCACTTTCCGGCGCCCGACGGGCGCGGGGCGGTGTGCGTGTTCCGCGACGTCGCGTTCGCGATCGAGGAGGGCGAGTTCCTCACGATGATCGGCCACTCGGGCTGCGGCAAGAGCACGCTCCTCAACATCATCGCCGGGCTCGAGCGGCCGAGCGAGGGCGGCGTCGTGCTCGAGGGCCGCGAGGTCGCCCGCCCCGGCATGGACCGGATGGTGGTGTTCCAGAACTTCTCGCTCATGCCGTGGATGACGGTGTTCGAGAACGTCCGGCTGGCGGTGCGGGCGGCGCATCCCGACTGGTCGCGGCGCGCCGTCACCGCGTGGGTACAGCGCTACGTGGACATGGTGGGCCTCACGGGCGCCGAGGACAAGCGGCCCGCCGCCCTGTCGGGCGGCATGCGGCAGCGCGTCGGGCTGGCGCGCGCCTTTTCGACGGAGCCCAAGGTGCTCCTGCTCGACGAGCCGTTCGCCCAGATCGACGCGCTCACCCGCGGCGTGATCCAGGACGAGCTGATGCGCATGTGGAACGCGACGCGCAACACCGTCTTCATGGTCACCCACGACGTGGACGAGGCGATCCTCCTGTCCGACCGCATCGCGCTGATGACGAGCGGGCCCGAGGCGCGCCTGGCCGAGATCGTGGAGGTGAAGCTCGCGCGCCCGCGGCTGCGCGCCGAGCTGCTGGACGATCCCGAGTACGTGCGGCTCCGCGCGCACATTCTGAGATTCCTGGTCGAGGGCGCGCGGCGCGAGGCCGCGCTCGCCGGCTGAGCGGTCCGCTCAAGGAGGAGAGCCATGGACAGGACGGCAGCGCTCGAGAAGCTCCGCGACGCGCGCGTCGCGCGCGGGATCAGCTACGAGGACCTGGGCAAGGCGATCGGGACCAAGGACCCGACCTATCTCGCGGCGGCGCTCCACGGCCAGCACCGGCTCAACGCCGACGAGGCCAAGAAGCTCGCCGCCGCCGTCGGGGTGGACGTCGAGACGGCCATGGCGACGACGGCCATGCCGCTGCGGACGGACCCCCCGCTCACGACCGATCCGTTCAAGTACCGGCTCATGGAGCTGGTCGGCGTGTACGGGGACGCGCTCCGCGAGCGCTGCCAGGAGCTGTTCGGCGACGGCATCCTGTCGGCCATCGACTGCGTCGTGAAGCTCGAGAAGAAGGGGGAGCGCGGCGTGCTCACGATCGACGCCAAGTTCCTCCACTACAAGGAGTACTGAGCCGGGCGTGCCCTCCATGGCGCCGTCTTCCGAGCGACCGGGGCCGGCCGACCTCGCGGGCGTCATCGCCGCGGCGGTGCCGGCCCTGGTCGAGCAGTTGCTGGCGGCCGGGCCCGGCCGCGTCCACCGCCAGGCGCTGGCCGTGCTGGAGCGGCCGCTGCTGGCGCACGCGCTCGCGCTCACCGGCGGCAACCAGCTCGTGGCGGCGCGGCTGCTCGGGCTGAACCGGAACACGCTGCGCAAGCGCTGCCGCGAGCTCGGCCTCCTGGCGGCGCGCGCGCCCCGGCGCCCGCGCGGCGCCGCCGCGCCGCTCCCCGCCCCCTAGGCTGTTCCGCCCGCGCCGACCCCGCTACAATGGCGGGGTCATGACGCCCGACCCGATCCGCGTCCTCGTCGCCAAGGTCGGCCTCGACGGTCACGACCGCGGCGCCAAGGTCGTCGCCCGCTGCCTGCGCGACGCGGGCATGGACGTGGTCTACACGGGCCTGCACCGGACGCCGGAGGAGGTCGTGGCCGCGGCGATCCAGGAGGACGTGGACGTCCTCGGCGTGAGCCTGCTCTCGGGCGCGCACCTGACCCTCATCCCGAAGATCGTCGAGCTGATGCGCGAGGCCGGCGCCGGCGACATGCTGCTGATCGTGGGCGGCGTGATCCCCGACGAGGACGTGCCGGCCCTCCGCGCGCTGGGCGCTGCCGACGTGCTCTTACAGGATTCGCCGCCCGAGACGATCGTCCACCGCGTGCGGGAGCTCGTCGCCGCGCGGCAGCCGCGCTGACCGGGGCGCGCGTGGCGGCGCTCGACCTCGACGCCCTCCGGAAGTCGCGCGGCGTGGACCTCACCGTGTGGCCGCCGCGCTACGACCCCGCGTACCGGCCGGCGGCCGGCGCGGAGCACTGGCTGCCCGAGGTCGAATGCGCCGACCCCCGGGACCGCGACGCGCTGATCCTCGCCAAGCTCCGGCGCCAGGTCGCGTGGGCGTGGGAGCGGAGCCCCTTCTACCGGAGGACGTGGGAGGCCGCGGGGGTCTCGCCCGCGACGCTCCGGAGCCTCGACGACCTCCCGCGCTTCCCCGTCGTCCAGAAGTCCGAGCTGCGCGCCGCGCAGGCCGCGCACCCGCCGTTCGGCGACTACCTCTGCGTCGAGCCCGGCCAGATCGCGCGCATCCACGGCACCAGCGGGACGACCGGGCGGCCGACGGTCTTCGGCGTGGGCCGCGACGACTGGGCGCGCGTCGGCGAGGCGCACGCGCGGATCCTCTGGGGCGCCGGGCTCCGCCCCGACGACCGCCTCCTCATCTGCTCGTTCTTCAGCCTGTACCTCGGGTCGTGGGGCGCGCTGGCGGGCGGCGAGCGGCTCGGCGCCACGGTGTTCCCGTTCGGCGCGGGCGTGCCGGGCCAGACGCTCATGGCGGTGCAGTGGGCGCGCGAGCTCCGGCCGACGGCCTTCTACGGCACGCCCTCCTACGCGCTCCACTTCGCGGAGACGGCGCGCCGCGAGGGGATCGATCCGAAGCGCCTGGGCTTCCGCACGCTCTTCTTCTCGGGCGAGCCGGGCGCCGGCATCCCGGCGACGAAACGGCAGATCGAGGAGACGTTTTCCGGCGCCTGCCTCGACATGGGGAGCATGGCCGAGATGACCCCGTGGATGACGAACGGCGAGTGCCGGCGGCGCTCGGGCATGCACCTCTGGCAGGACCTCGTCTACACGCAGGTCTGCGACCCGGCGACGTGGGCGCCGGTGCCGCCGGGCGCCGAGGGCACGCCCGTGTACACGCACCTCGAGCGCACCTCCCAGCCGATGATCCGCCTGGTCTCCGGCGACCGCGCCCGCTGGACCGACGCGCCGTGCCCGTGCGGGCGCACGTACCCGCGGCTGCCCGACGGCCTCTACGGCCGGATCGACGACATGCTCGTCGTGCGGGGCGAGAACGTCTACCCGAGCGCCATCGAGGACGTGCTGCGGGCCGTCGAGGGCTTCGGCGGCGAGTTCCGCGTGATCGTCTCGCGGCGGGAGGCGATGGACGAGCTCCTGGTGCGGGCCGAATACGCGGGGTCCCACGCCGCCCCCGAGGCGCAGGCCCGGCTGCGCGCCGCGATGGCCGAGCGCCTGCGGGCGCGGCTCGGCGTCCGCCCGGTGGTGGAGCTGGTGCCCGAGGGCACGCTCGAGCGCTCCGAGTTCAAGGCGCGGCGCGTGATCGACGACCGCGACCTGTACCGGAAGCGCGTGGGGGAGGCGACGGCGTGACGCCCGAGGTCGAGGCGCTCGCCGCGGGCATCGTCGAGGGCTCGCCGCGCGCCCTCGCGCGCGGGCTCTCGTGGGTGGAGCAGGGGGGCGCCCGCGCCGAGGCGCTCACGTCGTCGGGCTCACCGGCGCGCCCGGCAGCGGCAAGAGCACGCTGGCCCGGGCGCTGGCGCGGGTGGCGCGCGCCCGCGGCCGGACGGTCGGCGTCATCGCGGTGGATCCGTCGTCGCCCTTCTCGGGCGGCGCGATCCTCGGCGACCGGATCCGCATGAACGACCTCGCCCTCGACCCCGGCGTCTTCATCCGCTCCATGGCCACCCGCGGCGCGCTGGGCGGGCTCTGCCGCGCGGCGGCCGACGCGGTGGACCTGATGGACGCGGCGGGCTTCGGCCTGGTGCTGGTCGAGACGGTCGGCGTGGGCCAGGACGAGGTGGACGTCATGCGGCTAACCCACTCCGTGGTCGTGGTGTCGGTCCCCGGGCTCGGCGACGACATCCAGGCGCTCAAGGCGGGCGTGCTCGAGATCGCCGACGTGCACGTCGTGAACAAGGCCGACCGCGAGGGGGCCGACCGCACGCTCGCGGAGCTCCGGGCGATGCTCACGCTGGTGCCGGCCGCCGCCGACGCCTGGATGCCGCCCGTGCTCGGCGCCTCGGCGGCGCGCGAGGAGGGGATCGAGGCCGTCGCGGACGCGCTCGACGGCCACCTCGCGCACCTGAAGACGAGCGGCGAGCTCGAGCGGCGCCGGCGTACCATGGTCACGGCGCGCGTGCTCCGGATCGTCCAGGACCTGGTGGCCGAGACCCTGCTCGGCCCGGGGGCCCTGGACGCGGACCGCGCCCAGCTCGAGCGCGTCCTGCGCCGCGAGCTGACACCCCACGCCTGCGCCCGGGCGCTGCTCGGGCGCGCGGCGGAGAGAGGACGGAGCCGCGATGTTCGACCCTGAGGCGATCGAGCGGATCGAGGCCGACGTGCGCGCCTGGGAGGCGCGCGAGCTCCGCGAGTTCCTCGCCCGCCAGCCCGAGCGACGGAGCGCGTACCGCACCGGATCCGGGCTGCCGGTCGCGCGCGTGTACACGCCCGCCGACGTCGCCGGCACGCGCTTCGACGACATCGGCCTGCCGGGGCGCTATCCCTACACGCGCGGGCCGTACCCGACGATGTACCGCGGGCGGCTCTGGACCATGCGCCAGATCGCCGGCTACGGGACGGGCAGCGACACGAACCAGCGCTTTCGCTATCTGATCGGACAAGGGCAGACGGGGCTCTCGGTCGACTTCGACCTGCCGACCCTGATGGGCTACGACTCCGACGATCCACGGGCGCTCGGCGAGGTCGGCCGGGAGGGCGTGGCCGTCGACACCCTCGATGACGTCGAAGCCCTCTTCGACGACATCGACCTCGAACGGATCTCGGTCTCCATGACGATCAACCCCACGGCGTGGATCCTGCTCGCCATGTACGTGGCGCTCGCCGAGGCGCGCGGCTACGACCTCGACCGGCTCTCGGGCACCTGCCAGACCGACATCCTCAAGGAGTACGTGGCCCAGAAGGAATGGATGTTCCCGATCCGCCCGTCGCTCCGCCTCGTGCGCGACATGATCGTCTTCTGCGCACGGCGCATGGCGCGTTACAACCCGATCAACATCAGCGGCTACCACATCTCCGAGGCCGGCGCGACCTCCGTGCAGGAGGTCGCGTTCACGATGGCCAACGCGATCGCGTACGTGGAGGAGGTGCGGCGCGCCGGCGTCGCGGTGGACGACTTCATGCCGCGGCTGGCCTTCTACTTCGTCGCCCAGCAGGACTTCTTCGAGGAGGTGGCGAAGTTCCGGGCGGCGCGCCGGGTGTGGGCGAAGCTCGCCCGGGAGCGGTTCGGCGCGGCCCGGCCCGAATCGATGCGCCTGCGCTTCCACTGCCAGACCGCGGCGATGACGCTCACCAAGGCGCAGCCCCTCAACAACATCGTCCGCACCGCGCTCCAGGCGCTCTCCGCCGTGCTGGGCGGCGCCCAGTCGCTCCACACCAACGGGCTCGACGAGGCCTACGCGATCCCCTCCGAACTGGCCATGAAGGTGGCGCTCCGGACCCAGCAGATCATCGCCGACGAGACGCGCGTGACCGACGTGGTGGACCCGCTCGGCGGATCGTATTATGTCGAGAGCCTCACCAACCGCATCGAGGCGGAGGTCTTCGCGATCCTCGGCAAGGTGGACGCCCTCGGCGGCACGGTGAAGGCGATCGAGGACGGCTGGTTCCAGCGGGAGATCGCCGACTCGGCGTACGCGCACGCCCGCCGCAAGGCCTCGGGCGAGCAGCCGGTGGTCGGCGTCAACACGTTCGTCGAGCCGGCCGGCGCGGACGCCCCCGAGATCCACCGCGTGGCGCCGGAGACCGAGGCGCGGCAGGTGGCGCGCGTGAGGGAGGCGCGCGCGCGACGCGACGGCGCGACGGTCGCCGCGCTCCTCGACCGGCTCGCCCGCGAGGCGGCCGATCCCGGCGTCAACCTGATGCCGGTGACGATCGAGCTCGTGAAGGCGCGCGCCACGCTCGGCGAGATCGCCGCCCGGCTGCGCCGGGTGTGGGGCACCTACGTCGAGACTCCGGTGTTCTAGGGAAGGAGACGGGCCATGGATATTGCGACCATCCTGGCGACCAAGGGCACGCAGGCGGTGTCGGTCCGCCCGGAGGAGTCGATCCGGGGGGCGCTCGGGCTGCTGGCGCGGCACAACATCGGCGCGCTCATCGTCGTGGACGCCGCGGGGCGTCCCATCGGCATCCTGTCCGAGCGCGACATCGTGCGCGAGGCGGCGCGGAACGAGCAGTGCTTCGGGCGCACCGTCGGCGACCTGATGACGCGCGACGTGATCACCGGCCAGCCGCACGACGACCTCGCGACGGTGGCCGACACGCTGACCGAGAAGCGCATCCGCCACCTGCCGATCGTGGAGGGCGGGCGGCTCGTCGGCATCGTCTCCATCGGCGACGTCCTCAAGGCGCAGCGCGACCACTACCGGGGCGAGGTGGACACGCTCCAGGCGCAGCTCCTCGCGGATCCACCCGGGCGGAAGGGCTGATGGCGGCACCGGGCACCGCGGAGGCGCCGCTGCGAGTCGCCGTCATCGGCGCCGGGCCGACCGGCTACTACGCCACCGAGGCGCTGCTCAAGCACGAGTCCGTCGTCGCCGAGGTGGATCTCTACGACCGCCTGCCCACCCCCTACGGGCTCGTCCGGCTGGGCGTCGCGCCCGACCATCAGAAGATCAAGTCGGTCACGGCCGCCTTCGACCGGGTGGCGGCGCACCCCCGCTTCCGCTTCTTCGGCGGCGTCGAGTTCGGCAAGGACGTCACGCTCGCCGACCTGCGCGCCCACTACCACCAGATCCTCTACTGCACCGGCGCCCAGACCGACCGGCGCATGGGGATCCCGGGCGAGGACCTCGCCGGCAGCCACCCGGCGACGGAGTTCGTCGCCTGGTACAACGGCCACCCGGACTTTCGCGACTGCCAGTTCGATCTCTCGGTCGAGCGCGCCGCCGTGGTGGGCGTGGGCAACGTCGCCGTGGACGTGGCGCGCATCCTCTGCCGCTCGCCCGAGGAGCTGGGGCGGACCGACATCGCCGACCACGCGCTCGAGGCGCTCCGCCGGAGCCGCATCCGGGAGGTCCACCTCCTCGGGCGGCGCGGGCCGGCGCAGGCCGCGTTCACGAACCCCGAGATCAAGGAGCTCGGCGAGCTGGCCGACGCCGACATCCGCGTGGTGCCCGAGGAGGTCGCGCTCGACCCGCTGAGCCGCGCCGCGGTCGAGAAGAGCCAGGACCGCGCGACGCTGAAGAAGGTCGAGATTCTCCAGGGCTACGCGCGGCGGCCGCCCGCGGGCAAGTCGCGGACGCTCGCCGTGCGTTTCCTCGTCTCGCCCGTCGAGCTCAGCGGCGACGCGAGCGGGCGCGTGACCGGCGTGCGCCTCGTGCGGAACGAGCTGGTGGCGACGCCGACGGGCGCGCTCCAGCCGCGCGCCACCGACCGGTTCGAGGAGCTGCCGGTGGGGCTCGTGTTCCGCTCGGTCGGCTACCGCGGGGTGCCGCTGCCGGGGGTGCCGTTCAACGAGAGCTGGGGCGTGATCCTGAACGAGAAGGGGCGCGTGCTCGACGCCGACACGAAGCAGCCGGTGACCGGCGAGTACACGGCCGGCTGGATCAAGCGCGGGCCCTCGGGCGTCATCGGCACCAACAAGCCGGACGCCGCGGAGACGGTGCTGTGCATGGTCGAGGACCTCGCGCAGGGGGCCGTGCTCCGGCCCGCGCAGGCGACGGCCGCCGCGGCCGAGGCGATGGTGCGCCAGCGCCAGCCGGGCTTCCTCTCGTACGGGGACTGGCTCCGGCTGAACGAGCTCGAGGTGGCGCGCGGGAAGGCGGCCGGCCGGCCGCGCGTGAAGTTCACGCGGGTCGAGGAGATGCTCGCCGCCCTCGGCCGGTAGCTCCGCGCGAGATTCCGGAACGCCTGGAGGCTCTCGATCTACGCCCAGGCACGCGAAATCTGCTACACTGGTCCCGATTTAGCCAACGCCGGGGGTGCCGTGACCCAGCAAGAGTCGGTCCTCGTCCTCCAAGAGCGGCTCGCGTACGAGCAACGCCTCGTCCAGCTCGTCGACCGCATCCACGGGGCGAAGAGCCTCGACTCGATCTTCATCGAGCTGCAGGGGGAGATCCTCGGCCTCCTCGACGCGGACCGGATGACCCTCTACGCCGTCGACCAGGACCGGAAGGAGCTCTACTCGAAGTTCCTCTCGCTCGACACCGTCAAGGAGATCCGGCTGCCGATCGCCGAGAAGAGCGTCGCCGGCTTCGTGGCGGCCTCGGGCAAGGTCGTCAACATCGCCGACGCCTACGACAAGGGCGAGATCGCGAAGATCTCCCCCGTGCTCACCTTCGACAGCTCGTGGGACAGGAAGACGGGCTTCCGCACCCGGCAGATCCTCGGGATGCCGGTCCAGCACGAGGGGCGCACGATCGGCGTCGTCCAGCTCCTCAACAAGAAGCACGGGCCCAAGTTCACCAAGGACGACGAGGCCAGCGTCGGGCGCATCGCCAAGACGCTCGGCATCGCCTTCCACAACCAGAACCAGCTCACCCAGAGCCAGAACCGGCCCAAGACGAAGTTCGACTACTTGCTGGCCCAGCACCGCGTGAGCCAGGACGAGCTGACCTCGGCCATCGCCGAGTCACGCCGGCGGCAGGTGGACGTCGAGTCCATCCTCGTCGAGCAGTACAAGGTGCCGAAGGCCGAGCTCGGCATCTCGCTCTCGCAGTTCTACCGCTGCCCCTTCATGGAGTACGACGAGCGGATCCTGCCGCCGCCCGACCTCATGAAGGACCTGAAGCTCGAATACCTCAAGCGGAACTTCTGGCTGCCCATCCGCCGGGAGGACGACGGGATCGTGGTCCTGATCGACAACCCCCAGGACCTCCAGCGCGTGGACTCGATCAGCCAGGCGATGAGGAACCGGAAGATCAAGTTCGCGGTCGGGCTGCGGAAGGACATCCAGCTCTACCTCGGCACCGCCAGCGGCGAGTTCGGGTCCAAGGACTCGATCGGCAACATCCTCGGCGAGCTGAAGGACGAGGGCGGCTACGACGCGCTCGAGACGGCCGCGGGCGAGCTGGACGAGAACGACAGCGCGGTGATCCGGCTCGCGAACCAGGTCATCATGGACGCCTACAAGTCCCGGGCCTCGGACATCCACGTCGAGCCCTACGGCGCCCAGAAGGACACGGTGATCCGCTACCGCGTGGACGGCACCTGTCTCGAGTACCAGAAGATCCCCGGCGTCTACCGGCGGGCCATCGCGACGCGCCTCAAGATCATGGCGCAGCTCGACATCGCCGAGCGGCGCAAGCCCCAGGACGGCAAGATCAAGTTCCGGATGCCGGACGGGCGGGAGATCGAGCTGCGCGTCGCCACGCTGCCGACCGCCAACGCGAACGAAGACGTGGTCATGCGCATCCTGTCGGCGAGCGAGCCGATCGTGCTCGACAATCTCGGCATGACCGACCGCAACCTCACCGAGATCAAGAAGATCATCGAGAAGCCCTACGGACTGATCCTCTGCGTGGGGCCGACGGGCTCCGGCAAGACGACCACGCTGCACTCGCTGCTCGGCGCCATCAACAAGCCGGAGCGCAAGATCTGGACCGCGGAGGACCCGGTCGAGATCACGCAGTACGGCCTGCGCCAGCTCCAGGTCAACCCGAAGATCGGGCTCGACTTCGCCACCGCGATGCGCGCGTTCCTCCGGGCCGACCCCGACGTCATCATGGTCGGTGAGATGCGCGACGAGGAGACGGCCTCGACCGGCATCGAGGCGTCGCTGACCGGCCACCTCGTGTTCAGCACGCTGCACACGAACAGCTCGACCGAGACCGTCGTCCGCCTGCTCGACATGGGCCTCGACCCGTTCAACTTCGCCGACGCGCTCCTCGGCGTCCTGGCCCAGCGCCTCGTCAAGAGGATCTGCGCGGAGTGCAAGGCCGACTACCATCCGGAGCGCACGGAGTACGACGAGCTGGTCGCCGCCTACGGGCCCGAGGCGTGGGAGACGCTCGGCCACAAGTACGACGAGTCGTTCGCGCTCTACCGCGGCAAGGGCTGCGCCTCTTGCAACAAGACCGGTTACCGCGGGCGCGCGGCCATCCACGAGCTGCTGATCGCGACCGACGAGATGAAGCGGCTCATCCAGGGGAAGGTCCGCGTGGCCGAGATGCTCGTGCGGGCGCGCGCCGAGGGGATGACCACGCTCGTCCAGGACGGCGTGCTCAAGTCTCTCCAGGGCATCACCGACTTCCGTCAGGTCAAAGCCGTCGCGATCAAGTAGCGCCCGCGCCCGGGCCGGCCGGGGGCCGGGCGGGGGCGGCTCGACCACGCAGTGGCCGCCGATGGTCACGCATCGCAGTTCCCAATCGTCGGGTGTCCGGGAATGTCGTCGGCGGGAACGGGTCTCGTCCGCCCCCGCCCGGCCCCCGGCCGGCACCGGCGCGGAGCGGCGACTCAGGCGTCGCGCTTCAGCTTCACGTCCTTGAAGGTCCAGTAGAGCAGCAGGTCGTAGACGATCTTCAGGCCGCCGCCGAGGGCGAAGGGTGCCGAGAGGGCGACGGCCTGCATCACCCAGCCGGTCAGGGCGGGCGTCACCGCCTGCGCCGCCGTCCGCGCCAGGTTCGTGGCGGTGGCCGCGGCCTCGCGCTCGTGGTCCTCGACGACCGCCATCACGTAGGCCTGCCGGGTCGGCACGTCCATCTGCGAGAGCAGGTGGCGGACGAAGAGGAGGCCGACGGCGACGGCGGCCGTCGGCGCAAAGGCGATCGCGACGAGCACGGCGTTCGAGACGAGGTGCGAGACCACCATGGTCGGGAGCAGGCCGAACCGGCGGGCCGCGCGCGCGGCGAGCAGCAGCGAGACGGCCGTGAGGAGCTGGACCACGAAGAAGACGCCGCCGAGCGCCTCGAGGCCGAGGCCGTAGCGCGCGTGCAGGAAGTAGGCGACCAGCGCCTGGAGCACGAAGCCGCCGGCGAACGAGTCGAGCGCGAACAGCGCGGCCAGGCGCCGGATGAGCGGCGCCGAGGGCCGGGGCGCGCCGGGCGGGCGCCGCGCCGGGGCGAGGCCGCGCCCGAGCGCCGCGTACGCCGCGCACTGCACCACGGCCACGAGCAGGAACACGGCGAAGAGCGCGCGCGGGGCGGGGACCACGCGGATGGTTGCCGCCCCGACGGCGGCCGCCCCGTAGCCGAGCAGGTTGTACCAGCTCAGGATCGTGGTGCGGCGCGCCGCGGGCACCGCGCGGGCCACCAGGACCTGGTCGAGCGTGAGGAACGGCCCGGTCTCGCCCGTGCCGACCGCCACGTTGGCGAGCAGGGCCGCGAGCACCACGAGCCAGGGCTCGTGCGTGGCGACCAGGAGTCCGGCCGCGAGGACGGAGAGGACTGCGAGCCCCAGCAGCGTCGTCCTCGAGCCCCACAGCTCGGCCGGGCGCCGCACGGCCCACGTGAGCGCGGCGCTCCCGGCGAGGAGCAGCGTCACCACGGCGCCGATGGCCGTGGCGCCGAGCCCGAGGTCCGTCAGGTAGACCGGGAGCAGGACGCCGAGGAAGCCGTAGCCGAACGTGCGGGCCGTCTTCGCCGCGAAGACGGCCCGCACGTCACGCGGGAGCGCCATGCGCGCGCGCGCGGCAGTACGCGTAGAGCGCGTCGTACGCCGGGAACTGGAGCCGCATGTTCTCGTGGTCGTCCCGCGCCAGGGCGCGGAAGCCCGACGCGAGGGCGTAGAGGCCCCACGACTCCGGCGTGAGGTCACGGGCGTCGGTGTCGGCGCCGCGCACGATCTCGGCCAGCGCGCGGAGCGCCGGGTCGTCGAGCCGGTAGCGGTCGAGGAAGGCGTCGAACGAGCAGCGCGGGCCGTGGTGGCCGAGCGCCGCGCCCGGGACGTCGAACGGGACGGCCCCCTCGCGCGTCGCGACGGCCGGCACCTCGGCGTCGGGGACGAACAGGAACACCGGCTCCCTGTCGATGAACCGGCTGATGAGCCACGGGCACGCGATCCGGTCCACGCGCGCTTTCTCTCGGGTGACCCACTTCATCGCATCCTCCTGTCACGCGTGGCGGCCGGCCCGGGGGGTGCGGCGCGCGCGCCGACGCGGACGTGCGCGTCATCGGTCGCCGCCCACGCTCGCGTAGAGGCCGTCGAACAGCCGGAGCCCGGCGGCGAGCACGTCGTGGTCGTCCGTCGTCACCGCCAGGAGCCCCCGGATCGCCAGATCGATCCCGCGGGCCTCCGGGCGGTCGTATTTCCCGTCGCGCAGGTCGGCCTCGTGGACGATCTCGGCGAGACGCGCGATCCGCCGGTCGCGCAGGCCCGCGCGCTGCACGAGCGTCTCGAACGTGCAGTCGTCGCCGTGGTGGCCGAGCTCGGCGCCCAGCACGTCGAACGGCACGGCGCCGGCGGGCAGCGCGTCCTCGGGCGCGAAGACGAACTCCGCGTCGGGGTCCACGAAGCGTTTGACGAGCCAGGCCGACCCGATCCGGTCCACGTGCGGCCGCGGGCGCGTGACCCAGCGCCGGCCCCGCAGGTCCCCGAGCCGTGGCGCCGCGCCGCCGGCCCGCGCGGCGGCCGGCGAGAGCCGCGACTCGACGGCCTCGCGCAGGCGCAGCACCTCGGCCCCGCCCGGCGCGCCGAAGAAGTCGATGGCGCGCAGGCTCTCGAGCTCGCGGCCGAGGCGCGCGAGCTCGCCGGGGCGCCGGGGCGCGCCGCGCCGGCCCGGCTTCCCGTCCAGCGCTTGCAGGAGCTTGCGGTACTGCTCGCCCAGCCGGCGGTAGTCGAGGTCGCGGGCGTCGTTGAAGAGCCGTACGAGCGCCGCGCGGTCCATGGTCTCGATGCGGTCCACCTTGAGGAGCGTCGCCTCGCCGCCGTCCCGCTGGACCTCCTGGGTGAGCCACTGCAGCTGCTCGTAGCTCTCGGGCGTGAACGGCAGGACGTAGACCGAGTTCTTGAGCGCGACGGCGCCGAGCGCGCGAAGCCGCCGCCACGCGCGCACCCGCCGACTCGACGGATGCGATGGCAGGCCGACGACGAGCACGAGCCACCCGTCCATGGGCCTGCACTCTAATGCATCACCTGTTACATTTCAAGGAGCATAGGTTGCAGAGCGATAATGAAGGACTTGACACGAGGTCAACAGATGTTGAGTATATAAGCCCGGTCATGAGATCGACCGGGAGAGCAGAACGGAGGTTTCCGATGAACCCGGTGGAGCGCGTTCTCTACGACGAGATCACCCGGCTCCTGGACCGGCTGGCCACGTCGGTCCCCGACGCGAGCCTCGACGAGTTTCGCGCCGCGAACCCGACGCTCAGGACCCGCCTGGACGAGGCCGAGGCCGCCCTGGCGGCGCAGCGTGCCGCGCTCCTCGAGAGCTACGGCCGGTGGCGCCGCGCGCTCGAGGACGTCGAGAACCTGTGGGCCCTGGCCGCCT
>JACPCH010000003.1 GCA_016179875.1 Candidatus Rokuibacteriota bacterium | reverse complement strand
CCCGAGGGTCCAGTTTGTTAAGAAACTTACCATGCCCGCCGGGCTAGAAGATCAGGAAGTATCTGAAATTGCTGGAATCAATGCCTTCGGTATCGCTTTTGCTCTCCCTTCGTCCGTATGGAGGGTTCAGCGATGCCTCTCAGAGAAACGGTCGCGGCCAGTGAGGCGACGAACGGTGATGTTCCGGTGTGGACGCGGCCCCGCGGTGTCGGGCGGCCCTCCACGGTGGCCCAGTACGCCCAGCGGATCGCAGAGTGGCTGCGCGACGAGCCGGCGGTCTCGGGCGCCGAAGTCCTCCGGCGGGTGCGGCTCGTCGGCTACCGCGGGGGCAAGAGCGCGCTGTACGAGCTCGTCCGCCGGCTGCGCCACGCGAATTCGGCAAACAACTGACGCGCCTGGGCCTTCGGGCCCCCCTTCCGGAAAACAGCTTGCGTCCCTAGCCTAAAGCCCCTTCGCCGCGCGCCAGGCGCGGATCTGGTCGCCGTGCTCCCGGTAGTGGTGGGCGGAGTTGAGGTCCACGATCTTCCACGCCGTCTTGCCCGGCTCGAAGCGCTCGGCCGGCACCGCGGCGGCGGCGCGCAAGAAATCCTCGTGCGAGCGGTCCAGCTCGAGCAGCCCGTCGGCCACCGGCGCGCCCTGGCGCTCGGCCGTGAACCGCGCGTTCCACGCGTCCACGTCGTCGTAGCTCACCCCGGGCCGGAACGGGCGCTCGCCGCGCGCCATCCGCTGGAGCGCCGGCGCCATCTCGCGGTGCCAGCCGGACATGTGGGCGACGATGTCCTTGATGGACCAGACGCCGAGCCAGACCTCGGTCAGCTGGCCCTCGTTGAGGCCGCGCAGCGTCTCGTGGAAGGCCCGGAACTCGCGGGCCGCCTGGTCGAGGAGGTCGTCCTTGGCGCCCATCGCCCGCGTCTCAGGCGGCGAGGAACGCGCGGAGCTCGCGCGCCGTGACCGGGTTGTCGCCGAGCACGATCGTGTAGTGGTTCGTGCCCGGGATGACGACGAGGCGGCAGTCGGGGATCGCGTGCGCCATCGCCTCGGCCTCCTCCTGGGTCATCAGGCAGTCGGTGGCGGTCAGGAGCCCGTCGGGCGCGCGCAAGAGGAGCGTCGGCGCCGTGATCCGGTGGTGCCAGACCCAGAGACGCGTGCGCTGGAGGTTGGCCGCCTCCTCCTCGATCGCGGCGCGTGGCACCTTCGAGCGCACGCCACCGCCGGGCCCAGGCTCGACGTCATAGGTGTAGTGCCGCGTGAGGTACTCGTTCCAGCGGCCCGCGAACATCGGCAGGCCCCGGAGCGTGTCGAGGAACGCCGGGAGCGACGGGAACTCGACGCCGAGGCGGCCGACGGCCGGCGCGAGCGCGTCGAAGATCTCGGCGCGCACGTCGAGGCCGCCGTCGAACAGGACGAGCTTCTCCACGCGCTCGGGGTGGAGCGTCGCGAACCGCACGCCGATGTGGGCGCCGAGCGAGTGGCCCATGACGACCGCCCGGCGGAGCCCGAGGTGGTCGAGCAGCCCGAGGAGGTCGGCGGCGTGCGCGGCGAGGCTGTAGCCCGTCGCCGGCTTGTCGCTGTCCCCGCGGCCCCGCAGGTCGTAGGCCACGAGCCGGTGGGCGCCGCCGAGCGCATCGGCGACGGCGCCCCAGACGGTGTGGTTGGACGTGAGCCCGTGGACGGCGACGATGGCGCGGCCCCGGCCCGGCCACTCGCGCGCCGCCAGCGTGACGCCGTTCGTCGGGACGCGGAGCACGGCGGCCTCCTAGTACGTGCCCGGCCGGATCTGCTTGTAGAGCGCCTTGAGGTCGTCCACGGAAAATTTCGCCGACCGGCAGAGCCCGATGATCTGGCGCTCGTCGGCCTCGACCCTCTTGACCGCTTCCGGGACGCGCTCGGCGATCTCGGGCGGGATCGTGACGGCGCCGTGCTGGTCGCAGTGGATCAGGTCGCCGGGCTTCACCCAGAGCCCGCCGACCTTGACGGGCAGGCCGAAGTCCACCATGTGCACGTAGGCGTGGGAGACCGACACGTGGGCCGCGGCGAACTGGAAGCCGAGCGCGCGGACCTCGTCGAGGTCGCGCACCGAGCCGTCCGTGAGCGTGCCGACGCAGCCGAGCGCCCGGTGGATGTTGGCCTGGACCTCGCCCCACTGGGCACCCTGGCCGCGCGGCTCGTCGAGGTCGTGGACGACGATCGCGCGCGGCGCCGGGATCGAGAGCACGTAGTCCCACCAGGCGAAGGTGGACGCCCGGTGGTTCTGGAGCGGCGCGGGCTCGGCGCGGATCAGCGCCGTCACCGCGTACCCCACCATCGGCCCCAGCTCGGGGAAGAGCGCCCGGATCTCGTTGGACACGTTGCCCTGGTGGCGCGGGCGCACGTTGAACGTCTCGATGGCGTTGGCCACGCTCGGGCTGCTGACCTTCCTGAGGGCGTCGATCACGGGAGCCTCCGTCGGGATGGGTGCGGGGATTAGAGGGCGTCCTTGCGGCGCTCGATGAGGAGCCGCCGCAGCGCGTCGACCGTCTCGTGCACGTGCGGCAGGTTCGGGTTCACCTGGAGCGCGCGCTCGAACCAGTCGAGGGCCCGCGCCGGCTCGCCGAGCTGCAGGTGGATCATGCCGTAGCCGGAGAGCGCGCCGAAGTGGTAGGGGTTGCGCTTCAGCACCTCGTCGCAGTCGGCGAGTGACTTCCGGTACTCGCCCAGGAGGTAGTACACGGTCGCCCGCTTGTTCCACCCCTCGGCGAACTCGGGCTTCCGCTCGATCACGCGCGTGAACGTCTCGACCGCGGCCTCGCCCTGCCGCGCGCTCATCTGCTCGACGCCGATCGAGAACAGGTCATCCACCGCCTCGTCGCCCGAGCGGCTCCAGACCTCCCACATGGCCCGCTCGGCGAGCGCGCGGACCAGCGGGTCGCGGTCGCGCAGCGCGCGCGCGAGCGCGGGCAGGTCGGCCATCGTCCCGGTCTCGCCGAGCCCCTGCGCCCCGCGGCGGCGCGACTCGACGTTGGCCTGGTCGGCGAGCGCGGCCAGCGCCTGCTCGCGCGCGGGCTCCGGCGCCGCCGCGCCCGGCGCGGCGGGCGCGCAGAGCAGGGCGCCCGCGAGGGCGACGGCGGGTGCCCACGCGCCCCTCACGGCGTGTAGACCTCGTTGACGCCGGTGGCGGCGAAGCCCGGCTCGGTCCCGCCGCCCGGGACGTACACGCGGCCGCCGACCACCGCGGCGCCGATGCCGTGGCGCGGCGTGCGCATCGGGTCCTTGCCGATCCAGCGGCGGCCGGCGACCTCGTACATCTCGGCGGCGCTGAAGATGCGCAGCGGCGCCTCGCCGCCGAAGACGAAGACGCGGTCGCCGACCGCGGCGGCGGCGAGCCCGCCCCGGCCGATGGGCAGCGGCGGCCCCTCCGTCCAGCGGTCGCCGGCCGGATCGTAGATCTCCACGGCGGCGTACTGGGTACCGAGGAACGACGTGCGGCCGCCGAGCGCCCACAGCCGGCCCTGGAACGCGACGGCCGCGAGGTGGTCGCGCGCGGTCGGCATCGGCGGCGCCTCGGTCCAGCGGTCGGCCGTGGGGTCGTACACCTCGTGCGCCCCCGTGACGCGCCCGGTGTCGCCGCCGACGGCGTGGAGGCGGCCGCCGAGCGCGACCAGCGCCAGGCCGCCGCGCGCCGTCCGGAGCGGCGCGCGCGTGGCCCAGGAGCCGCGCGCGGCGTCGTACTCGTAGACCGTGCGCTGCGGCGTCCAGCTCACGGCGCCGCCCGTGAAGCCGCCCGCCACGAACAGGCGGCCGCCGACGACCGCGGCGGCGGCGTGGTGCAGGGGAACGGGCAGGGGCACGCGCGTCTCCCAGCGGTCGGTCGCCGGATCGTAGGCCTCGACGGTGGCGACCGGGCTCCGGCTCGCGCCGAAGCCGCCGATGACGACGACCCGGCCGTCGAGCGCGGCGACGGCGACCTCCTGGCGCGCCGTGGGCATCGGCGCCCGCGCCGTCCAGCTCCCCGGTGTCCCGACGTCCATCGGCGCCGGCGAATCGGTCGTCGCCCCGACGCAGCCGCTCAGGCCGAACGCGATGATCGCCGCGTGGAGTCGGGCGTGCCTCGTCATGTCTCATGCACCAGGGCGAGCAACTCGCTCTCGGTCAGCATCGCCACCCCCAGGCGGCGCGCGTCGTCGGCCTTGCCGCCCGCCGCCTCGCCCGCCACCACGTAGTCGGTCTTCCGCGACACGCTGGCCGTCACGCGCCCGCCGTGCCGCTCGATGAGAGCGCGCGCGGCGTCGCGCGAGAGCGTCGGCAGCGTGCCGGTCAGGACGAACGTCTTGCCGGCCAGCACCTGCGGCGCCGCCGCGGCCACGGGCGCCGTGGTCGCGACGCCGGCGCGCTCGAGGCCGTCGAGCAGCGCGCGGTTGGCCGGATTCGCGAAGAACGCCGCCACCGACCGCGCGATCTCGGGGCCGATGCCGTGCGCCTCCGCCAGCTCCGCCTCCGCGGCGGCGGCCAGGCGCCCGAGGCTCCCGAAGCGCGCCGCCAGCAACTCGCCCACGCGCTCGCCGACGAGGCGGATGCCGAGCGCGCCGAGGAGCCGCGCGAGCCCCCGCCCCCGGGAGGCGGCGATCGCCGCGACGAGGTTGGCCGCGCTCTTCTCGGCGAAGCGCTCGAGGCCCGCGACGTCGTCGACGGACAGAGTGTAGAGGTCGGCGAAGTCCTTGACCAGCCCCTTGTCCACCAGCTGCTCGATGGCGCTCTCGCCGAGGTGCTCGATGTCCATCGCCCGGCGTGAGCCGAAGTGGCGCAGGCGCTCCTTGAGCTGGGCGGGACAGCCGCCGTTGGTGCAGCGCCAGTGCGCCTCGCCCTCCGGGCGCGTGGCGGCGCCGCCGCACGCCGGGCAGCGCTCGGGGAAGCGGAAGGGCTCGGCGCCGGGCGGGCGCCGGGCGGCGATCACCTGCACGACGTAGGGGATGACGTCGCCGGCGCGCTCGATCAGGACCGTGTCGCCGGCGCGGACGTCCTTCTTGCGGATCTCGTCCTCGTTGTGGAGGCTCACGTTGCGGATCACGACGCCCGCGAGCTCGACGGGCTCGAGCTTCGCCACCGGCGTCAGCGCCCCCGTCTTGCCCACCTGCACGTCGATCGCCCGGACCACCGTCGTGGCCTGGCGCGCGGCGAACTTGAACGCGATCGCCCAGCGCGGGTGATGGGTCGTGCTGCCGAGCCGCTTCTGCAGATCGAGCGCGTCCACCTTGATCACGACGCCGTCGGCGTCGTAGCCGAGGCCGTCGCGCTCGCGCTCGAGCCGCTCGCAGTAGGCGATCACCGCCTCGAGGGTGTCGCAGCGCTCGGCCTTCGGATTCGTCCTGAGCCCCGCCGCGCGGAGCGCCGCCAGCGTGTCACGGTAGGTGGCGAAGCCGAGCGTGTCGGCGAGGCTCACGTGGTAGAGGAAGATGTCGAGCGGGCGGCGGGCGGTGATCGCCGGATCTTTCTGCCGCACCGCCCCCGCGGCGGCGTTGCGCGGGTTGGCGAACGTCGCCTCGCCGGCCTCCTCGAGCGCGCGGTTCAGCGCGGCGAACTCCGCCCGGGGCATGAACACCTCGCCCCGCACCTCGAGCTCGGGCACCGTCGCCAGGGCGCCCCGCAACACCGTCGGCACGCTGCGGATCGTCCTGAGGTTCGCCGTGATGTCCTCGCCCACGCGGCCGTCGCCGCGCGTGGCGCCCCGCACGAAGCGGCCGCGCGCGTAGCAGAGGGCCACGCCGAGGCCGTCGATCTTCGGCTCGCAGACGTACGCGAACCGCCCGGCCGGCAGCGCGCGGCCGAGCCGCGCCGCGAACTCGCGCAGGTCGTCGGCGCTCGTCGCGTTGTCGAGCGAGAGCATCGCGACCCGGTGCGCGACCGGCTTGAAGAGGTCGGCGGGCGTGCCGCCGACGCGCTGGGTGGGGCTGTCGTCGGTGACGAGGTCGGGGAACGCCGCCTCGAGGTCGCGCAGCTCGCGCACGAGGCGGTCGTACTCGGCGTCGGCGACCTCGGGCCGGGCCTCCACGTAGTAGAGGTAGTCGTGGTGGTGGATCCGCTCGCGCAGCTCGGCGATCCGCTGCGCCGCGTCGGCCCGCGTCATCGGACGAGAGGATAGCACGCGCGGCGCGCGGCGGAGCGGCGCGTCAGGAGGCGCGGCGGCCGCTCAGGCGGATGGCGACGACGACGGGGGCGAGGCCGGCGGCCACGATCGCCAGCGCCGGGGCGGCGGCGTCGGCCCACATCGCCTCGCTGGTGCGCTCCCACACCTCGATGGCGAGCGTGTCGAGCCCCAGCGGGCGGAGCAGGAGCGTCGCCGGCAGCTCCTTCATCGTCTCGACGAAGACCAGGAGCAGCGCCGTGAGGAGCCCGCCCCGCATCAGGGGCAGGTGCACCCGCCCGAGCGTGCCGCCGGCGCCGGCGCCGAGCGAGCGCGCCGCGTCGTCCAGGCTCGGCGGGATCTTGCCGAGGCTCGCCTCCACGGTCTGGAAGCTCACCGAGAGGAAGCGCGCGACGTAGGCGAACACGAGGCCCGCGGCCGACCCCGTCAGCAGGAGCGGCACCGGGTGGCCGGCGAGCCACCCGAGCGCGCCGGCGAGGCCGTGGTCGAGCCAGGCGAGCGGCACCAGCACGCCGACGGCGATGACGGCGCCGGGCAGCGCGTAGCCCATGGACGCCGACCGCGCGGCCAGGCGCACGCCCGGCGAGGGATGGAGGCGGCCCGCGTAGGCGAGGACCAGCGCGAGCAGCGCGGCCAGCGTGGCGGCCAGCCCGGCCAGGAGCAGCGTGTGGCCCAGGAGCGCCGCGAACCGGGGCGCCCGCCAGCCGCCGAGCGCGCCGCCGGCCCAGGCGAGGAGCTGGGCCACGGGCAGCGCGAAGGCGAGGCCCAGGACCGCGGCGCAGGCGGCGCTGGCCGCCCCCGCGCGCCCGCCGCGGAGGCGCACCGGCGCGATCCCGGCGCCCCGGCGCTGGCTCTGCACGAAGCGGGCGCGGCCGCGCAGCCCGCGCTCGAGCGCGAGCATGCCGAGCGCGAACAGGAGCAGCAGGCTGGCGAGCTGCGCGGCGGCCGCGCGGTCGAACATGCCGTACCACACGCGGTAGACGGACTCGGTCAGCGTGCGGTAGCCGAAGGTGGCGACGGTGCCGATGTCGGCGAGCGCCTCCATCATCGCGAGCGACACGCCCGCCACCAGCGAGGGGCGCGCCATCGGCAGCGTGACTTCCCGGAACGCGGCGAGCCGCGAGCGCCCGAGACTCCGCGCCGTCTCGAGGGTCGCCGCGCCCTGCTCGCGGAACGCGGTGCGGGCGAGGAGGTAAACGTACGGGTAGAAGACGAGCGTCATGACCAGGACGACGCCGCCCCACGAGTGGAGCGCGGGCAGGCGCGCGCCCGCGCCGAGCGCCGCCCGGAGCGCCGTCTGCACGGGCCCGGTGAAGTCGAAGAGGCCGAGGAACGCGAAGCCGATCACGTACGCCGGGACCGCGAGGGGCAGGATGAGCGCCCATTCGAAGACGCGCGCACCCGGGAAGCGGTAGGTGACGACGAGCCACGCGAGGCCGCCGCCGACCAGCAGGGTGCCCACCCCGACGCCCGCGACGAGGGCCAGCGTGTTGCCGAGCACCTCGAGGAGCTGGGTGCGCCAGAGGTGGACCCACACCTCGCGCGCCGGCCGGGCGAGCGAGGCGAGCACCACCGCGCTCGGCACGGCGAGCACCGATGCGACCGCGAGGGCCGCGGCGGTCCAGACGGCGCCCGGACGGCGCATCGGGCGCTACTTGTAGCCGGCGCGGTCGGCCACCCGGGTGGCGGCGGCCTGGAACTCGCCCGTGGCGGCGACGTTGATGTCGTCCTGCCGGAACTTTCCCCAGCGGGCGACGACCGGGTTCAGCCCGGCCTGCGGGTTGGCCGGGAACTCGAAGTTCGCGTCGGCGAACATCTGCTGGGCCTCGGGGCTCGTCAGGAACTCGAGGAGCTTGATCGCGCCGGCGCGATGTCTGGCGTGCGCGGTGACGCCCCCTCCCGAGATGTTCACGTGAGTGCCCGTCGTCTGCTGGTTCGCCCAGAAGGGCAGGACCGGGAAGGCCGGATCCTTGGCGACGAGGCGGCCGAGATAGTAGGTGTTCGCGAGGCCCACGTCGCACTGGCCGGCGGCGATCGCCTCGAGGATCTTGGTATCGCTGTTGATGAGCACGGGCTTGTTCGCGATCCAGGCCCTGAGCACGTCCTCGACGCGCGACTCGCCGTGCCGCTTGATCATCGTGGCGATCAGGGACTGGTTGTAGACGTGACTCGACGTGCGCAGGCAGAGCCGGCCCTTCCACTTCGGGTCGCCGAGCGCCTCGTAGGTCGAGAGCTCGGCGGGCGATACCTTCTTCGTGTGGTACATGATCGTGCGCGCGCGCGTGGTGAGGCCGACCCAGCGGTGCTCCGGGTCGCGCAGGTGCGCCGGGATGCTCTGGGCGAGCTCGGGCGAGTCCACCCGGGCCAGGAGCCCGGCGCGCGCGGCGTTCCAGAGGTTCCCCGCGTCCACCGTGATCAGCACGTCGGCCGGGGTCCGGTCGCCCTCCGCCTTCAGGCGCTCGAACAGCTCGGGCGCGTTGCCGCCGAGGGTGCGGATCGCGATGCCCGTCTTCCTGGTGAAGGCCTCGAATGCCGGCTCCTGGTTGTAGTGGGAGCGGGCCGAGTAGACGACGATCTCGCCGGGCGCCTGGGCGCCCGCGGCGGCGGGGAGCGCCGCCAGGAGCGCGAGCGCCAGCAGGGGGGAGCGGAACGGGGTCGCGCGCATGTCCCTATCCTTTCTTGCCGCCCGTACGGTCGGGACGCTATACTGCATCAGCAACGAGCGGATCCTGGTATTAGGTACACCTAATATGGCGAGATCGTCAACCCTAAAATCCAGGGGCACCCCGAAGGTCACCACGGCCTCGGTCCAGGACTATCTGGCCGCCATCTACGACCTGACGGGCAGCGGCCGCCCGGTGATCGGCGCGCGCCTGGTCCGGCACATGGGCATCTCGGCCCCCGCGGTCACCGAGGCGATCCAGCGGCTCCAGCGCGGGGGCCACGTGAAGGTCGGCCGCGGCAAGGAGCTGGCGCTGACGCCGAAGGGGCGCCAGATCGCCGAGGTCATGGCGCGCCGCCACCGGCTCGTCGAGCGCTGGCTCACCGACACGCTCGGCCTCGACTGGACCCAGGCCCACGAAGAGGCGCACCGGCTCGAGCACGCGATTTCCCCGCGCGTGGAGGACCGGCTGGCCGAGATGCTCGGCATGCCCTCGACCTGCCCTCACGGCAACCCCATCCCGGGCATGGCCAAGCCGCCCCGCGTGGAGCCCTTCCCGCTCGCGCAGGCCCGCGAGGGGACGACGGTCGTGGTCGAGCGCATCACCGAGGAGGCGGAGGCGGACCGGCGGCTGCTCGAGCATCTCTGGAAGAACGACGTGCGGCCGGGCCGGCGGCTCAAGATCGTCGAGGTCGCGCCGTGGGCCGGCACGATCACGGCGCAGAGCGACGGCCGGTCCATCGCCCTCGGCCTGCCGGCCGCGGCGAAGATCTGGGTCTACCTGCCGGCGGTGAGCGCGTGAAGATCATCTTCTGGCTCCTGGTTGCGATCGCCGTCCTGTACGGGTTCTACTCGGGCGCGATGGCCATCTGGTCCTACATGGAGGTGCAGAGCATCGTGGAGGAGGTCGTCACCGAGCGCGGCGTCAGGAGCGACCGCTTCGAGCGCGCCACGCGCGTCAAGGAGGACATCCTGAAGCGCGCGGCGACGAGCGGCGTCCGGCTCGACGACCGCGCGCTCACGATCACCGACGAGGGGCGCGCCTTCACCGTCCTCGTGCGCGCGCTGGACCTGGCCCGTCGTCGTGTATCAGGGCGAAGAGGTCCTCGCGATCCCGCTCAAGCACGAGCGGACGTTCGACCTGCCCGAGCGCCGCTAGCCACCGGCCGGCGCGGGCGGGCCGGCACGGACCATTCTCAACCACGCTATCCACTGCCGGCTGGGGGCTGTCCAGATCGCGCGATCTCGGGTCGATCCCCTGAATCACGGGTTTCGAATGGTCCGTGCCGGCCCACCCGCAACCCGCATCACGGCGTCGGCGACTTCCGGACCGCTCGGCCTTCGAGCTAGCGTTTGGCGCGGGCGTCGGCGATCAGCTTCTCGACGCGCTTCCGGTCCTCGCCGTCGGGCACGACGGCCAGGAAGCGCTCCCACGCGCGGATCGCTCCCGCGGCATCCTGCTTCGCCTCGTAGAGCACCTGCCCGCGGTAGAGGAGCGCCGGCGGATACCTCGGATCGATCGCCAGCGCCTTGTCGAACGTCTCGAGCGCGGCGTCGGCGTGGCCCCCGATCGCGACGATCAGCCCGAGGTGGGTCATCGCGTCCACGTTCTTCGCGTCGCGCTTGAGGATCGCCTGGTAGGCGGAGATCGCCTCGCCGTAACGCCCCTCGTTCAGGCTCACGCGCGCGGCCTGGAGCATGCGCTGGAGGATCTCGGGCGTGATCGGGCGCGGGGCGCCGGCGCCGCCGCCGGTGGGCGGCCGGCCGGCGGGCTGACCGCCCTCGGGCGGGAGCCCGGCCATGCCGGCCATCGGCGGCGGCCCGGACGCGGCCGCGCCCGCCATCGGATCGGGCTCGGTGTAGCGCACGATCCCGACGCCGAGCGTGACGCCGAAGGCGACGAGCACGACCGCGACCGCGCCGAGCGCCAGCGGATGGCGCCAGGCCCGCGCGCCCGGGACCGCGCGGGCCGGCGGCGCGCCGGCCGGCGGGGGCGCGCCGGCGCCCAGGCGATCGAGCTCGCGCAGGACGACCGCCGCTTCCTGCTCATAGCGCGCGCGCACCGTCGCGTAGTCCTCGTCGGAGACGTGGCCGGCGTCGTGCTCGAACTCGAGCTCGCGGAGGGCCCGGAGCGCGCGGCCCTTCTCCTCCTCGAGCTCCCGCGTCGGCTCGGGTGGGAGCGCGAGCCACCCACGGCCGCCACCGCGGCGGACGAGCGGCCACAGCGCGAAGGCGAGCGCCGGCAGGCCGAGCGCGAGGACGACGAGCACGACGTTCCTCACCGCGGCGGCTCCAGCTCGCGCCGGATCCGCTCGCGCATCGCCGGATCGAGCGCGTCCGGCTTCCCCGCGGCGGCGCCGCGCGCGGCGCGCAGGGTCCAGCGCCGCAGCACCACGGCGACGACCGCGAGCCCGACGGCGACGGCCGCGACCGGGAAGAGCCAGACGAGCCAGTTGAAGCCCTGGCGCCGGGGCGCCAGCAAGATCCACTCGCCGTAGCGGTCCACGAAGTACTGCACGACCTGCTCCGGGCGCTCGCCGGCGCGGAGCCGCTCGCGCACGATCGCCCGCATCTGGTTCGCCATCTCCGAGGGCGAGTCCGCGACCGAGAGGTTCTGGCAGACGACGCAGCGGAGCTGGGCGGCGACCTCCTGCACCCGCTCCTCGCTCACCGCGGTCGCCGGCAGCTGGGCGGCGGCCGTCGCGGCGAGAGCGCCGAGCAGGGTCAGGGCCAGGAGCGTCAGGAGCGTGGCGGGTGCGGGCCGGCGCATCGCCCTAGCCTACACCGGGCCCGGGTCGCCGCAGCGCGTTACCTTTCGGCTATTGCACCAGAAAAATGCCGTTGACGGAGGGGTGAGGCCTTTCTATTGTCGTTGGAACCCGATGTCCAGGCGCATCCTCACGGCAGGCATCCTGCTCTTCTTCCTGGGCGGAGACGTGGCGGCGGCGTCACGAGGGTGGGATGCTGGCCCCCCACCCCCGAGCGTGTCCGAGCGGCTGGATCCTCCGGCGCCGGGCTCCGTCCGGCTCGCCCAGAACCCCTGCGCCGAGCGCCAGCGGCCAGCCAACCCGTGCGACGGCCGGCCCAAGCGTCAGTCGCCGCCGTCCATCCCGCCGTCGGTCGGCCGCGACAAGGTGGACCAGCGGCTCCGCGAGCTGCAGCGGCGGGACGACGAGCAGGGCGCCGCCCCTCGTATCGAGCAGACGCCGCAGGACGACGACGCGATCCGACGGCTGGGCGAGCGGCTCCGCCGCCAGCCGATCCCGCCGCCGGCCGCGGGCGTGATCCCACCCCCCGGCGATCCGGGCTGAAGCGCCACGAGCGCGGCCGGTCCGGCCGCCGACGAGCTCACCGCCAGCCTGAAGGCCGCCGAGGAGCAACTCGCCGCCACCTACGACGAGGCCTCCGGTGAGCTGCTCGACGGCCATCCCGTCACGGAGCGTCTGGCGCAGGCGAGGGAGGCATACGTCCAGGCGCTCGCCGAGCAGCCCGGCGTGCCGTTCGCGAGCCTCACCGATCGCCTCTGGTCCGGGCTCCGGAGCCTGGTGCGGCTCGTCAGCAATCACGCGCCGGCCCCGCCGGCAGCCGAGGGGAGCGCGCCCGCGGCGCGGCGGCGGGTGTCCGAGTGGCTGGCGAAGTACGAGGCCGCGGCGCACGAGCTGACCACCGCCGACCAGGGTCGCCGCACGCTGATCGACAGCTACGTGGCGACGCCGGAGGACGCGGTCGAGCAGCTCATGGAGGTGGCCCGCACGTTCGGGCGCGTGCCGCTGCACCCGCTGCTCGCGCGCGGCGACGTGCCGCTGGCCGAGCGCTTTTTCAAGAGCCTGACCGAGCGCCCCGAGCGCCTCGAGATGCTGCGGCAGGCGCCGGAGGTGGTCGCCCCCGAGGCGCGCGCGCGGCTCGCCGAGGCGCTCCACCGCGAGGTCGTCGAGCCGCCCCGCGCCGCGGCGCCGAGGATGCCGACGCTCCCTCTCACGCCCGAGCAGAGCGAGCACGCGCGCGGACTCGCGACGCGCGTGCTCGGCGCGCGCCAGCAGGTGCTCGCGGCGGTGGACCGGACGCGGCGGGAGATGGCCGGGGCACGCACCGTCGCCGAACGGGACGCAGCGCGCGATGTCGGCGGCCAGGTGCTCTACGCGGAGGTCGCCGGCAAGCGCGCCCTCCTCGAGGCGCAGAAGATCCCGTCCGGCACGAGCCGCGTGATCGACGTCGCGCTGAGCCCGACCGAGGGCGCGGTCCGCCGCGTGCTCGTAGACGGCGCCGCCGACCTGGTCCGCGTCGAGCCCGTGCGGATGGTCGCGGACCAGGACGTCATGCGCTGGCGCAAGACCCTCACCGAGTCCAAGAGCCGGATCGCCGAGGCGCGGGTAGGTCTCGTGAAGGTCGAGCACGCGACGCCGATCCAGAAGCTCGAGCTGGACCGCGACGCGCTGGGACGCCGCGTGACCGGGATCGCCGACGCGATCGCCGCGGGCACGGTGATCGCGACGCCGGAGGTGCGCCGGCACGTGGAGACGATCCGCGATCTGCCCCTGCTCAAGGCCGACGCGGCTCGCTACCTCGTCCTCGACCGCGAGTACCCATCCGGCCGGTCGCCCGCCCCGGACGCGGTCCGCGAGGCGCGCGGGCTGACCGCGCAGCTCCAGCCGATCATCCGGCAGAAGGAGCAGGCGGCCGCGGCCCTGGTGCTCTCCGATCCGAAGATCGGACGGGACGTCGCGGAGTGGCGCCGACTCGACACTCGCTACACCGCCGAGCAGCTCAAGCTCGCCGACGATCCGACGGCGCGCGCTCAGGAGATCAAGCGCATCGACACGGTGCGGCCCTTCCTGACGCGGGGGATGCAGGACGTGGCGCTCAAGACGCTGCCGGCGCCGGAGGACGTGAGCAGGGACCTCTCCCCGCGCATCGTCGATACGCGTGTCGCTCCCGCTCCCGGGCGGGAGCGGATGCCCGCCACACCGCCAGCGTCCGTCGCGCCGGCGGCCCCGCCCGCTCAACCCGGCCGCATCGTCGTCCCCGACGCGCCCCTGGCTCGCGGGCGGGCGCCGCTCACCGTCGCGCCTCCCGGCGGCGGGCCGGCCGGCCGCGCGGGTCTCCCGGCTCTCCCGGCTCTCCCGTCGCCCGGACCATCGGCGCCCAAGGTGCCCTGGGAACAGGTCGCCCAGTACGTCCATCAGGAAGAGGAGGCGTGGCGGAAGCGGCAGGGTCAGTTCGCCCCCGCGGGCGGCGAGGCCTACAACCGGCGGGTCGCCGAGGAGAAGGTGTTCCAGGAGGAGCTCCGCCAGCGCGTCGCCCGGATGACCGGCGGCAACCCCAACTGGCAGGAGATCCGGAAGAACATCGCGGGGAAGGTCAACTACGGGACCAGCGCCTACGGCGCCGTCTACTCGCGCGACCAGCTGAACGACCCGGCGTTCCTCAAGCAGATGTACCAGGCGCGCATGGGCGGCTGGGGCGTGGTCCACCAGTTCAAGGACGCCGACGAGTACAAGAAGTTCATCGAGAGCCGGCTGGCCGGCTACGGGATCGTCCACAAGACCTCGGACCTGCAGGACCCGAAGTACATGGAGCAGCTCTACAAGGCGCGTCTCAACGGCTGGGGCTGGGTCCACACCTTCAAGGAC
The DNA here is from genome assembly GCA_016179875.1 of Candidatus Rokuibacteriota bacterium. Classification (GTDB taxonomy): domain Bacteria; phylum Methylomirabilota; class Methylomirabilia; order Rokubacteriales; family CSP1-6; genus GWA2-73-35. The sequence continues at coordinate 459 of JACPCH010000003.1, read as the reverse complement.
GCGGACGACTACCGCAACTTCATCCAGAGCCGGCTCGGCGGACTCGGGCGCGCCTACAACTGCAACGACCTGGCCAACCTCGGCTGGCCGCCCGACAAGATCAAGGATCTCTTCGAGACCGCGCAGAAGTACGCGAAGAAGCCGTTCGAGAGCGACAAGGACTACCAGGCGCGGATGCTCAAGGAGAATCCGGGCGAGTTCGCCAGGGACGCCGACGGGAAGTTCCGCCGCAAGACCCAGGCCGAGAAGGACGCCGATCTGCGCAAGGAGCGGCTCGCCAGCGGCAAGTGGGTCGAGGATCCCGTCACCGGCAAGCTCCACCAGGCGGGGTCGAAGGAAGGCAAGCAGCTCGTCGCGGAGGAGCGCAAGCGCACGACGACGACGGTCGAGGTCCCGCTGGGCGACGGCCGGACGATTCGGGTGGACGTCCAGGGCACCCAGAGCCTCTACGACGTCCTC
>JACPCH010000002.1 GCA_016179875.1 Candidatus Rokuibacteriota bacterium | reverse complement strand
CTCCAGGTGCTGAACGTCGCCCTCGGCGGCAGCCTCTGCCAGGACATTTCGAGCGCGCTCGACTCCCCGCTCGATCACAGCCAGAAGGAGCCCCGGCACCAGCCCACGCACCACGTCAAGGTCCAGGAGGGCTCGCGCCTGGCGGCGATCCTCGGCACGCTCGAGGTGGACGTGAACAGCTTCCACCACCAGGCGCTCAAGGCGCTCGGCCGCGGGCTGACCGCGGTTGCGTGGTCGCCGGACGGGATCGTGGAGGGCGCCGAGCTGGCGGACGCCGAGTGCGTCGTGGTCGGCGTGCAGTGGCACCCCGAGGACCTCGTGGACCACGACGCCGCCGCGCGGAACCTCTTCGCCTCGCTCGTCGAGGCGGCGCGCCGCCCGGGCGTCTAGCCGAGCAGCTCCCAGCGCGACGGCGCGTCGTGCTCGACGGTCTCGCTCACCCGCCCCTCGCGCTTCAGCTTCTTCAGATGAGACTCCACCGACATCGCCGCCGCGGCGTGCAGGTTCTGCGCCACGTCGGCGTAGATCCGCTTGACCATCGCCGGGATCGTCCGGAGGCCCCCGCCGAGCGCCTCGAGGATCTGGCGCTCGCGCATGAGCCGGTGGTCGATGTACTCGCGGATCCGCCCGGGGCCGTCCTCGATCACGGGGCCGTGCGCGGGATAGATGCGGCGGACGTCGAGGGCGAGAATGCGGCGCAGAGAGTCCATGTACTCGAGAAGGTCGCCGTCGTCCGACGGAATCACCGTCGTCGACCCACCCAGCACGACGTCGCCCGTGAACAGCGATCTTTCCTCGACCAGGTAGAAGCAGAGGTGGTCGGAGGCGTGGCCCGGCGTGTGGACGGCGACGAGCGTCGCCCCGTCGCCGTGGATCGCCTGCCCGTCGCGCAGGTCGTCGATCGCGTCGGGCAGCGAGGCGTCCTTGTGGATCATCTTGGCGACCGGGATCCCCTTGAAGCGCGCGCGGACCTGCGAGACGCCGCCGAGGTGGTCCCGGTGGCGGTGCGTCAGGATCACGCGCGAGGGCTGGCGCCACCCGCGCTCGCCGAGGTAGCGCTCGAGCAGCGGGACGTAGCCGGACACGCCCGCGCCGGTGTCGAGGAGGATCGGGTCGCGCCGGCCGACGAGGTACGTGTTGGTGCCCGGGCCCGTCATGAGGCCGGGGTTCAGCCCCAGCACGCGGCCGACCAGATCGCTCGGCGTGGCGGTCGTCGGGAAGTCGCGGTCGATCCAGCTCATGCCGGCACCATGGTACACGCTCATACCCCGAGGTAGCGGTGCTGGATGTCCTCGCGCCGGCGGAGCTCCGCCGACGTCCCGGTCCAGACGATGCGCCCCTTCTCGAGGATGTAGTGGGTGTCGGCGATGCGCGTGAGCGCGGCCACGTTCTTGTCGATGAGCAGGATGGACTGGCCGCCGGCCTTCAGGCGCTCGAGGCAGCGCCAGATCTCGGTGCGCACGAGCGGCGCGAGCCCCTCGGTGGCCTCGTCCAGGATCAGGAGCCGCGGGTTCGTCATCAAGGCCCGGCCGATCGCCAGCATCTGCTGCTCGCCACCCGACAGCGCGCCCGCGAGGAGGCCCTGGCGCGCGGCGAGCGGCGGGAACAGCCCGAGGACCTTCTCGATCGTCCAGGGATCGGCGCCGGCGGCGCGGTTGGCCGCGGTGGCGACGAGGTTCTCGCGCACCGTCAGGTTCGGGAACACCTGACGCCCCTCGGGCACGAGCCCGATGCCGGCCTGGGCCACGCGGTAGGACGGCAGCCCGTGGATCGGGCGGCCGTCGAAGTGGATCCGGCCCGCGCGCGGCGGGACGATGCCCATGATTGTCCGGACCGTCGTGGTCTTGCCCATGCCGTTGCGCCCGAGCAGCGTGACGACGGCGCCGGCGTCCACGCGGAGGCTCACGCCGAAGAGCACCTGGCTCAGCCCGTACGCGGTCTCGACGGCCTCCACCGTCAGCATCAGGCGACGGCGTCCTCGCCGAGGTAGGCCTGCCGGACCTCGGCGTTCGCGCGGATGGCCTCGGGCGTCCCGGTCGCGATGATCCGCCCGTAGACGAGGACCGAGATGCGGTCGGCGAGCGCGAAGACGGCGTCCATGTCGTGCTCGACCAGGACGATCGTCAGCCGGCCCTTGACGCTCGCGAGGAACCGGATCATCCGCTGCGACTCGTCCAGCCCCATGCCCGCCACCGGCTCGTCCAGGAGCAGGAGCCGCGGGCCGGTGGCGAGGGCCATGGCGATCTCGAGCTGGCGCTGCTCGCCGTGGGCGAGGCTCGCGGCGCGCACGTCGGCGCGCCCGGCGAGGCCCACCTGGGCGAGGATCGCCCGGGCCGGCTCGCGCAGGGCCGGCTCCCGGCGCGCCGGCCGCCAGAACCGGAAGCTGTGGCCGGCGTGCGCCTGGACGGCGAGCGCGACGTTGTCGAGGGTCGTGAAGTCCGGAAAGATGCTCGTGATCTGGAACGAGCGGGCGAGCCCGCGCAGCGAGCGGGCGGGCGCGGACAGGCGCGTGATGTCCTCGCCCGCGAAGCGGACCGCGCCGGCGTCGGACCGGAGGTCGCCGGCCAGCTGGGCGATCAGGGTCGTCTTGCCGGCGCCGTTCGGGCCGATGATCGCGTGCGTCTCCCCCTGGCCGATGTCGAGGTCGAGCCGGTCGGTGGCCACGAGGCCGCCGAAGCGGCGGGTGAGGCCGCGGACCTGGAGCAGCGCCTCAGCCATCGCGCGGCCCGCCGCCGGGGAGCAGGCCGAACAGGCCCCGCTTGGCGTAGAGGACGACCAGGATCAGGAGCGGCCCGAAGATGATCTGCCAGTGCGCCGTCCAGCCGGAGAGGAGATTCTCGAGGAGCAGGAACGCGAACGCGCCGAGCACGGGCCCGACCAGCGTGCCCATGCCGCCCAGGATCACCATGAACATGATCTCGCCCGAGCGGGTCCAGTGCATGAACTCCGGCGTGAGGTACTCCGTGTGGTTCACCAGCAGGGCCCCGGCCAGCCCGCACATGGCGCCGGCGAGCGTGAAGGCCATGAGCTTGTAGCGGTAGGGCGAGAAGCCGATCGCGCGCGTCCGGGCCTCGTTCGAGCGCGCCGCCCGGATGACCATGCCGAACCGCGCGGCGATGAGCCGGTGCGCGAGCACCAGGAACAGCAGGAGGATCGCCAGCACGACGTAGTAGAAGACGGTCCCGTTCTGGAGATCGAGCGGGCCGGGGAACTGGCTCCGCACCGCGAGCCGCATGCCATCGTCGCCGCCGTACTCCTCGATGCTGATGCCGAGGTAGTACAGCATCTGGGTGAACGCCAGCGTGATCATGATGAAGTAGACGCCGCTGGTCCGGATCGACACGGCGCCGATCACGAGGGCGACGGCCATGGAGGCCGCGATCGCCAGGGACCACTGCAGGACGCCGTTGTGGATCCCGTGGTGGGCGAGGATTCCCACCGCGTACGCGCCGATCCCGAGGTACGCGGCGTGACCGAAGCTCACCATGCCGCCATAGCCCAGGATCAGGTCGAGGCTGAGCGCCGCGATGGCGAAGATCATGACGCGGCGGACGAGGTCCACGTAGAACGGCTGGTTCAGGAGGCCGCCCACCGGGGGCACGGCCGCCAGCGCCACGAGACCCAGCCCCAGCACGAGCGGGCGTGCGCGCGAGGTCACCGCTCAGCGCCCGTCACCGGGAAGAGCCCCTGCGGACGGAAGGCCAGCACCGCGGCCATGAGCAGGTAGATCAGCATCGAGGCGATCGCCGGCCCCGCGGTGTCCGCGGCCGGCGCCGACAGGACCGTGCTCAGCATCGGCTTGAGGAACGCGCGGCCGAGCGTGTCCACCATGCCGACGATGACCGCGCCCACGAGCGCCCCGCGGATGGACCCGATCCCGCCGATGACGATGACGACGAAGACCTGGATCAAGATCTGCTCGCCCATGCCCGGCTGGACGGCGTAGATCGGGCCGGCCATGAGCCCGGCCAGCCCGGCCAGCGCCGCGCCGGAGCCGAAGACGACCGTGTAGAGGAGGCGGACGTTGACGCCGAGCGCGGCGACCATCGTCCGATTGGAGGCGCCGGCGCGGATCAGCATGCCGAGCCGGGTCCGCGTCACCACCACCCAGAGCAGCCCGGCCACCACGAGCCCCACCAGGATCACCAGGGCCCGGTAGACCGGGTAGCGGATGCCCGGCAGCAGCGCTACGTGGCCCGAGAGCCAGGTCGGGAGGGTCGTGTAGAGCGCCGACCGCCCCCAGAGGATCGCGATCAGCTCGTTGAAGAAGAGGATCAGGCCGAAGGTGGCCAGCACCTGGTCCAGGTGATCGCGCTCGTACAGCGTCCGGAGCGCCACCAGCTCCACCACGATCCCGACGACCAGCGACCCGGCCAGCGCCAGCACGAGCGCCAGCAGGAACGAGCCGGTCCACTGGGCGAACGTCGTCGCGAGGTAGGCGCCGACCATGTAGAGGGAGCCGTGCGCGAGGTTGACCAGGTTCATGATGCCGAAGACGAGGGTGAGCCCCGCCGCCATCAGGAAGAGCATGACGCCGAACTGGAGTCCGTTGAGGGTCTGCTCGAGGATCAGGAAGATGTTCATGCGCGGTCAAACGCAAGGGGCGCGGCGGCGCCGCGCCCCTTTTCCCGCCACGGGCGGAAGACTACCACCTCATCCCGCAGTCCTTGTGGTAGGCGTCCTTGTGGTTCTCGAAGACGGCTTTCTGGACCTGCATCTCCACCTCCCCGCCCGCGCCCTTCACGGCCTTGAGGAGATAGAAGTTCTGGATCGGGTGGTGGTTGACGTTGTACGTGAACCGGCCGCGCGTGGACTTGAAGTCGGCCTTGCGCATGGCCGCGACCATCCCCTTCTTGTTGGAGAGGTCGCCCTTGACCGCGCGGATGGCGGAGTCTATCAGCATGATGCCGTCGTAGCTCTGCGCGCCGTAGAAGGACGGCGTGTACCCGAACTTCTTCCGGAAGTCCGCGATGTACTTCACGTTGGGCTCGTTCTTGAGGTCGGGGCTCCAGTACCGGGTCTCCCACTGCCCGAGCGCCGTCTCCTTGAGGGCCGGCAGGGTGACCTCGTCCACGGTGTAGACGGAGTAGAGCGGGATCTGATCCCGCAGGCCGGCCTGGGCGTACTGCTTCACGAACTGGATGCCCATGTCGCCCGGGTAGAACACGAACACCGCCTTCGGGCTCTTCGCGCGGAGCTGGCTGATCTCGGCCTGGTAGTCCTGCTGGCCGAGCTTGGTGTAGACCTCGTCGACGATCCGGCCCTTGAAGTACCGCTTGAACCCCGAGATCATGTCCTTGCCCGCGGCGTAGTTGGGCGCCATCGCGTACACGTCGGTGAGGCCCTGGTCCTGCATGTACTTGCCCATCGCCTCGGGCGTCTGGTCGTTCTGCCAGGACGTCGTGAAGTACAGCTCGTGGCACATCTTCCCGGCCAGCTCGTGGGGGCCCGCGTTGGTCCCGATCATCAAGGTCCCCGCCTGGGTCACGGTCGGCGCCACCGCCAGCATCACGTTCGACCAGATGACCCCGGACACGAAGTGGACCCTGTGCTTCTTGAGCATCTCGTCGGCGAGCTGCTTGCCGACGTCGGGCTTGCGCTGGTCGTCGCCGTAGATGACCTCGGTCTCGAGCCCGCCGACCTTCCGGCCGAGGTGGTCGAGCGCGAGCTCCACGGAGTCCTTCATGTGCTTGCCGATGATCCCGGCCGGACCGGACAGCGACGTGATGAACCCGATCTTCACGGTCTCGGCCGCGGCCGCCGGGCCGGCCGCCAGGGCGACGAGGAGGCCGATGACGAGAGCCAGGCTGGTTGTGCGCACGGCTACCTCCCTCTTGGCGTGGACCACCACCTGTGAGCTACCGCCGCCCGGCAGCGGGCCGGCTGCGGGAGTCTAGCAAACCCGTCCGGGTGAGTCCAGCCGCGCGCCCCGCCGTGCGCCCCGCCGCGCGTGGACGGCGCTAGAGGATCTTGCGGTCGCGGTCCTCCGGCGGGACCGCGAGCCCGAGCCCCCGGAGCTGGGCGTCGATGTCGTCCTTGTACATCCCGCGCAGCTCGGCGTTGCCCCAGCGCCGGATCCCGTACGCGACGGCGAGGTCGCTGAACCGGGACTGCGACTTGCCGAAGGTGTCGAGCGCGCGCGGGTACCACTTGTCGATCGCCCGCTGGACGTCGTCGCGGGTGGCGCCGCAGAGCCGCGCGTAGTCCGGGTCGCGCAGGACGTCGGCGACCCGGCGCGCGCCGAACGAGGCGTGGAACTTCTCCTCGTGCACCATGGACGTCATCTCGCGCGCCCAGGGCGCGAAGCTCGAGTTCTCCATGGCGCGCAGGTGGTACCAGGCGACCAGATCCATCGTGAAGCAGAACGCGATCGTGTCGAGCCAGCTCTCGAACGGCACGTTGAAGGCGTCGATCGGGTGCTCGCCCATCCGCCGGCGCAGGAGGTCGTCCACCATCGCGGCGCCGTCCGGCCCGAACGACCGGAGGAGGCGGCAGTCGATGAAGCCCTGGTGGGCCTCGTCGGCCGCGACCTGCGCCTGGATGTACCGGTCCTCGGGCGTCGGCCCCTGGTTGATCCAGGGCTGGTGCTGCTCGACGGACGCGAACTCCGTGGAGGCGAGGGCGTACAGGAGCTTGAGCAGGGTGTCGCGGTACTCCGCCGGCATCTGCTCGACGGTCTCCACCTTGCGCATCCCGAGGAGGACGCCCCACTCGACCGCCCGTGTCACCGACATGCGCGGACCTCCTGGGCCGGGGGACTGCCGGCGCCCGACGAGTATATCGCCTCAGGCCCCCGTGAGGCGCTCGACGACGTCCTCCGGAATCGGCTTGGCGTGCAGGCGCTCGCCGGGCGTCTTCGGCCACGCGACCCACGCGCGCACCTCGAAGCCGGCGGCGCAGAGCCGCGGGCCGACCGAGATCTCGTGCTCCATGCGGAACGTCCTCGCCCGGACCCACGCCACGCGCGACCGGATCGTCAGCACGTCGCCGTAGCGCGCCGGGCTCACGAACTTCGACCCCGACTCGACGATCGGGACGCCGACGATCTCGTACTTCGGGAACGTCTCGGGCCACGGCAGCCCCAGCGCCACGAAGAGCTGCTCGCAGCCGAGGTCGTACCACTGGAAGAAGCGCGGGTAGTAGACGATCCCGGCCGGGTCCACGTCGCCCCAGCGCACCTGCACCGAGGTCGTGTGCTCGACCATCAGCGGCGCGCCCCGCGCGGCGCGCGGACGGCCGTCACGGCGCCCGCCCCGGGCGCCGCGTGACGCGCAGGGCGAGGAACACCTGCCAGGCGAGGAACAGGGCGGCGCCGGCGGCGAGCCAGAGGCCCGCGCGCCCGAGCGCGCGCTCGAGGGGCGCGTCGGCGAGCTCGGCGACGGCGACGCACGCGTAGTGGAGCACCGCGAGCCCGGCGACCCACCACGCCGCCACCCGCCCGCGGCGCGCCAGGTCGCAGCACGCCGCGTAGGCGAGGTGCAGCGCGATCCCCCCGGCCACCGCGGCCTTCGGCGCCAGGAGCACGAGCGGCGCGTAGAAGAGGGCGAAGAGCGCCCAGGTGCCGCGGCCGAAGTCCGCCGCCACGAACGCGCAGGCCCAGAGGGCCACGGCGACCGGCCCCGAGACCAGCACGAGCGTCCAGGCGTCGGCTACGCGGGAAAGCGGTTGGTCTTCCAATCGAAGCCGTCCCAGAACACGTCGATGCGGTCGATGATCCCGTGGAACTTGTGGCGCCCGTCGGCGTGGGCGGCCCAGAGGTCGTCGAGCGAGCTGAACTGGGCGAGGTAGGCGAGGCCGTACTCCGCCGGCTCGGCCATCGCCAGCTCGCCGGCCAGAAACCGGCGGTACCCCTCGCCCGGGTGGATCCAGAAGCCTTCCGAAGTCTCCTCGGTGAAGAGACGCGGCGCCTGGTCCGGCGGCGCCGGGCACAGGAAGAAGCGCGCGGTGAACCGGATCGGGCTCGAGCGCGGCGTGATGAAATGCGAGAGATACCGGAGCCGCGAGAGGTCGAGCGTGAAGCCCTCGCGCGCCACCAGCGCGGCGAACGGCGCCTCGGCGGCCATGAGCGCCTTGCGGCAGCGCTCGATCGCGGCGATCACGCCGGGGTCGTCCGCGCGCACCAGGCGTCCGCTCGCGTCGCACGCGAGCAGGATGCCGCTCTCCTCGAGCAGCTCGCGCACCGCCGTCACCCAGAACGCGAGGGCGGGGCCTCCGGCGTCGCCGGGGAAGATCCTCTCCGCCGCGGCCGGGGCGAGCCCGCGACAGCGCGCGAGCGCCTCGGGCGCGCCGTCCTCGGGGTCCACCTTGCCGCCGGGAAAGGCGTAGAATCCGCCGAGAAACTTCATGCCCTTGTTGCGGCGGATCATGTAGACCTCGAGGGGCTCGGACGCGCCCGGCGCGGCCGGACGCACCAGGACGACGGACGCGGCGGCCTTCGGCTCGACCGGGGAGGGAGCGCTCATCTCCGTGACCATTGTGCCACGCGCGAGCGCGCCTCGGGTTCGCGCGTCGGGATGGCCCTGACCGCAACGTGCAACGTGCGTACGCGGAGGCTGGCATTGAACGAACCCGTTGACCGGAAGCCCCGGCCCATCGCGGTGGTGCTGGTGCACGGCATCGGGGATCTCGCGCCGCGTGACGTGCTGCGATCGGCAGCACAGGCGGTCCGGCAGACCCTGCCCGAAGTAGAACTCATCCAAGCGCCGCAGGAGAGAGAAACTCCCAGGGCGGATGGCAGCGACGTCGGTCTGAACCAAGCCGTACTGCAGTGGCGGGATCGGTCGATTCGTCTCATTGAGTTCTATTGGGCTGGCGTGGCGGGGAAGATCCGATTGGCACACCCCATGCTCGCCCTGGGTCTCATATTGGAAACCCTAAGAGAACTCCCGCTGATGGGAGTGGGTGCCTCCACTTCTCGACGCTTGAAGAAGGTGGCCGCTCTCGCGGGTCTCTTCCAGTCCTATCTGGTCGCCGCACTCATCGTATCGGCCATCGGGACCATCGGAGAATTGGCCCTTCGCCCGGAAGTCCCGGACCTCGTTTGGGCGGCCGTGGTCCATCGTCGCTCCGACAGCTTTTCGGAAGCCGTTCGCGCGATGAACCCCGTCCCGGTAGCAGTCGAGCTGGTCAAGCGCACGTATCTCTTTACACCCTTGCTCGGAATGTTCATTGCGCTGGCGGGCCTCTATTATGCCGCGGTACTGGGTGGATTCTTCTACTTCCTGCCCGTCTGGCTTGCTCTCAGCAGGAGAGTGAGCCACGTCGGCGCCTTGTGGCGCCTCCTCTGCGCAGGCTCCGTGCTGACGCTGATGATCACGTTTCTCGTCATACAGGCCTTACTTCCGCCGGTGGTCGGCCTCCAGATTGTGCGGCACTTCGGGGAGGTGATGACCTTCGGATCGGTTGCAGCGGATCTCAGCTATCTGGGCGGCATGACCGTCATGTACGCGCTGTTGTACTGGATCACTCTCAGGGTGACCGTGACGCTCGGGAACCTCTTGAGGGACATCGTTCACTATCTCGCGACCGATGCAGACGGGCGACCTCTGGCGACCCAGAGAAAGATCCAGCACGAGCTCGGGCTCACCATTCGGAGGCTGTGGAGGGAGCAGCGATGCGAGAGAATCATTCTTGTCGCCCACAGCCTCGGCTCCGTGATCCTGGTCGATCTCTTGCGGGAGCTCGCAATGGGGCGCGACGCGAAGGATCAAATGACGGTCGATATCGTGACCGCCGGCTCTCCAATTCGCCGACTCATCTGCCGCCTGCTGCCGCACCGACTGCCGAGGCCGGAGGCGCTTCGCGACACGTTCGGACGCTCTTCAGTGCTGAAGGTCGACAGATGGTTCAACGCCTACAGGATTTTCGACTATGTCGGGCAGGGACTGACCCGGTCTGCGCTGCCTCGGGATCTCCTGCCTCGACGCCGGGCGGGAGGC
>JACPCH010000001.1:9990-10484 GCA_016179875.1 Candidatus Rokuibacteriota bacterium | reverse complement strand
CGCCGCGCGCCTCAGCGCGCCCGCGCGCCGCCTCCCGCTCGTCGAGGCCGCCGGCGCCGGGCGCGTGGAGCTGGATCTCAGGCCGTGAGCGCGATCCCGCCTCGCGGATGAGGCCAGGAACTCCAAACGCCCTTTCGCGGCCGCCAACAAGCGCCCCGGGAGGCGCACGACCGTGGGCGGGACGCGAGCGCCCGGTCTGCACGGTCGGGCGCGCGAGGGACGATCCGGGGGCGTCGGTCAACTGACCGCGTGACCGCGGCCGGCGGCGCCCGCACGTGTGGTCCTCGTGACACGACCCACCATCTGTTGGTCTGGCCGTTTCTTGCCAGTGGCGCGGCGCCAGTGCCCTGGCGATTTCCGGCCATCGTGGCCTGGCGCCTTCGAGGGTTCCATTCCGGATAACTCCGCGTCGATCTTCACTTTCCGGAACATCGTGCGCGCTGGCAGCGAGCTTGCAGTGAATCCCTCTGTATGACGCAGTCGCTGGCGCAGGA
>JACPCH010000001.1:0-9976 GCA_016179875.1 Candidatus Rokuibacteriota bacterium | reverse complement strand
CGCGGAATCGGCGGGCCCTCCTCCTCATCGCGTGCGCCGCGCTGACGCTCGCGGGGTGTGCTGTGGGGACGCGCACCGCCCAGTTCGGGCACCTCGCGCCGAACGAGCCACTCGTGACGCTCATCGTGAGCGAAGATCGCGAGACGATCAACCGCGAGTGCCTCGATCCGGACGGGACCCGGCGCATCCTCGGCTGCCAGACGTCGCGTATCGTGGACGTGCCGGGCAGCGGGCAGGTCATCGCGATCAAGATCGTCCGCTACACGGACGCGCTACCCTCCGAGATGGCTTTCGAGATCGACGTGCACGAGCTGTGTCACGCGGTGGCCGCCACGCAGAACATCAAGGATCCCTGCCATCAGGCGAACGATGGCGTGGTCCAGACCGCGGCGAGCGTCGCCAGGACCTGGAACGCGACGAAGCCCTGATGACCCCTGGCAGGATGCGGGCCCGCGTCGCCTGAGTCCTCTCCGGGCGTAACCGCGCGTTCACACGCTTCAGGATCCCGTGGGCAAGAAGCGGCGCGTGCTGCCCGCGAGCACCATCATCCTCAAGGACGGCGGAGGAAGAGCCGCGGTGTACATCACAGAGGATTGAAGAGTGGTGCGGGTGAAGATCCGCCCCGGAAGCGCCACCGTCAGCGCCGTGCCGCGCGTCCGAGGCCCGCGTGACGCCCCGCGGTCGCTCGTGCGCCCTTCTTCAGGGCGCCGACGGGGCCTCGCGCGGGACGTCGCGCCCCGGAGCGCGTTCGGCGCCCGGCGCCCGAGCGAGCGCGCCGTCCACGACGACGCGCGCCGGGTGCCGGCCGCGGGGCTCGATGTTGAAGAGACCGAGGAAGAACGACGAGACCACGATCTGGACGCCCGTCACGAACAGGGTCGTGCCGAGCAGCGCGAGCTTGGTGGAGGGCAGGTCGAGCTGGCCCGCGTCGTAACCGGGCTGCCGCATGAACTGCGCGATACGGACCGCGGCGGTGACGAGCAGCGTCGTGCCGCCCGCGGCCAGGAGGCCGCCGAGGAGCGCGCCCTTCTCGAGCGTGAGCCCGCCGACGAAGCGGTCGAGCCGGCCCCGGCGGGACTTCAGCCTGCGGAGCTGCGCAAAGCCGTGCGTGGCCACGCCGAGCAGCGTCGTCTGCACGCCGAGAACGGTCATGGCGAGACCGGCGAGGCAGGTGAGCAAGCCGAAGAACGGGCTCACGCCGAGGACGATCGCCATCACCACCAGGAGCCCTCCCAGCGTGAGGGCGATCCCCGGGACGACGAACAGCCAGTTCGGGGAGAACAGGAGCATGTAGCGCAGATGGCGCCAGCCGTCGCGGAGGGAGCGGAGGTGGGGGCGGCGGCCGCGCTGGTCCTTGCGGAGGTCGGTCGGGACCTCCACGATCCTGAGCCCGAGGCTGGCGGCCTTGAGGATCATCTCGGAGGCGAGCTCCATGCCGCCCGAACGAAGCCCGAGGCGCCGGAAGGCGTAGCGGCTGAGCCCACGCATGCCGCAGTTGACGTCGGAGATGGCGCTGCCGAAGAACAGGTTCACGAGCCGCGTCATGACCGGAGTGCCCAGATAGCGGTGCAGCGACGGCATTGCGCCTTCGTGGATCGTCCCGCGGAAGCGCGAGCCCATCACCAGGTCGGCGCCCTTGCGCAGCTCCTCGACGAAGCGCGGGATGTGCGCGGGGTCGTAGGAGAGGTCGGAGTCGAGGAACACCAGGAAGCGGCCGCGCGACTCCTCGAACCCGGAACACAGCGCGTTGCCGTAGCCGCGGTCGGGCACGTCCACGACGCGCGCTCCCTCGGCTCGCGCGATCTCGCGAGACCGATCGGTCGAGCCGTTGTCGGCCACCACGACCTCGCCGACCTCCCCGGCCTGCTCGAGCGCCCGGCGCGCCTCGCGGATGCAGGCGCCGATGGTCCGCTCCTCGTTCAGGCAGGGGAAGACGACGCTGACCTCGATCTCCCGTTCAGGGCTCACGCCTTGGTCCGCATCCAGCGGAGGAACGACAGCGCCTGGACCACCTGCCGCGGGTGGCGCGCCAGCAGCCCGGCCTGGCGCAGCATCGTGCCCGGACGCAGGTAGAAGCGCCGGAACAACTCCTCGCGCGCCGCGTCCACCTTCTCGGGCGGCAGCGACCCCGTGTCCATGATCGAGCGACCGCCGAAGTCGAAGTCCATCCAGCGGTCCGAGCGAAGCCAGCCGGAGGCCCGGGCGAGCTTGCCGAGCTCGGTCTTGGGATAGGGGACCGCGGCGTAGCACTGCATGTAGTCGAGGCCCAGGCGCAGCCCGAAGTCGATCGTGCGGCGCACGGTCTCTTCGGTCTCTCCCGGCAGCCCGAAGATGAAATGGCCCATCGTGCGGAGCCCGACGTGCCGGCACAGCACGACCGCCTGCTCGAGGTCGGCGACGGTCTCGCGCTTCTTGGCGGCGTCGAGGATCTCCTGGACGCCCGACTCGATCCCGAGGCCGAGGAGGTCGCATCCGGCCGCCTTCATCTTTTTTAGGATCTCGAGGTCGACGCGGTCGGCGCGCGTGGTCGTCGCCCACGAGATCTTCCAGCCGCGCTCGACGATGGCGTCGCACAGCGCCGCGCCGAACTCGCGGTCGAGCGTGAAGATCTCCTCCCAGAACAGGAACTGGTCGAGGCCGTGCTCGCGCTGGCAGTGCTCGATCTCGCGGAGCACGTAGTCGAGGGAATGGCGCCGGATGCGCGGGCCGTAGTAGACCGGGGCGATGCAGTAGATGCACGGGTACGGGCAGCCGCGCGAGACGTTCACGAGCGTGAAGGGGCGGCCGTTGTGGGGCAGCGTGTAGCCCTCGTTGCGAAAGAGGTCGCGCGCCGCGAACGGGAGCGTGTCGAGGTCCTCGACGAACGCGCGCGTCGGTCCACTGACGACGCCCCCGCCCTTGCGCGTCATCAGCCCCGCGAGCCCCTCGGGGTCCTCCCCGCGGGCCAGGCGGTCGAGGAACTCGTCGAAGGTGCGCTCGGGCTCCCCGCTGATGCCGACGTCGAAGGCCGGACAGGCCTCGAGCGCCTTCTGGTCGAGGAGCGTGAAGAACACGCCGAAGCCCACGATCGTGGCCTCGGGACAGGCCGCCTTGAGGGCGGCGGCGCACGCGGCGTCCCCCTCGATCGACGGGAACGACGTGTTGACCACGATCACGTCGGGCTCGAAGGCCACCGCGCGCTCGACGGTCCGGTCGAGGTCGTAGCCGTCCTCGACGTTGCCGTCGAAGAGGTCGACGTCGCCGCGCGCACGCGCGAGGCTGGCGAGGATGCCGAGGGTCAACGGCGGCCAGATCGCGGCCCACGAGTTGACGCTTTGCATGCAGCGCCCTTCGCGGATGAACCGTTCGCCCTCTATGGGCGGCGGGTTGACCAACAGGGTCCTCATGCCAGCGCCTCCTCGCGGCCGTGTCGTCCCTCGGCCTCAAGCCAGGATTGCGCCCCCGGCGGCCCCCCGTCAAGCGCCTCGGGAGGCGCAGGACCGTCGGCGGGGCTCACCGCGTGGAGCGCCCCCACCCGCCGTGGGCCGGCCGACGCCGGGCCCGGCAGCGCGCGGCACCCGAGGCGGCGGGCCGGCGACGCCGGGACGCGGCTACCGCCGTGGTCCGCCCGGCCCCGCCGCCGGCGCGCTGTCGGGCGTCGTCACGACGAGACGCAGGCGCCCGTCGCGCTCGATCGCGAGCGGCACCACGGCGACGCCGTCGGCGGCGCTCACGTGCGCGTGGCGCTCGCCGCTGCCCGGCTGGAACGGCGCGCGCGCGAGCTTCGGCACGCCGGGGTTCGCGTCGATCGCGCGGACGATGTCGGTGCCTTCCTCGCGGTCCTCGTGGACCTCGAGCACGAGCATGCCGCTCGACGGCAGCACCGCGCCGAGGCCGGTGGGCTGGCGGTTCTCGACGAGCAGGTACCGGGCGGGTGCGAGTGGAATGCGGACGACGAGCGGCGAGCCGCCGGACTCGAGCGGCGCGAGGGTGACCTCGCGCGTCTCGCCCGGGCGCACCGTCACCACCTGGAACAGCTCGGGCCTCATGCGCTCACCCTTGGGCGGGTTACTCTGCAGCTCGTAGTCGTAGAGGTCGGGGACGGGCCGCTTGCCGTCCTTCGCGCCGCCCAGCGCGTGCAGCAGGTCGTGGACGACGTGGCCCGGGTGCGCGTTCTCGGCCGAGACGACGACGCCGCCCGCGTACGTGCCGCCGCCCGGGAGCGCGATGCGGTCCAGGTCGACGCGGCCGCGCCGCACGCCCGTGAGCATGCCCGGGTTCGCGGCGTACGCGATCATGCCGTACCCCGTGCCCGGCTCGGTGTGCGCGCCGACGACGCTGCGCCGGGGCGTGACGTCGGGGAATCGCACGGGGACGACGAGCAGGCGCTGCGGACCGACGAGGCTGACCGGCGCGCCGTCGGCGGCCCGCACGCGGAGGCGGCGATGAGGACGACGAGCGCGCTCGCCACCACGGCACCCGCGCGGCCACGGGCCGATCGAGATGCATCTCGCATGGGGATTAGCGCCTCGACACCCCGAGGTAGCTCGTCTTGACGTCTTCATTGGACCGGATGGCCTCGCTCGGGCCCGAGAACCGGATCCGTCCGTTGTCGATGATGTGGTGCTGGTCGCCGATCTCGAGCGCGAGCCGGACGTTCTGCTCGGCGAGCAGGACCGTCACCCCCGAGGCCCGGATCCGCCCGAGCGCCTCCCGGATCGACTGCACGACGAGCGGCGCCAGCCCCTCGGTCGGCTCGTCCATGAGGATGAGCCGGGTGCGGCCCAGCAGCGCCCGCGCGATCGCCAGCATCTGGAGCTGCCCGCCGGAGAGCGTGGCGCCCGGCTGGCGGCGGCGCTCTTCGAGGATCGGGAACAGCGCCCACACCTTCCCCAGCTCCACCCCCGCATCGCCGATCTCCGCCCGGACCATCGCCAGGCGGAGGTTCTCTTCCACGGACAGGCGCGGGAAGATCCCGCGCCCCTGCGGCACCAGCTTGATCCCGAGCCGGAAGATCTGCCACGGCCGGAGTCCGGAGATCCGCCGGCCCTCCCACGCGATCGTCCCCGACGCGGGCGGCGTCAGCCCCATGATCGTCCGGATGGTCGTGGTCTTGCCGCTGCCGTTGCGGCCGAGCAGGCACGTCACCGCCCCCTCCCGCGCCTCGAGCGACAGGTCGAACAGGATGTGACTGCGCCCGTAGAACGTGTTGACCCCATCGAGGGTGAGCGCGGTCACAGGTCCCCCAGGTAGACGCGTCGGACCTCCGGGTCGGCGGCGACGTCCGCCGGTGTTCCCTCGGCGATCTTCCGTCCCGCGTCCATCACGACGACCCGGTGGGACAGCCGCATCACGAGATCCATGTCGTGCTCGATGAGGAGCACCGTCCGGGACCGGGCGATCTCCGCGATCAGCGTCATGGTGGCGCCGGTCTCGGCGGACGACAATCCCGAGGTGGGTTCGTCGAGCAGGAGCAGCTCGGGATCGGTGGCCAGCGCCATCGCGATCTCCAGATGGCGCTGGTCGCCGTGCGAGAGCGTGTCGGCGCGGCGCTCGCCGAAGCGCGCGAGGCCCACCTCGTCCAGCACGGCGCCCGCCCGGGCGTGCGCCGCGCCGAGGGCCCGCGCCGGACGCCAGAGCGAGGTGGCCTCCGGCAGCCGCGCCTGGGCGGCCAGCCGGACGTTCTCGCGCACGCCGAGCCCGGGGAAGACGTTGGTGATCTGGAACGACCGCGCGATCCCCAGGCGCGCGACCGCGTCCGGGCCGAGCCCGGCGAGCCGGCGCTCCTTGAAGAGAATCTCCCCCGCGTCGGCGCGGAGGCGCCCGGTGACCAGGTTGAAGAGCGTCGTCTTGCCGGCGCCGTTCGGACCGATGACCGCGGTGATGCGGCCGGCCTCGACGTCGAGGTCGAGGCCGTCGATCGCCTGAAGGTGGCCGAAGGCCTTACGGAGTCCCCGGAGTCTCAGCAGCACCGCGCCGCTCCCGGAGCGACCGCCAGAGCCCGGCGAAGCCCGACGGTGAGAAGAGGACGCACGCCACGTAGATCAGCCCCATCACGAGCAGCCACCGCTCGGCCATCCACGAGGACAGCACGTCGCCGAGCACGATGACGAAGGCGGCGCCCGCCAGGGGTCCGTACAGGGTGCCCATGCCGCCGAGCAGCTCCATCAGCAGCACCTCGCCCGAGACCGACCAGTGGAAGACGGTGGGCGCGACGAAGGACTGGTGGGCGGCGAGCAGGCCGCCGCCGACGCCGGCGAAGACGCCGGAGAGCACGAACGCCCGCCTGAGGCAGCGCGTCACGTCGTAGCCCAGGCACCGCGCCCGCTCCTCGTTCTCGCGGATGCCGACGAGGGCGTGGCCGAACGCCGAGCCGGCGACCCGTCGGGCCACCGCCACCGCCGCGAGCGCGAGCCCGAGCGCCGTGTAATAGAGAAGCGTGCGGTTGCCGAGGTCGAGCCCGAACCCGAGCGTCGGCTTCGGGATCCCGGGCAGCCCGTTCGCCGCTCCGGCCCACTCCCAGCTGTTCACCGCGTGATAGCAGAACTGCGCGAAGGCGAACGTGAGGAAGACGAAGTAGATCTCCCGCGCGCGGATCGCCAGGAAGCCCACGCCGAGCGCCAGCACGGCGCCGGCGACGGCGGCGGCGCCGAGGGCCACCCAGAACGACGCCGTCACGTGCTTCAGGACGAGCGCGGTGGCGTAGGCGCCGGCCCCGAAGAACATCGCGTGCCCGAACGAGATCAGCCCGCCGTAGCCGGCGAGGAGGTCGAACCCGAGCAGGAGGATCCCGAACGCGAAGGCGCGGATCGCGAGCGCCAGGTAGAACTCGGAAAAGAGCGGGCCCGCGCCGAGCGGCAGCGCCGCGAGGGCGCCGAGGAGCACGAGGGCGCCGCCCCGGCCGCTCACGCGTCCTTCATCAGCCCTTCGGGCCGCCACAACAAGATGGCCGCCGCGACGATCCACATCGTGAACTTGGCCAGGCCGGGGACGAGCTGGGCGCCGAACGATTCGGCCACGCCGAGGATCAGGGAGCCCGCCACTGCGCCGCGGAAGCTGCCGAGCCCGCCGATGACGACCACGATCAAGGCGCTCGTGATGAGATCGAGGTCCATCTCCGGATTGACGTTCCGCATCGCGCCCATGATGACCCCGGCCACGGCGGCGAGGCCGGCGCCGAGCGCGAACACCGCGGTGACGAGCCGGCGGGTGTCGACGCCGAACGCCTCGACCAGCTCCATGTTGTGCAGGCCCGCGCGGAGCACCGCCCCCCAGGTCGTCCGGGCGAGGACGAGCCAGAGGGCCAGGGCGAGGAGCGCGGCGAGCGCCAGCACGAAGAGCCGGAACTTCGGGTACGCGATGCCCGCCACGCTCACGAAGCCGCCGAGGTACGCGGGCTTGGCGATCGAGAGCGTGTCGCCCCCCCAGATCCAGAGCACCAGGTTGGAGAAGACGAGGCTCAGCGCGAAGGTGAGCAGGAGCTGGTAGAGCGGGTTCCGGCCGTAGAGCGGGCGCAGCCCGAAGCGCTCGATGACGACGGCCCCCGCCATGACGGCGGCCGGCGCCAGGACGAGCGCGCCCCAGAAGCTGCCCGTCGCCGCCGCCAGTGCGTAGCCGAGGTAGGCGCCCAGCATGCAGAAGGAGCCGTGGGCGAAGTTCACCACGCCCACGACCCCGAAGATGAGGGACAGCCCCGAGGCGATCAGGATCAGGGCCGACGAGATGGTCAGCCCGTAGAGGAGGTTCGTGACGAGCGCCTCGAGCCCCACGAGGCCCTACCCGGTCGTTCCCGCGCGGGCCTCGTTCCAGTGGACCATCGGCAGCCCCGGCACCGGCGACCGGAAGTAGGGCAGGCGCGTCCCCCGCAGGCTTCCGACGTAGACGGTGCGGAGGTCGGGCCCGCCGAAGGTGATGCTCGCCATCCAGGGCGCGATCGTCCCGCAGGCCGCCATCATCAGATCAGGCGTCGCCCGCCGCTCCTCGAACGCCTGGCGGAGCGCCCGGGTCGCCGCCGGGTTCCCGTCGTCGAGGAGGATGCGGCAGTCACCCTCGGGGGTCAGGACGAAGACCTGATCGGCCATCACGAGCGTGCCCCACAGGTTGCCGTGGGCGTCGAACGCGATCCCGTCCGGGAAGGCCCCGAGGTCGCTCGGCCCGAACACCTCCCGGTGCGAGAGCGAGCCGTCCCGGCCGACCCGCATCCGGCTGATGCACGGACCGGTGGTCTCCACGATGTAGAGGTGCGCCTCCGCCGCGTCGAGGCGCACCTCGTTGGTGAACCGGAAGCCGTCGGCGACGATGCGAATGCCATGATCGTCCACCAGCGCGATGTAGCCGTCGGCGACGGTGGAGACGGCGGCCTGCATCCAGTTCTTGATGCGCGTCGAGACCGTCACCCACAGGCGGTCCCGGCTGTCCCGGACGACGAAGTTCACCTTGCCGATGGGCCGCCCGTCGATCGTGTCGTGGAGCACGCGGGTCTCACCGCTGCGGCTCATCACCTCGAGGAGATCGGTGCCGAAGTTCGCGATGAGGATGTCCCCGTTGCGGGCGAAGGCGAGGCCGTTGGGGAGCGTGCCCTGGGTGAACTTCGTCTCGGCGTCCGCGGCTTCCGCGAAGTGGCGCGCGTGCGACCGGGTGATGATCTCCTGGCGGCCATCGGGCAGGATCTTGACGACGCCGCCGCGGGCGTCGGCCGTCCACAAGGTCCCGTCCCGCTCGGCCAGGATGCACTCGGGCCGCTGGAGGTCGTGGCCGACGTAGCGGATCGTCGCCCGATCGACCGTGAACCCGTCAATCGGATTGGCGCTCATGGACCCCCCGTCCAGCCCCCCTGGCCCGGGCTAGATCTTGCACGCGCCTCCCGGCCCGGAGGCGTCGCCCGGCGTCCCCGTGGCGCCGAGCGTCTTGACGGGCACGGACCGGTACTCGCCGCCGACCTTCTGGATCTGCCGCACGTAGAGGGGGTGGCGCACCACGTGGTTTCCGCCGAAGGAGCACTCGCCGCGCGGGCCGGTCCACCGGCGCTGCACGATCGCGTCGATCATCTTCTCGGTGTCGGGCACGCCGCCCGCCGCGTCGAGGCCGTGCACGATGCACGTCCCGACGTCGTACCCGAGGGCGTGCGGATCGTCGACGAACTCGGCGGGCGCGAACGTCTTCATCGCGGCCAGGAAGTCCTGGTTCTCCTTGTGCGTGAGCCAGTGCGAGTAGTGGATGAGGTCGTAGTGGCCCACGCCGGCCTCGCCCAGCGCCCGCGCCTGGACGTCGGCGTAGCCGCCGATCGTCTGCACGATCACGATGCCCTCACGCTTGAGGCCGAACTCCTCGAACTGCTTGGTGAGGTTGACGAGGTCGCTGCCGCCCACGAAGCCGGTGACGACCTTCGGCTTCGGGGTCGCGTTCTTGATCTGGGCGATGAACGGCGCGAACTCGCTGTTCGGGAACGGCGGGAACGCGGTGCCGACCACGCGGCCGCCGGCCTTCTTGATGTCCGCGTCCATCCAGCGGACGATGTCGCGGCCCGTGATGTAGTCCGAGCCCATGAGGAAGACGTCCTTGCCCAGGGTCTCGACGATCCACGGCACGACGGGGGCGCTCACGCTCCAGATCGTGTGGCCCACCATGAACGTGTACCGGCTGCAGTTGTCACCCGCGATCTTGACGTTGCCCCCGTAGACGAGGAGCATCAGCTTCTTCTTGCTCTTGCAGTACTCGGAGACGGCGAGCCCCTCGTGGCCGGCCACCGGACCGACGAGCACGTCCACGCCCTCCTTCTCGATCAGCCGCTGCGCCTTCTGCACGGCGACGTCGGGCTTCACCTGGCTGTCCTCGATGAAGAACTTCACGCGATCGCGGTACTTCGACTGGGCGAAGGCCAGGCGGATCCCGAGCTCGCTCCGCTTGCCGATGATCGAGAACACGCCCGAGTAGGCGGACACGATGCCGACCTTGATCTCGCGGCTCTGCGCCCGGGCGACCCCGAGCGTGCCGAGGA
>JACPCH010000208.1 GCA_016179875.1 Candidatus Rokuibacteriota bacterium | reverse complement strand
CCAGCAGCAGGGGAAAGACCAGGATCCCGCCGGCCTTGACCAGCTCCACCCAGGCGGGGCGGATGATGAAGCGCCCGGCAAGAATGTTCGCGGCCATGTTCGCGTGCTTCTCGACCCCCGGGAGCACCGGGGAGAACGGCGTGACGCGGAGATCGTAGGTCCCCTCGGCCGTCGCGCCGACGAACACGATCCGATCCTTCAACCGCTCGGCGGGCACGTCACCCCGCAGCAGGCTGGCGGCGGGGATGTAGGTGAAGGTCTTGTTGGGGCCGGCGTAGTCCACGAGCACGCGGGCCCGCGGGTCGATGGGGATGGCGACGGCCCCCAGCTCGACGGCGCGCCCGAAGTCGAGACGGAGGGCGAACGGATCGAGACCGGCGGCGGCGCGGACGGTCTCGAGCGCGAGGCTCGGGTAGTAGTGGCCCTTGTGCTCGATCACCAGGAGCTCCCAGCGCGTGGTGCCGTCGCTGTCGGGCAGCATGTTGACGTGGCCCAGCGACGTCGCGGCGGCCAGCAGCGGCGGGATGGGGACGCCCATGGCGTCGGCGCTCGGGGGCGGGTAGGTGCCGCGCTCGTCGTAGTGCTTGAACGAGGCGAGCGCCGACTTGACGGGCTGGCCCTCGCGCACCGGCGCTCGGGTCGGCGCGCCCTGACGGACGGTAAAGGTGCTGGCCAGGACCACCCGCTCGCTGGCGGCGATGGCGTCCGCCAGCTTCCGGTCGTGATCGGCGTCGCGCCTCTCGCGCTCGACCTCGCGGGCGGCGGCGCCGCCGACGCCGAGGGCCTTGAAGCGCTCGGCCAGCCGCGCCGCCGCCGCCAGCGCTCCGCTCTTCTCGGGCTCGTGGAGGATGAGATCGACGGCGATCGCGGCGGCGCCGGCGTCACTCACCCGGCGCACCAGCTCGGCCAGCACCGAGCGCGGCCAGGGCCAGCGCCCGATGGCGCCGAGGCTCGGCTCGTCGATCGCCACGATGACCACCTGGTCGTTCCCGGGCAGGGGCCCGCGCAGCCGGAACTGCTGGTTGTAGAGGCCGAGCTCCGCGACCATCAGGAACTGCGGGGCGAGCATGTAGACGCCGAGCGCCGCCACGACGATCGCGAGCGCGATGAGGAAGCTGCCGCGGCGGGTGGTCGTTCTTGGAGTCGCCACCGTGGTCAGAATAGTAGCAGGTCCCGTCTTGACTTTCGCCGAGGGCCGGTCCACCGTCAGGCCACATGACTCGATGCCTCCTGGTATCGCCGCAATTCTCCGAGTTCAGCTACTGGAACTACCGCGAGGTCTGCGAGCTCTTCGGCGCGCGGTACCCGGCGGCCCCGCTCGGCCTCGTCACGGTCGCGGCCCTCCTGCCGCAGGCGTGGGAGATCCGGCTCCTGGATCTCAACGTGCAGGCGATGGACCCCGCGCTCCTCGATTGGGCGGACATCGTCCTGGCGGGCGGGATGATCCCGCAGCAGCGGAACCTCCTGGCCCTCATCGAGCTGTGCCACGCGCGCGGGAAACGAATCGCCGTCGGCGGCCAGGACCCCACCAGCCAGCCGGAGATCTACGCCGGCGCGGATTATCGGGTCCTCGACGAAGGCGAGCTGACGATCCCGATGTTCCTCGCCGACCTCGCCGCCGGAGCCACGCGCGGGATCTACCGGTCCGAGGCGAAGCCCGACGTGACCCGGAGCCCGACGCCGCGCTTCGACCTGCTGGAGCTGAAGAAATACCTCCACGTCGGGATCCAGTTCTCCCGCGGCTGCCCGTTCAACTGTGAGTTCTGCGACATCATCGAGCTGTATGGCCGGAAGCCCCGCACGAAGACCCCGGAGCAGGTCTGTCGAGAATTGGAGTGTCTCTACCAGCTCGGCTACCGGGGGCACGTGGATTTCGTGGACGACAACTTCATGAGCAACAAGAAGGCCGTGATGGCCTTCCTGCCGGAGCTGTTGACGTGGAGCCGGCGGCGCGGTTTTCCATTCTACTTCAGCACCGAGGCGACCATCAACCTCGCGGACGATCCGAAGCTCCTCGGCATGATGGAAGCGGTGGATTTCCGCTATGTCTTCGTCGGCATCGAGACGCCCGACAAGGACCTCCTGATCCGGACCCAGAAGAAGCAGAACACGGGCCACCCCATCGTGGAGAGCGTCCGCCGCCTCAATGGCCACGGCATGGTCGTGACCGCCGGCTTCATCCTGGGGTTCGACGGCGAGACGCGGCGGGCCGGCGAGGCCATCGTGGGGTGCGTGGAGGCCACGGGCATCTCGATGGCGATGGTCGGCTTGCTCACCGCGCTCCCCCATACGCAACTGACGCGCCGGCTGGCGCGGGAGGGGCGGCTGCCCGACGGCTATTCCGTGCAGCGGCCCGGCGATGCGGATCAGGCGACGAGCGGCCTGAACTTCACGCCGTCGCGGCCGCGGGCCGAGATTCTCGAAGACTACGCGGCGATCCTGCGCCGCCTGTACTCGCCGCAGCGCTATTTCGGGCGGGTGCTGACGCTCGCCCGGCGGCTCCGGCGGCGGCCCAAGCAGCTCGGATCGACGAAGGGACGCTGGACGGAGATCCGCGCGCTCGGGATCGTGATCTGGCGGCTTGGGTTCGGGCGG
The DNA here is from genome assembly GCA_016179875.1 of Candidatus Rokuibacteriota bacterium. GTDB lineage: Bacteria > Methylomirabilota > Methylomirabilia > Rokubacteriales > CSP1-6 > GWA2-73-35. Next base: position 18,083 of record JACPCH010000208.1, on the reverse strand, counting down.
GCGACGGCCTGGTACTTCTGGCGCAACGTGCTGGCCGTGCTCGTGACGCGACCTCGAAATTTCGAGGCGGCCGTCCATCTCATGGCGCTGTTCCTCCATTTCCGCAAGCACACCCGGGTCGTCCTCGACGGGCTCGAGCGAAATGTCTCGCGGCGGGAGGCCGGGCCCGAGGCGCTCTCGTGCGGGTCGACGGCCCGGGCGGGAGGCTGACGGTCCGCGCTCGGCTCGCGGCCGCCTGGGGGCGCTGGAAGGCGTTCGCCCACGTCCTCGGCACCTTCCAGGCGCGCCTCCTGCTCACGCTGTTCTACTTCGTCGTCGTCCCGCCGTTCGCGCTGGTGGTGAAGCTGTTTACGGACCCGCTGGGCCTTCGCCCGCCGCCCGGTGCGAGTTACTGGACGGCGCGGCGCTCCCGGGAGCCCGGCGACGCCGCGGACGGCCGGCCCGACGGCCGCCGGCAGTTCTGATGCACGTCCTGGGGATCTCCTGCTTCTTCCACGACGCCGCCGCGGCCCTCCTGAAGGACGGCGTGCTGGTGGCCGCCGCCGAGGAAGAGCGCTTCACGCGCAAGAAGCACGACTTCGAGTTCCCGATCCACGCGATCGAGCACGTGCTGGCGGCGGGCGGCATCGCCGCGGGCGCCCTCGACTACGTGGCGTTCTTCGAGAAGCCGTTCGTGAAGTTCGAGCGCATCCTGATGACGTCGCTCCAGATGTTCCCGCGGGCGACGCGCGTGTTCCGCGAGGCGATGATCACCTGGCTCCTCGACAAGCTCTGGGTGAGCGCCTTGATCACCGAGCGTCTGGGCGTGCCGCGCGACCGGATCCTCTTCTCCGAGCACCACCTGTCGCACGCCGCCAGCAGCTTCTTCTGCTCGCCCTTCGACGAGGCGGCCATCCTGACGGTGGACGGCGTGGGCGAGTGGGCGACGGCGACGATGGGCCGCGCCCGGGGGACCGGGATCACGCTGGCGCGCGAGATCCGGTTCCCGCACTCGATCGGGCTGCTCTACTCGACCTTCACGGCCTTCCTGGGGTTCGAGGTCAACGAGGGCGAGTACAAGGTGATGGGCATGGCCCCCTACGGGGTGCCCCGCTACGCGGACGACGTGCGGAAGCTCGTCCGGATGGCGCCGGACGGCAGCTTCCGGCTCGACATGGATTACTTCACCTTTCACCACTCGACGCGCCTCCCGTACAGCCGGAAGTTCCTGGCGCTGTTCGGCGAGCCGCGGGCGCCGGAGGGCGCCGTGACCCCGCACTACGCCGACGTCGCGGCCAGCATCCAGGCGGTGACGGAGGAGCTGGTGCTGAACATGGCGCGCGCGGTCCAGCGCGAGACGGGGCTCACGCGTCTCTGCCTGGCCGGCGGGGTGGCGCTCAACAGCGTCGCGAACTGGAAGATCCTCCGGCAGACGGGCTTCGAGGAGCTGTACGTTCAGCCGGCGGCGGGCGACTCGGGCGGCGCCGTGGGCGCGGCGCTCTACGCCTATCATTCGCTGCTCGGCCATCCGCGCCGGTTCGTGATGGAGCACGCCTTCTGGGGGGCGGGCTACGGCGAGGCCGCGATCGGCGCCTTTCTCGACGGCGAGAACATCCCCTACGAGCGGCTCCCGGAGCCGGCGCTGCTCGACCGCGTCGTCGAGCTGCTGGCGGCGGGGCAGGTGGTCGGCTGGTTCCAGGGCCGCTTCGAGTGGGGGCCGCGCGCGCTCGGCCACCGCTCGATCCTGGCCGACCCGCGGCGCGCCGAGATGAAGGACGTCGTCAACACGAAGATCAAGTTCCGCGAGCCGTACCGCCCGTTCGCCCCGTCGGTCCTCGCCGAGCGCGTGCCCGACTTCTTCGACGCGCCCGGGGTCGAGCGGCAGTACCCGGCCCGCTTCATGCTGCTCGTCACGGACGTTCGCCCGGACAAGCGCGCGGTCATCCCGGCCGTGACCCACGTGGACGGCACGGGGCGGCTGCAAAGCGTCGTCCGCGAAGGGAACACGCGCTACTATGACCTGATCGCGCGGTTCGGCCAGGCCACGGGCGTGCCGGTCGTGCTGAACACGTCCTTCAACGTGCGCGGCGAGCCGATCGTGAACACGCCCGGCGAGGCGTACCGGACCTTCGCGCAGACCGGGCTCGACGCGCTGGTGCTCGGCGACCATCTCGTGCGGAAGGCGCACTGAGCGGAGGGAGGCTGATGGCGAAGGCGTTTCGCGGCGCGGTCAACCGCCTGGGGATCATGGGCGAGCTGCTCGTGTTCCTGTGGGAGCAGAAGCTCTGGTGGATGATCCCCATGGTCGTCGTGCTCCTGCTCCTCGGGATCCTGTTGATCTTCGCGCAATCGTCGGCGATCGCGCCGTTCATCTACACGCTGTTCTGACGGGCCTTCCGTCAGCGGAGCCGCCATCTTCTACGAGCGTCGGGGCTCCGCGGACCCGGGCGCCCCCGCGGTCCTCCTCCTCCACGGCCTCGGTTCGTCCGCCGCCGACTGGGCGCCGCAGCTCGCCGCCTTCGGCGCGCGCTACCGGCTGCTGCTGCCCGATCTCCCGGGCCACTGGCGCTCGGCGCGGCCGCCCGGGCGGCTCACGGTCGAGGGCATGGCGGCGCGGGTCGCGGCCCTGCTGGACGACCTGGGCGAGCCGCCGGCGCACGTGGTCGGCATTTCTCTCGGCGCCTCCGTCGGGCTCGCGCTGGCGCTCGCGGCGCCCGGGCGCGTGCGGTCGCTCACGCTGATCAACGCGTTCGCCCGGCTCGCGCCGCCCGACGCGGCGGGGGCGCTCCGCATGGCGCTGCGGCTCGTCCTGCTCGCCACGGCGCCCATGACGACGGTCGCGGCGCTGGTGGCGCGCGGGCTCTTCCCGAAGCCCGGGCAGGGCGACCTCTACCGCGCGGCGGTGGCGAGCCTCTCCCGCACTCAGCGCCGGGCGTACCTCGCGTCCATCGGCGCGCTGGCGGCGTTCGACGCGCGGGCGCGGCTCCGCGAGATTCGCTGCCCGACGCTCGTGCTGGCGGGCGACCGCGATCGCACGGTGGGCCGCGACGCCACGGAGGCGCTCGCGCGCGGGATTCCGGGCGCGGGCTTCGTGCTGGTGCCCGACTCGGGCCACGCGACGAACCACGACCAGCCCGACCTCTTCAACCGCGCCGTCCTCGAGTTCCTCGCGTCCCGCTGACGGTGTATCCGCGCAGCGACATTGACACGGTCGGCGGCGCCGTCGAGACTGGGCATGGAGGTGAGGCATGGGCACGTTCCGGGTCGCGATCGAGCTCGGCGATCCCACCGGTACACGCTGGGTCGAGGTCGAGACCCTGGTGGACACCGGTGCCACGTACACGAGCGTGCCGGCGAACATCCTCGCCGACCTCGGTGTGGTTCCGCACGTCCGGGCACGTTTCGTCCTGGCCGACGGGCACGAGGTCGAGCGGGACATCGGCCACGCATGGGTGCGGATCGGTGAGGCGTCGGCGATCACGCTCGTCGTCTTCGCCGAGCCGGGCGCGCCGGTGCTTCTCGGAGCCTACGCCCTCGAAGGACTGCGCCTCGCGGCCGACCCGGTCGGGCGTCGCCTCGTGCCCGTGTCCGGCTACCTCCTGACGGCGTAGCCCGGCGGCCCGCCGCCCTTCGCGGGCCTCGCGCTCGTCCCCGCCCCGCTCCGGCCGTACGCGATACAATCCCCCCTCGTGTGGCTCGCCCTGTCCCTCGCGGCGGCGCTCTTCCAGGTGCTGCGCAACACCGCCATGAAGCGGCTCGGCCACGCCCTCGACGAGTACATCAACGTCTGGGGCCGCTTCACGTTCTTGCTGCCGTTCGCCTTCGCCGGCGTCGTGGCGACGGGCTGGCCCGTGCTGAGGCCGGGCTTCTTCATGTGGTGCCTGGCGTTCGGCGTCAGCCAGACGCTCTCCACGCTCGCGCTCTCGAAGGCGCTCAAGCTCTCCGAGATCTCGCTGGTGACCGCGCTCTGGAAGATCAGCCTGCTCGTCCTGCTCGGCATGGCGTGGGTGACGATCGGCGAGAGGCCGGACGCGCTCGGGATCGCCGGGGTGCTGCTGTCAGCCGCGGGCGTCTACCTGCTCAACATCTCACGCGCCCATCTCTCGCCCTGGCAGCCGCTCCTCGTGCTCGTCACCGACCGGGGCCAGCGCTACACATTGCTGGCGGCGTTCCTCTACGCGCCCTCGGTCATCACGTTCAAGCAGGCCATCCTCGCCTCGAACACGGCCGTGGGCACGCTCGGCGGGTACCTGGCCGCAAGCCTCATCATGGCGCCGCTCGCGGTGACGACGTCGGCGCGCCACTTCGGGGCGCTGCCGCGCTACTGGAAGGAGTTCGTCGGCAGATCGAGATCCTCTACGCGATGGCGGTCGGCGTCCTCTGGTTCGGCGAGGCCCGGCGGGTGCGCGACTCCGCGCTCGGGGCGATCGTCATGCTGATCGGCATGGTCCTGCTCGCCCTGGCGACGTGAGGACCAGTCGGTGTATCCATTTCGCGGCATTGACGCAAACTTGAGGCGGTCCTAGACTCGCTCGCGATGACCAGCACCGAGTACCAGCAGCTCGTTGAGTTGCTCGACCGGCGCTTTTCCGGCGTGGACGCTCGCTTCGACGGGCTGGACGCTCGCTTCGACGGGCTGGACGCTCGCTTCGGCGGGCTGGAGGGCCGCTTCGGCGGGCTGGAAGGCCGCTTCGACGGGCTGGAGGGCCGCTTCGGCGGGCTGGAAGGCCGCTTCGACCGCCTCGACGGCCGCTTCGACCGCCTGGAGCGGCGCTTCGACGCCCTGGAAGTGCGCGTCGGCGCCCTCGAGGGACAGGTCGCGGCACTCGTAGAGCGCGTCGGCGCCCTCGAGGCGAAGGTGACGACCCTCGATGGCCGGGTCATCCTGCTCGGGGAACGAGTCGGTGCGCTCGAGACTCGGGTCGGTGCCCTCGAGGAACGGGTCGAGCGCGGCTTCAGCGAAGCCGCCGAGCACTTCGACGCCATCTACCGGCGCTTCGAGCGGCTGGAGCAGGAGTATCACGCCATCACACAGGCCCTGCGGCGGCTCGAGGCCACCAGGGACGGCGACATCGCCAGGCGGGAGACTTTGGAGCGCAGCGTGACGGCTCTCAAGCAGGAGCTGGCCGCGCTCCAGGCCCGGATCGAGGAGATCGAGCAGCGGCTGCGCGGCTGACGCGGGCCGCCGCCGCCGGCGCCTACAGCTCGGGCCGCTTGCCGTAGGTCGCGCGAACCTCGGTCTTGATCCCGCCGCGCACGCTGAAGTCGCCGGTCACCTCGACCCACCGCGGCCGCGCCGCCGCCACGAAGTCGTCCAGGATCCGGTTCGTCACGTCCTCGTGGAAGGCGCCCTCGTCGCGATAGGACCAGAGATAGAGCTTCAGCGACTTCAGCTCGACCAGGTGCTGGTCGGGCACGTAGCGGATGCGGATCGTGGCGAAGTCGGGCTGGCCCGTCATCGGGCAGAGGCAGGTGAACTCCGGCGCCGTCATCTGGACCTCGTAGTCGCGGTCCGGGTGCGGGTTCGGGACGACCTCCAGCCGCTTCGACGGCGCGCTCGGCATGCCCGGATTATACCGCCCCGCAGTGTATCTCTTTGGCGGCATTGACGCGCGTAGGGCTGGCCGGTAGCGTGCACGCATGGTGAGAAGGCGTCTCTTCACGACCGAGGAGTACTACCGCATGGCGGAGGCCGGCATCCTCCGCAAGGGCGATCGGGTCGAGCTGATCGAGGGCGAGATCGTCCAGATGGCGCCCATCGGCAACCGTCATTTCCTCGCCGTGACGCGGCTGACCCATCTGTTCGTGCGCGCGGTGGGCGAGCGGGCGCTGGTCTCCATACAGATGTCGCTCAGGCTGGGCCGGGACTCCGTGCCCGAGCCCGACGTCGTGCTTCTGCGTCCCCGCCCCGACTACCGCGAGCGCGGCCCACACGCGGAGGACGCGCTGCTGCTGGTCGAGGTCTCCGACACGACCCTGGCGTACGACCGCGGCACGAAGCTCCCGCTCTACGCCCACGCCGGCATCCCCGAGGTGTGGATCGTGGACGTCGAGGGCGAGGCCGTGGAGGTCTACCGCCGCGCGGGCGCGGGACGCTATCGGGACGTCGAGCGCGTCGGGCGGGGCGGCCGCGTGGGCCCCGGCGCGTTTCCCGAGCTTGCGATCTCCGTGGACGAGATCCTCTAGCCGGTCCCGCGCGGCGGAGCCGCGCCGCCCTCACCGGCTCGTCAGCCCGATCCCCACCGCCACCGCCGCGCTCGCGATGAGCAGCTCCGGCGTCAGCGGGTCCCCCGTGACCAGGGCCGCGATCAGGACGCCGAAGAGGGGCTGCGTCAGGAAGAATCCCGCCAGCGCGCTCGCGCGGTAGTGTCGCAGCAGCCACAGGTTCACCACGAAGTTGAAGCCGGCGATGAGGATGCCCTGGTACGCGACGGAGCCGGCCAGGCGCCAGGTCCACCGGGTGGCGGCCGGCTCGAACAGGGCGGAGACGAGGAAGAAGAGCGCGATGCCGACTACGGCCTGGGCCAGCAGGAGCTTCACCGCGTCGAGGCGCTGGACGGCGCGGGCCAGATAGACCGTCCGCTCGCCCAGGAGCAGCGCGGCGACGAACATGATGACGTCGCCGAGCAGCGTCGGCGCCCCGAGCGTCACCTGGCGCGCGAAGAGCAGGACGATGCCGGCGTAGGCGACGAGGACGCCGGCGAGCTTGCGCGTGGTCAGCCGGTCGCCGGGGATCTGGAAGTGGGCGAGCACGACCGTGTGGACGGCGTAGAGGTTCAGCAGGATGGCCGAGTGGGCCGCGCTCGTGAGCGCCGTGCCCACGTGGGTCGCGCCCACCTGGACGGCGAAGAGCACGCCCAGATAGCCGAGCGGCCGCCACTCGCCGGGCCCGACGCGAAGGCCGGCCAGGCGCCCGGTGGCCCAGGCCCAGAGGCAGATCGTGGCGCCGCCGAGCACCATGCGCAGGCCCGCCAGGCGGAGCGGCGGCGCGTCGAGCAGGCCGAGCTTGATGACGACGGGGTTGGCGCCCCACAGGAGCGAGACGAGGAGCGCGAACAGGGCGCCCCGGGGGTCGACGGGCCGTAGCGGTTGGATGGCGCCCGATTGTATCGTTTTTTGGGCATTGCGCTGACGCGGGTTCCTGCCTGATAGACTCCATGTGGGAGGCCGACGATGCTCGAGGAGCCGCTGGTCCGCCGCCGCTTCACGCGGGAAGAGTTTCACCGCATGGGCGAGGCCGGCATCTTCACGGAAGACGATCGGGTCGAGCTCATCGAGGGCGAGATCGTCCAGATGAGCCCGATCGGCCACCCGCACGCCTACTCGGTGATGATGCTGACCAATCTCCTGATCACACGGCTCGGGGGGCGCGCGCTCCTCTCGCCCCAGAACCCGGTGGCGCTCAGCGACGACACCGAGCCGTTGCCCGACATCGTCCTGATCCGGCCGCGTCCGGGCGTTGCGCTACGATCGTCGGGTGAAGCTCCGGCTCTACGCACGCGCGGGCATCCCCGAGTACTGGGTGGTGGACGTGGGCGGCGAGGCCGTCGAGATCCACCGCGAGCCGCGCGGCGACCGCTATGAGCGGGTGGAGCGGGTCGGCCGCGGCGGCCGGATCGCCCCCGAGGCGTTTCCCGACGTCGTCCTCGCGATCGACGAGATCCTCTAGCCCGTGAACGGCGCCGCCGCATGAAGATCGGCCTGATCGGCCTGCCCCGCTCCGGGAAGACGACGCTCTTCAACTTGCTGACCGGCGCGAAGGTCGCCACCGCGCGCTACGACACCGGGCGCGCCGAGCTGCACACCGGCGTCGCGCGCGTGCCCGACCCGCGCGTGGACACGCTCTCCCGCCTCTTCACGCCGAAGAAGACGACCTACGCGAGCTTCGAGGTGGTGGACCTGGCCGGCATCGCCAAGGGGGAGCGCGCGGGGCTCGAGACCAAAGACTTCCGCGACGCCGATGCGCTCCTGCACGTGGTGCGCGCCTTCGAGGACCCGGCCCTCGGCGCCCCGGACCCCCGGCGCGACCTCGTGGACCTGGAGACCGAGCTGCTCCTGGCCGACCTCGAGGTGGTGGACCGGCGGCTCGAGCGGCTCGTGGCGTCCATCAAGAAGCAGCGGAAAGACGCCGAGGTGAAGGAGCAGGAGATCCTGCGCCGGCTCAAGGCCGCGCTCGAGGCCGAGACCCCGCTGCGGGCGGTCGAGCTGTCGGCCGACGACGCCAAGGCCGTCCGGGGGTTCACGTTCCTGTCCCAGAAGCCGATCCTCCACTGCGTGAACCTCCCCGAGAAGTCGCTGGCCGCCGGCCCCCGGGTGGTCGAGCAGTACGGCCTCGCCGAGGCCGCCGCCCGGCCGCGCACCCGGGTGGGGTGGGTCTCGGCCGTCATCGAGATGGAGGTGGCCGAGCTCCAGGGGGACGAGCAGCAGGCCTTCCTGGCCGATCTTGGCCTCAAGGAGCCTGCGATCCACCGGGTGCTAAGTGACTGTTATGCCTTGCTCGGGTTGATCTCGTTCTTCACGGTGGGCGAGGACGAGGTGCGGGCCTGGCCGATCCGGGACGGCACCCGGGCCCAGGACGCGGCCGGCACGGTCCATTCGGACATCGCCCGGGGGTTCATCCGGGCCGAGGTCAATGGCTACGACGAGCTGGTGGCGGTGCAGGGCTCGTTCGCCGACCTCCGGGCGAAGGGCCAGCTCCGCCTGGAAGGCAAGGACTACGTCGTCCGCGACGGCGAGATCTGCCACTTCCGCTTCAACGTCGCGAAGTAGCCCTGGCGCGCCGCGACGTGGACAGGAATGCGCCGACAGGAATGCGCCCGGGCGCCGAGGCGCGCTGATCCCATTCCGCCCGAGCCTGCGACGGCGCAAGCAACGGACGTCAAGCTTTTTCACGTTTTCCGGATCTGGCACAGACGATGCTGCATCCCACAGGCATGGACTGGGACGTCATCGCGATGTGGGGCTCGCTGGCCGGACTGATGGCCTGCGGCGTGGCCGCCTGGGAGTGGCTCGAGGCGCGCGCCGAGGCCCGTCGCCGGACCGAGCGGATGCTCCGCCGGCCCCGATAGGTAGATAGCACAGGAGGCTGTCGGAGTATCGAGGGCCGCCACGGCTCCGCAGGGGCGGCCCGAGCGTTGGGGGGCTTGGGGGGCGCCCGAAGCCCCCCATGGATTCAAGCCGTCACGCCCGGGATCTTGCGGAGCGGCCCCCCGAGCGTCTGCACGACGGCCGCCACGTTGGCGTCCGGCGTGTTACTCGGCAGCACGCAGCCCGGTCCCAGGATCACCCCCACCCCGCCCGTCTGAGCGATCGCGTTCTTCGCCTCGGCCACCGCCTGCTCGGGCGTGCCGTCCCTGAGGGTCCGCCACTGGTCGAGCCCGCCGAGCACGGCGCCCGGCACCCGGGCGTGGCCGTCCTTCAACGAGGGCCCCGCCGTCCGGTCGTCCCAGTTCCAGGCGTGGCCCGGCAGGTGCGCCAGGCGGTCGAACAGCAGGCGGTCGCCGTGGCCGTGGACGATCGTGAGGACCGACTTGGCGCGGATGGACTCGAGGAACCGCCGGTCGTAGGGCTCGCCGAAGCGCGCGTAATCCTCCTCGGTGTTGGCCGAGAGGCTGGCGGCCTGGATCGAGTAGAAGATCCCCGAGACGCCCTCGGTCAGCGCGAGGTCGGCGAACTTGATCAGCGTCTCGGTGATCGCCTCGAGCGCGCCGGTGACGAGGTCCGGGTGCGCGCGGAGGTCCTGGGGCAGGCGGTCGCCGGAGAGCTTCCTGGCCAGCGAGAGCGGCGAGAAGAGCGTGGGGAGGACCGGCGCATCGCCGATCCGGCGGTCGAAGCCGAGCCGGACGATCGCCTCCATCTGCTCGGCGTAGCCGGGCGCCGACATCGGGTCAAGCGGGCGGATCGTCTTCCAGTCCTCGGCGCCGCGCACGGCGCAGCGCGCGCAGGGGCGGTGGCCGTCCTCGCGCAGCGCCTCGCCCTCGACGCAGCCCCAGGCCTCGACCGCGTAGCCGCCCCGCGGCGTGAGCTTGAGGAAGTCCGAGCCGTAGCGCTCGTGGAAGCGGAGCGTCGCCTGCACCAGGCCCGCCGGCGAGCGGTCCACCGCCGGGAAATGCCGCCACACGGCGTAGGGCACGCGGTCCACCGGCTGGCGGGCGACGGCCGCCAGCACGCGCTCGCGCCGGCTCATCTGCTTCATGGGTCAAGTCTTCTCACGGCAGGTAGATCAGATCGAACTCGCCGAGGCCTCTCGGGTATCGCCGGGCGACCTCGATCAGTCCGCGTACGATCGCGCCCACGTCAGCGCCCTTCCCCGGCGGACAGCACACGATCCCCGCATGGGGGACCTGATCGCGGATCGCCGCCCGCGAGAGCGCGATGAAATCCTGTGCGTTTCGCGTCACCAAGCAGCGTCCCTCGCGCGCCGCGAACGCCAGCTGCTCGGCATCGACGATCCGGAGCATGCCGCATTCGTGCGCACTGACCGTGTCGAGCCCCCGCGCCCGCAGCGCGAAGGCCGCGCGCGGCGCGATGTCCTCGTCCAGGTAGAACCTCACGCCTGACGAACGAGCCTGCCGGCCCCGGCCTTGAGCGCCCTGAACGCGGCCTCGTTGTCGGCGATCGCGTCGTCAACCTCGGGGGCGTATCGTTCGTAGTAGAGAAGCGCGGCCTTCAGGCCGATGGCGCCGAGGTGGGGCAGGACGCGAGCCAGCTTGCGCTCGTCGCCCTTCGCCGCCTGCCAGTCACGGATGACCTCCCAGACCCCGAGCCCGGTGCCGCCCACCTTGGCGACACGCCCGGCCGGCTCGTCGGCGAAGTAGATCCCGGGGCACTGGCGCATCCGCAGCGCCTCCTCCAGCAGGTCCTGCGTGACCTCCGTGAACGAGCGCCGGGTGCGCCGGGCGATGCGCTCGATCTCGGCGCGCAGCTTCGGGCGCAGGCGCAGGGTCTTGGTGGGGGTGGCCATCGCATCGCCTCCTTCGGAGCACACTGTAACACAGTGTGCTCCACGAGGCCCGTCAGGACGAGCCGCGGAGCACGCCGTCGCTCAGCGCGGGCTCGCCGGCGTCGGTGACGGCGTCGAAGGCGATGAGGTGGCCCGCGCGCCCGAGGCCGCGCACGGTGACGCGCGAGGGCAGCCGGACCATGCCGGTGAAGCGCGCGGCGACCTCGCGCACGCGGCCGGGGTCGCCGTCCAGCTCGGCCCGGACGACGCGGGAGACGGCGAGCGCGAGGGTGGCGGTGCCGTGCAGGATCAGCCCCGGCAGCCCCGCCGCGCGCGCGACGGCGATGTCGGTGTGGATCGGGTTCCAGATGCGCGCGCACTCGGAATAGACGTGGGCGGCCTGGGCGGCGACGTCCAGCACGACCGTCCAGCGCGGCTCGCCGGGCGGCGGCGTCTCGGGCCGGGGCAGTGGCTCGGCAGCGGCGGCCTCGCCCTCGGTCGTGACGCCGCGGTACATCGAGCCGTAGTCGGTCGTCGTCACCGGCTGGCCGTTCCTGTCCACGGTGGACAGGCGCATCGTCACGAGCGTGCCCGCGCGGGTGGGCCGGAGCCCGATGACCTGCCCGCGCGTCAGGAGGCGATCGCCCGCCTGGGGCATCCGGTAGATCACGGTGTGGTGGGTCGCGTGGACGCTCAGCGCCGCGAGCTCGGCCTTGATCGTCTTGTGCCTGAGCGCCACGGCGGCGGCCCATTCGTAGCAGACGGGGAAGAGCGGGTGGGCCAGCGGCCCCGCCGGCGCCTGCGTGTCGAAGTAGCGCGGGTCGTCCTCGCCGAGCGCCGCGGCGTAGGCCATGAGCCAGCGCGCGTCGATGATCTGGCTGATCGCGCCGATCTCGGCGCCCACGACCTTGGCGGGGATCGCGGCGGCCGGGCGCGTCATGCCGCGCGCGGGAAGTTCATGGCGTCCACGAAGAGCTGCTCGAAGTCGGGGTGCGCGGCGAGCGAGACGTGCTCGATGCGGCGCGCGATGTCCGCGGCCCGGCCGCGCTCGGTCTCCGAGAGCAGGCAGAGCTGGGCGCCGAGCGAGGCGGCGTTGCCGACGTAGCGGATCCGGCCGGGCGCGAGCGCGGGGATGAGGCCGATCCGGACGGCGCTCGCGATCGAGACGTAGTTGCCGAAGCCGCCGGCGAGCATCAGCTCGGCGATCGCGTCCTGGCCGAGGCCGGCGACGTGCTGGAGCAGACGATCACCTGCCGCTCCTCGCCGCGCTGGACGATCCGGTCGCGAAGCCGTGCCGGGAGCGTCTCGCGCGACTCGACCTGGATCAGCCCGGTCCCGTCGATCGCGCCGGCGTCGAGGAGGCCGGCTACGAGGTCGATGAGCCCCGAGCCGCAGAGGCCGAGGGCCGCCGCCTCGCCGATCGTGTGGACGCGGAGGTCGTCGTCCACGGTGACGCGGTCGATGGCGCCGGCGGCCCCGCGCATCCCGTGGCGGATCTGGGCGCCCTCGAGCGCGGGCCCGGCCGGGGCCGAGCAGGCCCAGAGCCGGTCGCGGGAGCCCAGGAGCACCTCGCCGTTGGTGCCGATGTCCACGGCCACCCGCACCTCGGCGCTCTCGTAGATCCGGGTGGCCAGGGCCACCGCGACGGCGTCGGCGCCGACGAAGCCCGCGACGAGCGGCAGGAGGCACACCCGCGCCTCGGGCGCGACCTTCAGGAACAGCTCACGCGCGGGCCGGACGAGCGGGTGGCGCATCACGGGCGCGTAGGGGGCGAGCCCCACGTACGACGGGTCGATGCCGAGCAGGAGGTGGTGCATGCAGGTGTTGCCGACGACGACGACCTTGTAGATCCACTTGGCGAGCACGCCCGACTGCCGGCAGACCTCCTCGACGTGCTGGTTCAGGAGGCCCACGATCCGCGTGTGGAGCTTCCGGAGGTTGCCCGGGTCGAACTGGGCGAAGGCGATCCGCGACATCAGGTCGCCGCCGAAGACCGCCTGGGGGTTCAGGCTCGAGACCGAGGCGAGCTGCTCGCCCGACTCGAGCTCGAGGAGCGTCGTGACGACGGTCGTGGTGCCGATGTCCACGGCGAGGCCGAACTTCATCCCGGCGGTGTCGCCGCGCTCGACCGCGAGCACGCGCCCGCCGAAGGTCGTCACGGTGACGCCGGCCGGGTCGTCGCGCAGCGCGGCGGGCAGGCCCTGGAGCACGCTCGGGCCGACGTCGGCCGGCGTCAGCCCGACCGCCTGGCAGAGCTGCTCGACGTCGGAGGTCTGGTGGTGCTCCTCGCGCGGGAGCGTCACCTTGACGACCTGCTTGGCGACGCCGGCGTCGAGGGCGACCCGCCCGTGGCGCGCCGGGCCCTCGCCCGCGCCGAGAATCTGGAACGAGCGCTCCTCGAGCGGCGGCGCGACCTGCACGGTGACGGGCTCGGCGAGCAGGCACTGGCAGGAGAGCCGGTAGCCCTCGCGCACCAGGTCGGCGCCGAGCTGGACCTCGTCCATGATGGTCGGCGGCGGGATCGTGCCGGCCAGGAACTTCACCCGGCACGAGGTGCAGCGGCCCCGGCCGCCGCAGGTCGCGGTGATGTCCACGCCGCCCGCGTGCGCCGCCTTGAGGATCGAGGTCCCCGGCGCGACCGTGAGGGCGCGGCGCGCGCCCGGATCGCGCGCGTCGGTGAGGATCGTCAGGGCCACGGCCATGCCCTTTCATTCTAGTGGTATGCTCCCGCCCATGGAAATAAACCTCGAGACCCTCCAGCGCATCACCCGCACGGCCGGCTTCGCCTGGACGGACGCCGAGCTGGAGGCGCTCCGGCCGGCCCTCCAGCGGAGCCTCGAGCTGCTGGCGCGGCTCGAGGCCCTGCCGCTCGAGACCGTCGAGCCGACCCTCCAGTACCGGATGCTCTGAGATGGGCCCGCTCCACTGGCTCTCGATGGCCGAGCTCGGGCGCATGATCGCCGGCAAGGAGGTCTCGCCCGTCGAGGTCGTGCGGGCGCACCTGGACCGCGTCGCGGCGCTGGACGGCAAGCTCAAGGCGTTCATCACGGTCTGCGCCGACCAGGCCCTCGAAGCCGCGCGCGCCGCCGAGCGCGCCGTGGTGGCGGGCGAGGCCCTCGGACCGCTCCACGGCGTGCCCTACGGGCCGAAGGACCTCTACGACACGCGCGGGATCCGCACGACGGGCGGCTCGACGATCCTCGCCGACCGCGTGCCGGACAAGGACTCGACCGTGGTGGCTCGCCTGGGCGCCGCCGGGATGATCGTGCTCGGCAAGCTGAACATGCACGAGTTCGCCTACGGGCCCGAGGGCCTGAACGGCCACTACGGCGACGCGTGGAACCCGTGGGACGCGACCACGCATCGTGTCGCCGGAGGGTCGTCCTCTGGCTCGGGAGCCGCGGTGGCGGCGGGGCTCTGTCCGGGCGCGCTCGGCTCCGACACCGGCGGCTCGATCCGGATCCCGGCCTCGCTCTGCGGCATCACCGGGCTCAAGCCGACCTACGGGCGCGTGAGCCGGGCGGGCGTGCTGCCGCTCGCATGGTCCATGGACCACGCGGGGCCGATGGCGCGCACGGCGCTCGACTGCGCGCTGATGCTCGGCGCGATGGCGGGGTACGACGCCGCCGACCCGACGACGAGCGTGCTCCCGGTGCCCGACTACGCCGCCGCGCTCACGGGCGACGTCAAGGGCCTCCGGGTCGGGATCCTCCAGGCGCACTTCCTCGACGCCGCGGCGCCCGAGGTGCGGGCGGCGGTCGAGGCCGCCGCGACGCAGCTCCAGCGGGCGGGGGCGACGCTCGACGAGGTGAACCTCCAGCAGGTCGCGCACGTGCCGGCGGCCTCCTTCGCGATCGTGGCCGCCGAGGCGCTCGCGTATCACGCCAACTGGCTCCGGACGCGCGCGGGCGACTACCAGCCCGACGTCCGCGAGCGGCTCAAGATGGGCGCCGTCGTCTCGGGCCTCCACTACGTGCGCGCCCAGCAGGTGCGGGCCCTCGTGCGCCAGGAGATCGACGACGCGCTGGCGAAGCGCGACCTGCTGCTGGCGCCCGCCACGCCGATTCCGGCGCCGGCGCTCGGCCAGAAGGACGCCGAGCTGGGCGACGGACCGTCCGACGTGCGCGCGGCGCTGATCCGCTTCACGCGGCCGTTCAACTTCTCGGGCCATCCGGCGGCCTCGGTGCCGTGCGGGTTCACCGCGGGCGGGCTCCCGATCGGGCTCCAGCTCGTCGGGCGGCCGTTCGACGAGGCGACGGTGCTGCGCGCGGCCGACGCCTGGCAGCGCCTCACGGACTGGCACAGGCGGCGGCCGGCGCTGGCGTCCTGATGACGGATACGTCCCTCGATCAGCGGCTGGCGGCGCTGGAGGCCCGGCTCGGCAGGCTCGAGACGCTGCTGGGCGCGCTCAACGACAGGCTCGACCGCACGCTGCCCGGCGTGGACGAGGCCAAGCGCGGCATCCAGGACTGGGTGACGGAGTACGTGTCGGTGCGGCTGCAGCAGCTCGTGCCCGAAACGTGCGAGCATCCGGAGCGCGAGGAGGCGGCCGCGGTCGTCGAGGGGCCGGTGCTGCCGGGCACGCGCATCCGCTGCACCGAGGAGGTCATCCACCGGCTGGGGCGCATCCCGATCCCGTTCGTGCGCCAGATGGTGACCCAGCGCGTGGCCGAGACGGCGCGCGCCGAGAACGTCCCCGTGGTGGACGTGCCGTTCTTCGAGCGCGCCGCCACGTTCTGACAGTGCAAGCTGTCGGGGGAGGATCTCCTGAGCATGAAGCACTGGCAGCAGCACGTGCTGGGAGGGCTCACGCTGTAGCCGACGAGCCGGTGCCGATCCCGATCGAGGACGCCCTCGACCTCCACGCCTTCGCCCCGCGCGACATCCCGGCCGTCGTCGCCGATTATCTCGACATCGGCGTGCAGCGGCGGAGCGTGCGGTCGGTCCGGGCGGCGCACCCGCTGGTGGCGGGTTTCGCCGCCGCGCCGCCCGCGCGCGGCGGCTGGGGCGCCACGCTCGTCCGGCTCCGCCCGCGTTAGGTCGCCCACGCCGGCGCTTGCCGCCGATGTCGCGGCTCAACTAAGATGGGACGCAGACCATGGAGACATTCGCGACGCGAGTGTGGGCTGCTCGCAGCGCGCTGATCATCGCCGTCCTCCTGGGCTGGGAGGGGAGCGTGCGCGCCGGGCTGGTCAACCCATTCTGGATCAGCTCGCCGACGCTCATCGCCGCCCAGGCCCTGCTGCTGCTCCGCGCCGGTGAGCTGCTCCCGCACGTCCGGGAGACGCTCGTCGAGATGCTCCTCGGGCTCGCCGCCGGCTGCGGCGTCGGCGTGCCCGTCGGCCTCGTGCTGGGCGCCGTGGCGCCCGTGCGCCGCGTCGTCGAGCCGTATGTCATCGTCCTGAACGCCTTCCCCAAGATCGCGCTCGCCCCCCTGTACCTCGTCTGGTTCGGGATCGCGCTGAGCCTCAAGGTGGCGATGGCCTTCTCGCTGGTCGTCTTCGTCATGATTCTCGGGACGTTCTCCGGCTTCGGCGGCATCCGTCAGGAATGGATCGACCACGGCCGCCTGCTCGGCGCCTCCCGGCTCCAGCTGGCCCGGGTGGTGGTGGTGCCGGCGCTGGTCCCGTGGATCTTCACCAGCTTCCGGCTGTCGGTCGGCTTCGCCCTCATGGGCGCGGTGCTCGGCGAGTTCATCGCCACTCAGCGCGGCATCGGCTATCTCATCGACCAGGGGGTGGGCATGTTCGACACCGCCACCGTCTTCGTCGGCCTCGCCGCGCTCCTGCTGATCGCCCTCGCGTCGAACGCCGCGACGGACTGGGTGGCGGGGCGCCTGCGGATCCTTACGGTGCAGCTCCGGAATCAACAGGTTCTTTGATGGAGCGGATCGTGCAGGCCGCCTTGCTGCCCGTCTTCATCGGAACGTGGGAGGTCTCCGGCCGCCTCGGGTGGCTCGACACCCGGGTCCTGAGCCTGCCGTCGTCGATCGCCGCGCGGACGGTCGCCGACGTCGCGAGCGGCCTCCTGCTCCATCACACGGCGGTGACGCTCGCCGAGATGGTCCTGGGCTTCCTGGCCGGTGCCCTCACCGGACTCCTCTGTGGCCTCGTGCTCGGCGCCTTCCCGCTCGCCCGCCACACCCTGATGCCGTACCTGGCGGCGATCTACAGCATCCCCCGGCCGGCCCTCGCCCCGCTCTTCGTCCTCTGGTTCGGCGTCGGCTTCCTCTCGAAGCTCGTCCTCGTCGTGACGCTGGTCTACTTCGTGTTTCTGCTCCACGTCGTTGCCGGCCTGCAGACGATCGAGGCGCGCCACGTGGACTGGCTCCGGACCCTGGGCGCGTCCCGGCGGCAGGTCTTGCAGCGGGTGGGGATCCCCCACCTGCTGCCGTGGCTGTTCGCCTCGACCAAGCTCGGCCTGGCGCTCGCGCTGATCGGGGCCATCGTCGGCGAGTTCATCTCGTCGCGCGCCGGACTCGGCTTCGTCATGATGCACGCCGCCGAGAACCTGGACCGCGAGGGCGTGCTCTCGGGTATCGTGGTCCTCTCCGGGGTCGTGATGGGCATCATCATTCCCCTGTCCGCGCTCGAGCGCCGGCTGTTCCGCTGGCAGGTCGACGTTCGGCTCTAACGAGAGGAGACTCATCATGCGTCGCTCCATCGCACTCGTCGTCGCGGCGTTCACCGTCGCGCTCGCCGCCCTGGCCGGGCTCGGCCACGCCCAGCCCGTCAAGTTGAGGCTCGGCCTGCTCCCGCTGGCGCTCCACCAGCTGCCGGTCATGGTCGCCAAGGAGAAGGGCTTCTACCAGATGGAAGGGCTCGACGTGGACTTCACGATCTTCAAGGGCGGATCGGAGGTGGCGCCGGCGCTCCTGAACGGCAACATCGACGTCGCCCAGGGCGTGGTGGCGCACCCGATCAAGCTCCTCGAGAAGGGCTTCAAGACGAAGATCCTCGTCCTGACCCAGGCGACCCCGACGTTTGTCCTGGCGATGGCGAAGAAGCACGC
Organism: Candidatus Rokuibacteriota bacterium; assembly: GCA_016179875.1. Taxonomy (GTDB): domain Bacteria; phylum Methylomirabilota; class Methylomirabilia; order Rokubacteriales; family CSP1-6; genus GWA2-73-35. Next base: position 151 of record JACPCH010000208.1, on the reverse strand, counting down.
CGCCCTCAAGGACCTCGGCGACTTCCGCGGGAAGAACTTCAAGATCGCCATCGCCCGGCGAGGCTCCGACAGCGACATGATGATGCGCGCGGCGCTCGCGTGGAAGAAGCTCGATCCGGAGCGCGACGTGGCGCTCGTGCAGCTGGCCTCG
>JACPCH010000207.1 GCA_016179875.1 Candidatus Rokuibacteriota bacterium | reverse complement strand
GACGTTCAGGCCCTCGTTGAGGATCAGCTCCTGCCCCGGCTTGAGCGCCTCCGGCTTGATGGACGGGTGGAGGTTGACCTTCACCTTGCGGCCCTGGGACAGGATGTTGACGGTGCCGTCCTCGTTCACCGAGAGGTAGACACCGTAGGTCGAGGGCGGGGCGCAGAGCTTGTCCACTTCCTCCTTGAGCGCGGTGATCTGCTCGCGCGCCTCGTAGAGGGCGTTGACGAGCTTCTCGTTCTGGTTGAACGCCTGCACGAGCTGCCGGTTGGCCTCGCGCAGCTTGTTCTCGAGGACCATGAAGTCCTTGGGCGCGTCCTCGAGCTTCTTCCGGAGATGGACGGTCTCCGCCTCGAGCGAGCGGATGTAGGCCTGGAGGTCCTGCACCTGGATCTCGTACTCGGTCAGCCGGCGGCGCGTGCTCGAATCGGACATGGAGGCCGGGAGGAACTTCGAGAAGCCTTCGCGGCTCGGGCTACTCTTCTTGTCGAACTCCTTCATCGCCCATCCCTTCTCACGTGAGCCCTCGTGCGCCGCCTGGGCGCGCCCGCGCCCCTCGTTGACCGAGTATAGGCGGCCAAAAAAAGGAAAGTCAAGGTTCGTCGGTCATTTACGCGTCGTTTCCCCCGTTTCCGGCGGCTCTCCGCCGCCGTTTTCCGGAGCAAGTTCCATACCGTGGCGCGCCGGAGCGCCCGGCACCGCGTCCGCCCTCGAAACGGGTAGCGCGCATGGGCGGTTCCACGTATAAAGAGGCCGATGCGCGCCCCGCGAGCGCTCCGCGCCACCCTCGTGCTCGTGCCGATTTTCGTGCCAGCGGTGGCGCTTTTTGCCCAAAATGTCGGCGCGCCGCCCGCGCCCGCGGTGCGCCGCGAGATCCGGATCGGCGTGCCGGGCGTGCCCGCCGTCCTCGACCCGGCGGCCGCGCTCGACGGCGCGGGGCCGCTCATCGCGCGCCACGTGTTCGACACGCTCGTCGCCTGGCGCGAGGGCAGCACCGACATCGAGCCCGCGCTCGCCGTCCGCTGGAGCGTGTCGCGCGACGGGCTGGTGTGGACGTTCACCCTGCGCGATAACGTCCGCTTCCACGACGGCGCCGCGCTCACCGCGGCCGAGGTCGCCGCCTCGTTCGACCGCGGGCTCCGGCCCGAGGCCCCGGGCGCCGCGGGCGCCTGGCCGGCGCTGCTGCGCGGCGTGCCGGGGGTGGTGAAGGAGGTGCGGGCGCCCGATCCGCGCACCGTGCAGATCGCGCTCGTCCAGCCGTACGCGCCGCTCCTGACCGTCCTCGCGCATCCCGGGCTCGGCGTCGTGCGCGCGGCCGGCGCCGGCCTCGTCGGCACCGGACCCTACCGCGTCGTGGACGCCTCGGCCGGACGGGTCGCGCTCGAGGCGGCGCCCGGCTACTGGGGCGGGCCCCCGCGCGCCCAGCGGCTGGTGTTCCTCGACGTGAGCGCGGACGAGCAGGCCGAGGCCGATCTGGACGCGCGCGTGCTCGACGTGTGGCTCCCGCCGGGGCCGCCGCGCCGCGCCGAGCAGGCGCTGTCGGCGCCGGGGCTCCGCGTCGGCTACCTCGCGTTCCAGACCGAGAAGGAGCCCTTCTCGCGCAAGCGGGTGCGGCAGGCCGTCGCGGCGGCGCTCGACCCCGCCGTCCTCGGCGTGGCGCTCGGGCGGGCGGGGGTGCCGCTCCAGTCGTTCCTGCCGCCGGGCGTGTGGGCGCGGCGCGAGGGCTCGCCCGTGCTCGGCGGGAGCCGCGAGACCGTGAAGGCGCTCCTGGCCGACGGCGGCTGGCCGAAGGAGGCCAAGCCGACGCTGCTCGTCCCGGCCGAGGACAAGCCGGTGAACCGGCCCCAGCTCGCGGAGGCGATCCAGATCCAGCTCGGCTCCGACGGGATGGCGCTGACCGTGCAGGTCGAGCCCGAGCCGACGGTGCGCACGCTCCTCCAGGCGGGCGCCTTCGACGTCGCCCTCGTCGAGGCGGCCGTCACCGGCGGCGACCCGCACCTGTTCCTCTTCCCGCTCTCGACGAGCGAGGCGGCCACCAAGGGCCCGCGGGCGCTCAACTTCTCCTTCTACCGGAACGCGCGCCTCGACGACGTGCTGATCCGCGCGAGCCAGCTCTCCTTCCGCCCCGAGCGCCAGCGGCTCTACCAGCGGGCGCAGGCGATGCTGGCCGAGGACCTGCCGTGGCTGCCGATCTACGTGCGGCTGCACTGGGCGCTGGCGCGCCCCGAGGTGCGGGGGCTCCGCCTGCACCCGACGGGCTTCCACCGACTCGGGGGCCTGACCCTCGAGGGAGGAGGGCCACGATGAGACGGACGCTCACGCTCGCGCTCCTGGCCGCCGGGCTGGTGGCGGCCGGCGCGGCGCCCGGGCCGGCGCAGGCGCCGCGGGCCGGCGGCACCCTCCGCGCCGTCTTCGGCGCGGACCCGCCGACGCTCGATCCGGCGCACGCCACCGACACCACGTCGTCGGCCGTGATTCGCCAGGTGTTCGACGGCCTGCTCGAGCTGGACGAGCGGCTCGTCCCGGTGCCCGCGCTCGCCCGGAGCGTCGCCCGGTCGCCCGACGGGCGCGTGTACACCTTCGCCCTCCGGCCGGGCGTGAGGTTCCACCACGGCCGCGAGCTGCGGGCCGACGACGTCAAGTACTCCTTCGAGCGCGCGGCGAAGGGCAAGCGGCCGTGGGTCTTCGAGAAGATCGCGGGCGCGCACGACTTCATCAGGGGCGGGGCCGCCGGGATCGCCGGGATCCGCGTCGTGGACGATCTCACGGTCGAGCTGCGGCTCGACCGGCCGTTCGCGCCGTTCCTCCACCTGATCGCCTACGACGCGGCCTCCGTGGTGCCGCGCGAGGAGGCGGAGAAGCGCGGCGTCGGCTTCGCGAGCCACCCCGTCGGCACCGGCGCGTTCCGCTTCGCGTCCTGGCGCCGCGACGACCAGGTGGTGCTCGAGCGGTTCCGCGAGCACTTCCGCGGCCCCGCGCCCCTCGAGCGCGTCGTGTTCCGGATCATCCCGGCCGAGATCACGCGGTTCAACGAGTACCGCGCGGGCCAGCTCGACCTGACCGACATCCCGACGGGCCAGTGCCGGGCGGTGCAGAACGACCCGCGGCTCAAGCGCGAGGCCGCCGTCTGGCCGACGCTCGGCACCCACGGCCTGCGCTTCAACGTCGAGCGGCCGCCGTTCACCGACCCGCGCGTGCGCCGCGCCCTCGCCCACGCGCTCGACCCCACGCTCGTGGTGGAGCGCCTGCTCGAGGGCTGCGTGCACCCGGCGCGCGGCATCCTGCCGCCGGCGCTGCCGGGCTACTCGCCGGAGGTCACGCGCCTCGCGTTCGACCGCGAGCGCGCCCGGCGGCTCCTGGCCGAGGCCGGGTTCCCGGGCGGGCGCGGCCTCGGCCCGCTCGCGTTCCACTTCAACACGAGCGACCTCAACCAGCGCATCGCCGAGGTGTTGCAGGCCCAGCTCAAGGAGGTCGGCGTCGCGCTGGAGCTGCGCCGCCTCGACTGGGCCGCGCACATCAAGCTGGTGGACGACGGGAGCGCCGGCTTCTTCCGGCAGGGCTGGATCGCCGACTACCCGGACCCCGAGAACTTCCTGACCGTGCTCTTCCACTCGCGAAACATCGGCGCCGCCGGCAACACCTCGCGCTACCGGAGCGCGGCCGTGGACCGGCTGCTCGACGAGGCCGACCAGATGGCGACGGGCCCCGCGCGCTTCCAGCGCTACCACGAGGCCGAGCAGGCGATCGTGGACGCGGCCGCCTGGATCTCGCTCTACCACTACGCGAGCCGCGCGCTGATCAAGCCGTACGTCCGGGGGCTCGAGCGGTCGGCCCTGTCCTCGGCGCCCGAGTTCCTGGCGCCCCTCCGCAAGGTCTGGCTCGATCGCTGACCTCGGCCGCTCCCTGCTGGGCCGGCTCGTGGCCCTGCTCCCCGTGCTGTTCGGCATCACGCTGCTCGTCTTCCTGCTGAACGCCGTCGCCCTCGGCGATCCGGCCCGCGCCGCGATGGGCCAGCGCGCCGACCCGGAGGCCCTCGCGCGGCTCCGGCAGGAGTACAAGCTCGACCGGCCGCTCGCCGTGCAGTACGCGGCGTGGATGGGGCGGCTCGCGCGCGGCGACCTCGGCACGTCGTTCCGCGAGCAGCGCCCCGTCGCCGAGGTGCTCGCCGAGCGCGCGCCGGCGACGCTGCGGCTGGCCCTGGCGGCCACGCTGATCGCGGTCGCGCTCGGCGTGGGCGCCGGCGCGCTCGCGGCGGCGCGCCCGGGCTCGGCGCTCGACCACGCGCTGATGGGCGTGGCCGTGCTCGGCATCTCGACGCCGGTGTTCTGGCTCGGGATGATGCTGGCGCTGGTCTTCGCGGTGACGCTCGGGTGGCTGCCGGTCTCGGGCTACGGCGACGGCGCGCTCGCCCACCTGGTCCTGCCGGCGCTCACGCTCGGCGCGCTCCACACGGGCACCGTGGCGCGCATGACGCGCTCGAGCCTGCTCGAGGTGGTGCGCCAGGACTACGTGCAGGCCGCGCGCGCCAAGGGGCTCAGCGAGCGCGTGGTCCTGCTCAAGCACGCGCTCCGCAACGCGCTGATCCCGGTGGTGACGGTGATCGGCATCGGGCTGGCGGACCTTCTGGTCGGCGCCCCGTTGACGGAGACCGTGTTCGCGTGGCCCGGGCTGGGACGCCTCCTGGTCGCGGCCGTCGGCCAGCGCGACCTGCCCGTCGTCATGGGCGCGGTCCTCGTCTTCGCCGTCGTCTACGTCGTGGGCAACCTGCTCGTGGACCTCGCCTACCTCGCCATCGACCCCCGGACCCGCCGTGGCGCGGCCTGACGCGCTCCGCCACCGGGGCTTCCTGGCGGGCGCCGCGCTCTTCGCGCTCTTCGCGCTGGCCTCGCTCGGGGCGCCGTGGCTCGCGCCCCACGACCCGCTCGGCGTGGCCGCGGGCGGCGGCGCCACGCTCGAGCGCCCCTCGGCGGCGCACCCGTTCGGCACCGACGCGCTCGGCCGCGACCTGCTCTCGCGCGTGCTCTGGGGCGGGCGGGTCTCGCTCGTGGTGGGGATCGGCGTGGAGCTCCTCGTGGTCGTCCTCGGGTGCGCGATCGGGCTCGCGGCGGGCTTCTACGGCGGCGCGCTCGACGCGGTGCTCATGCGCGCCACCGACGTCGTCATGGCGTTCCCGTCGCTGGTGCTGGCGATCGGCCTCATCGCGGTGTTCGAGCGCCCGGGTCTCGACAAGGTCGTGGTGGTGCTGGTGGCGCTCGGCTGGACGACGATCGCGCGCGTCGTGCGCGGCGCCGTGCTCTCGCTCAAGGCGCGCGACTACGTGCAGGCGGCGCGCGCGCTCGGCGCCGGCCAGCTCGCGATCATGCTGCGCCACCTCCTGCCGAACACGCTGGGGCCGCTGCTGGTGGCGGCCACGATCGGCGTCGGCGGCAACATGGTGGCCGAGGCCGGGCTCTCGTTCCTCGGGCTCGGGGCCCAGTCGCCGACGCTCTCGTGGGGGGCGCTCCTGGCCGACGGGCAGTCGTTCCTCGGGAGCGCGCCGTGGGTGGCGGTGTTCCCCGGGCTGGCGCTGCTGCTCGCCGTGCTCGGCGTGAACCTGCTGGGCGACGGCCTGCGCGACCTGCTCGACCCGCGCTTCCGGGAGTAGGTGGTACCATCGACCCGCACCATGCCGGCCATCGCCGAGACCGCCGTCGAGATGATCGAGTGGGTGTTCCCGGAGCACGCGGGCGCCCCGGGCCAGATCCACGGCGGGCGCATGATGGAGTGGATCGCCAAGGCCGGCACGATGGCGGCGGCGCGCGTCGCGCGCGGCCACGTCGCGCTCGGCGCCATGGACGACATCGACTTCCTGCACCCGGTGCGGATCGGCGACATCGCGATCCTGCGCGCCCAGGTCGAGTACGTCGGCCGGAGCTCGCTCGAGGTGGGCGTGCGCGTCTGGGCCGAGAACGTCGCGACCGGCCGGCGCGCGGTCACGCTCAACTCGCACCTCGTGTTCGTGAAGGTCGGCGACGACCTGCGCCCGTGCCCGGTGGGGACCGCCATCGAGCCGCGCGGCCCCGCGGAGGCCGCGCTGGTCGAGGCCGCGCGCGTCCGCCGCGAGCAGCGCCTGGCCCGGTTCGCCCGGAAGGCCGACCGCCCGCGCGAGGGCCTGGAGGCCGACGAGCAGGTGCGCTGGCGCTTCGAGTCCACGCGGAGCGTGCTGCCGGAGGACGCCCTCTTCGGGAACGCGATGTTCGTGGGCAAGATGCTCATGGCGCTCGATGAGGCGGGCGGCATCCTCTCGATGCGATACTGCAGGGGGTTCGTGATGACGGCGTGCCTGGACGCGATGGACTTCTACTCCCCGATCTACACGCACGAGGTCGTCACCTTCAAGGCGGGGCTCAACCACGTCGGCACCTCGTCGCTCGAGATCGGCGTGAAGGTCCTCGCCGAGGCGCCGTGGGCGGGGGAGGTGCGGCACGCCTGCACGGCGTTCCTCACCTTCGTGCACCTGGGGACCAATCTGCAACCGCGGCCGTGCCCGCCGTTCACGCCCGGGAGCGCGGGCGAGCGGCGCCGGTGGGCGGCGGCCCGGGAGCGGCGCGAGCGGCGGCTCGAGCGCGTCAAGCGGCTCAAGGCGACTCTAGCGGAAGAAAGAGGGTAGCGCGATGTCAGGGCATTCCCGGTGGTCGCAGATCAAGCGCAAGAAGGGCAAGGCGGACGTCCAGCGGGGGAAGCTGTTCTCGAAGATCCTCCGCGAGATCACGGTCGCCGCGAAGAACGGCGGCGGCGACCCCAAGGCGAACATGCGCCTGAAGGCCGCCATCGAGTCCGCGAAGGAAGCCAACATGCCCCAGGACAACATCAAGCGGGCCGTCCAGAAGGGCACCGGGGAGCTGCCCGGCGAGGCCTACGAGGAGATCACCTACGAGGGCTACGCGCCGGGCGGCGTCGCGGTCCTGGTCCAGGTGGTGACCGACAACCGCAACCGCACCGGCCCCGAGATCCGGCACACCTTCGAGAAGCAGGGCGGCAACATGGGCTCGGCCGGCTCCGTCGCGTGGATGTTCGAGCGCACCGGCATCATCCAGGTGGACGCCGAGAAGATCGCCGAGGACGACCTGATGGCGAAGGCCCTCGACGCGGGCGCCACCGACATGCGCCGCGCCGAAAAAGCTTTCGAGATCACCACCACCCCTGCTGAAATGGACCTGGTGCGCGAGGCGCTCGCCAAGGCGGGCGTGCCCGTGCTCGAGGCCCAGGTGACGCGGGTGCCCAAGAGCCTGGTGAGGGTCGAGAGCAAGGACGCGGCCAGCGTGGTGCGCCTGATCGAGGCGCTGGAGGAGCTGGACGACGTTCAATCCGTGTACGCGAACTACGACATCCCCGACGAGATCCTGGAGGCCATCGCGGCTGCCTGACGGGGCATCCGGGCCGCCCGGCCTGCGGGTTCTCGGCGTCGATCCCGGCCTCGTCGGGACGGGCTACGGTCTCCTCGAGCCCGGGCCCGCCGGGGCCGTCGTCGTCACCAGCGGCGTCATCGCCACCGAGGCCGATCTCCCGCTCGAGACCCGCGTCCACCGCATCTACGACGGCGTGGACCGGCTCCTGGCCGAGCACGCGCCGTCGGTCATGGTCCTCGAGGACCTCTACGCCGAGTACAAGTTCCCGCGCACCGCGATCCTCATGGCGCACGCGCGCGGCGTCATCCTGCTCGCCGCGCGGCAGCGCGGGGTGAGCGTGCTCGCGCTCGCGCCCGCCGAGGTCAAGCGCGCGGTCACGGCCTACGGCGCCGCCTCCAAGGAGCAGGTGCAGCTCGCCGTGCGGCGGCTCCTCCGGCTCCAGACGCCGCCCCGGCCCTCGCACGTCGCCGACGCGCTGGCCCTGGCCATCACGGGGTTCTCGCGCCTGGGGGGCAAGCTGCCGTGAGGCCCGGGGCGTGATCGCGACCCTCACCGGGGTCCTCCGGCGGCGGCTCGAGGACCGGGTGATCCTCGAGTGCGCCGGCGTCGGCTACGAGATCTTCCTGCCGCCGATCGCCTTCCGCCAGCTGGAGGGCGCGAGCGCCGGCGGCGACAAGCCGAGCGAGCTGACGCTCGTCGTCTATTACCACGCCACGCGCGACCAGCCGCGGCCGGTCCTGATCGGCTTCACCTCCGACCTCGACAAGGAGTTCTTCGAGAAGCTGATCACCGTGAAGGACATCGGCCCCATGGTCGCCGCGCGCGCGCTCGCCGCGCCGGTGGGGGAGCTGGCCGCCGCGATCGCCCGCCAGGACGAGAAGTCCCTGCGCGCGCTGCCGGGGATCGGCCCGCAGAAGGCCAAGAACATCGTCGCCCAGCTCCAGAGCAAGGTCGCGAAGTTCGCGCTCGCCCGGGAGGGCGCGGGCGGCGAGCCGCCCGCGGCGGCGCCGGCGCCGCCCGCCGCCGACGGGCTGCGCGAGCTCGTGTGGGAGATCATGGTCAAGCAGCTCGGCCACCGGCCGTCCGAGGCCTCCCAGCTCATCACCGACGCGCTCCGCCGCCGGCCGGGGCTCGCGACGGCCGAGGAGCTGTTCGACGAGATCTACCGGGGGACGAAGGCGTGAGCGCGGGCGCCGCGCCCGACGAGGGCCAGACGCTGAGCCGGGTGGCGGCGCCGGAGGAGGCGCAGTTCGAGCGCCAGCTCCGGCCGCGCACGTTCGACGAGTACGTCGGCCAGGAGCAGGCGGTGGCGAGCCTCCGGGTGTCGGTGGACGCGGCGAGGCTCCGCCGCGAGTGCGTGGACCACGTCCTCCTCTACGGCCCGCCCGGCCTCGGCAAGACGACGCTGGCCGGCATCATCGCGAACGCGATGGGCACGACCCTCGTGCCCACCTCGGGGCCCGCCATCGAGCGCGGCGCCGACCTCATGGGCATCCTGACGAACCTCGCCGAGCACGACGTTCTCTTCATCGACGAGGTCCACCGGCTGCCGCGCGCCGTCGAGGAGCTGCTGTACCCGGCGATGGAGGACTTCGCCGTCAACTTCGTGATCGACAAGGGCATGCACGCGCGCACGCTCAAGTACGCGCTCCGGCCCTTCACGCTGGTCGCGGCCACCACGCGCCCCGGCATGCTGTCGGCGCCGCTCCGCGAGCGCTTCGGCATCTTCCACCACCTCGACTTCTACTCGGAGGCCGAGCTGGCCCGCATCGTGACGCGCTCGGCGCAGATCCTCGAGGCGGCGATCGACGCCGGCGGCGCCGCCGAGATCGCCCGCCGCGCGCGCGGCACGCCGCGCATCGTGAACCGCCTGCTCCGCCGCGTGCGCGACTACGCGCAGGTGAAGGGCGAGGGGCGGATCACCGAGGACATCGCCCGGCGCGCGCTGGACAGCGAGGGCGTGGACACGCGCGGGCTCGACCGGCTCGACCGCCGCTTCCTCGGCGCGATCGTGGACCACTACGGCGGCGGGCCCGTCGGCATCGAGGCGGTCGCGGCCACGATCAACGACGAGGCCGAGACGCTGGCCGAGATGGTCGAGCCCTACCTGCTCAAGATCGGCTTCGTCGTCCGCGCGCCGAACGGCCGGCGCGTGACGCGCGAGGCCTACCGCCACCTGGGCAAGCAGCCCCCCGCGGGGGCGCCCGGGCAGTCCGAGCTGTTCGAGTGATGAACGACGTCGGCCGCGCCCTCCTCGTCTTCGGGCTCCTGATCGCGGCGGCCGGCGCCGTGCTGCTGGTGGCCGGGCGCGTGCCGTGGCTCGGCCGGCTGCCGGGCGACATCCACATCCAGCGCGGCTCCTGGACCTTCTACTTCCCGCTGGCGACGTCCCTCCTGCTCAGCATGGCGCTCACGCTGATCCTGTGGCTGGTCGGGCGGCGATGAGGCTGCCGGTCGCGGCCGTCGGCCTCGTGCTGCTGGCGGCGGCGCCGGCGGTGGCCTCGGGCACGATCCGCGTCGCCCTCGTCGAGAGCGTGCGGAGCGCCGAGCTGCGTGGGAGCGGCATCGAGGTGACCGAGCTCGGCGGCTGCGCGGCGTGCCCGGTCCGGAGCTGGCGCGCCGACGTCGTGCGCGCCACCGCCCACGGCGGGAGCGTCGAGATCGACGGCCGGCGGAACGGCAGCTTCCGCCTCGCCAGCGAGCGGCCGATCCGGCTCGGCGGCCGCGAGTATCCCGGCCGGCTCGAGCTGGTGAAGAACGGCGACGGCATGGCGATCGTGAACGAGCTGCCGCTCGAGGACTACCTGGTCGGGGTGCTGCGCGCCGAGTCC
>JACPCH010000206.1 GCA_016179875.1 Candidatus Rokuibacteriota bacterium | reverse complement strand
CTGGAGGACCGCGTAGAAGAGGAAGAACGCGATCCCCGCGCCGATCAGGATCCGGTGGGCGGTGATGAGCCTCACGCGCCGAGCGCGGCCTTCACGGCGTCGCGCGTGATGGCGACCATGCGGTCCACCTCGGCCCCGCTCACGATCAGCGGCGGCGAGAAGTAGATCATGTCGCCCGTCGCCGGGTGCGGGCCGGCCACCGGCCGGGTGCGCGTGATCATCCCCCGCCTGGCCATCTCGGCCTGCACGCGCTGGGCGACCTTGCGGTCGGCGGGGAAATTGGCCTTCGTCCCGCGGTCGGCCACCAGCTCGACCGCGGCCAGGAGCCCCCGGCCGCCGCGGATGTCGCCGGCGTGCGGGTGGTCGCCGAACGCGGCCGTGAGGCCGGCGTGCAGGCGCGCGCCCATCGCGGCGGCCTTCTCCCACAGGCGCTCGCGCTCCATGATGTCGAGGTTCGCGAGGCCGACGGCGCAGCACGTCGGATGGCCCGAGTAGGTGTAGGCGTGCATCCAGCGGTCCTCGGGCTTCACCGCGTCCATCGCGTCCTTGATCGCCCGGGTGATCATGATGCCGCCCAGCGGGAGGTAGCCGGAGGTCACGCCCTTGGCGAACGCGAGGATGTCGGGCTTCACGTTCCAGTGGTGGAGGGCGAACCAGCGCCCGGTCCGGCAGAAGCCGGTGATCACCTCGTCGGCGATCAGCAGCACGTCGTGCCGCGTGCACACCTCGCGCACGCGCGGCCAGTAATCGTCGGCCGGGTAGAGGACGCCGCCGCCGCCGTGGATCGGCTCGCCGATGAACGCGGCGACCGTGTCCGGCCCCTCGCGGAGGATCGCCTCCTCCAGCTCCCGCGCCGCCGTCTGGCCGGCGGTCTCGCCGGGCTTCATCCCCTGCTGCCGGTACGGATAGCAGGTCGGGATGTGGACGAACCCGGGCACGCGCGGCTCGAACATCTTCCAGTAGGCGCCCATGCCCGTCGCGCTCATCGTCTGGAGCGTGACGCCGTGGTAGGCGTTGTGCCGCGCGATGACCTTGATCTTGTCCGGCCGGCCCTTGGCCTTCCAGTAGAAGCGCGCGGTCTTGAACGCCGACTCGTTCGACTCGGCGCCGCCCGAGGTGAAGAACACCGCGTGCATCGGGTCGCCCGCGAGCTGGATCAGCCGGCTCGCCAGCGTGATCGCCGGGATGTTCGAGGAGCCGACGTACGCGGAGAAGTAGGCCAGCTCCTTCATCTGCGCCGCGGCGGCCTCGGCCAGCTCGGCGCGGCCGTGCCCGACGTTCACGTTCCAGAGGCCCGAGAGCCCGTCGAGGTACTCCTTGCCGCCGATGTCGGTGAGGACCGCGCCGCGGCCGCGCACGTAGATCATCGGCTCGGCGTTGTCCACGGGGTGGTGCAGCGGGTGGATCAGGTGGTCCTGGTCGGCCTTGACGAGCTCCGCGGCGGTCAGCGCCATCACGTCCTCCGGGTTCAGTGGGTGGCCGGGCGGACCCGGCGATAGTCCCCGTGCGGAACCGGCACCGCGCGCGCCCGCGGCCCGCGGTACCGGTAGACCCAGGCGCGCGCGCGCGCGCCGCCGTCGAGCGTGACGAGCGCCCGGCGACGGGCGAAATTGTACCCCTCCTCGCGGTCGAGCACCGGGAGAAGTTCCGCCGCGTCGAGCCGGTACACCTCGCCGCGGACGCGTCCGCCTCCGGCGATCAATCCGGGATAGGCGCCGAGATCGAGCAACCGCCCCCGCACGCTCCCCTCGCCGACGAGCGACGCGCCGCGCCTCAGCGCGCGGTGCAGCGGATAGCCCCGCATCAATGTGCCGTACGCGAACAGGAGCGCGGGCGTCGCCCGCGTCAGGAGCCCTCCACCGCCTGGAGCACCGCGCCGAGGAACTCCGTCTCCGGCACGGCGCCCTCGAACTGCACCCGATCGTTGATGACCACCTTGGGCACGCCCATCACCTGATAGGCGCGGGCCAGCTCGGGAAACTCCGTCGCCTCGATCGCCGTCGAGCGGACGCGGTCGGAGGCCACCGACATGTGCTGCGCCAGGCGCACGGCCCGGGGACAGTAGGGTCAGGTGGGCGTCGAGAAGACCTTGATCTCGACGTCGGCGGTGAGCGCCCGCAGGGAGGCCTTGGTGTCCTCGCTGAGGGCGGACTCGCCGGTGGACGCCACGATGATCGCGTCGATCAGGTTGCTGAACTCGTACCCCGACGGGATGCCGTAGAACCGGATGCCGTAGTCGCGCGCGCCCTCGACGACGATCGCCGGCACCTGGTCCACGCCGTAGCCCTCGGCGCGCTCGCGGTCGATGGCCGGGTTCAGCACCTCGACCGTGATCGTCTCGCCGAGCTCCGCCACCTCGCGGACCAGCTGCTCGTTCTGGCGGCAGAGGTCGGCGGCCACCAGCTCCTGCGAGAACACCACGAGCTTCACGGGCCCGGCGAGCTTCTCGAATTCCTTGCGGACGGCGGCGCGGTCGCGGTCGTTGAGGATGGACATGGGTGCATTATACTCATCCCATGAAGCCCTTCGTCGTCAACCGCTACGGCCGGATCGTCTTCCCGTTCAACTTCTTCCCGGCGCTCGACTTCTCGGTCTTCGAGACGCTCGACCAGTTCGCGGCGGTCATCAAGCGCGACTTCGAGGAGAAGGCGCCGACCGAGACCGACATCGTCGCCCGCCTCGAGGCGCGCGCCTACAGCGGGCGCTACGACCTGCTGCGCGACCTCGCGCTCAACCTCTTCTGGGTGAACCGGTACGCGTTGACCATGTACGAGAAGCGCCCGACGCGCTGGCGCGACGTGCCGCGCGGCCGCGACGACCTGTTCCTGCCGGTCTTCAGGCCCTGGGACGGCGAGGAGCTGACGGCGGCCATCGAGAGCGGGTACCGGGCGCTGCCGCCGAGCTGGGACGAGGGGACGGAGGACAGGATCTCGCGCATCCTGCTCGACGTGTTCCGGCACAAGAAGGGCGCCGGCGCCGAGCTGCCCGCCCTCAAGCCGACCGTGGCCGAGATCCTCGCCGATCCGAAGCACCTCACCTACCACCTGCTGGCCTGGGACCCGGACTACCCCGGCTACGGCCCCGACGACATCATCGAGTCCACGCACCGCGTCCCCGAGCTCGAGGCGCTGACGCGCCAGGCGATGGTGCTCCACAACCAGTACCGCTGGGACCGCGCCAAGACGCGCGCGATCGAGGTCGGCAAGCTCCACGACGACGACTTCGTCGTCGTCTTCTACCCGCGCAACGACGACGTGCTGGAGTTCATCCGGCGGGTCCGTGGTGGGCGTCGGGCCCGGCCCCGGCGGCCGGCGCCGCTCCCCTCCAAGGCGCCGGAGCGGCCCTACCCGCCGATCGACGTGCGGGCGCGCTTCTCGGTCATGCCGCGCCTCGAGTCCCTGGCCGTCTACAAGGGCGAGCTGGCCTGCACCAACGACGACCTGATCGCCAACACCGCCTACTGCTGGTCGCCGATGACGGGAAAGGAGATCGAGGCGAAGACCGGGATCGAGCAGCGCCTCTACACCCAGCTCGACCTCGACCACATCGCCCTGCTGGCCGCGCAGCGCGCGCTCGCCCGGGCCGGGCGCCGGCCCGAGGAGATCGGCGCCGTCCTGTTCTGCTCGTGCACGAGCGTCAAGATGATGCCGTCGCTCGCGACCTGGCTCTCCGGCCAGCTCGGCATGTTCCAGACCCACGCCTCGTGCGACCTGGTGGCGGCGTGCGCGGGGCTGCCCTACGGGCTGTCGGAGGCGGTGCGCCTGCTCCAGGAAATCGAGCGGCCGGTGCTGGTCGTGTGCGGGGAGAAGTTCTCGGACAAGATCGGCACCGTGCGCACCTCGCGCATGATCTTCGGCGACGGCGCCGCCGCTCTCGTCGTCGGTCCGGCCCCGGCCGGCGCCGCGCCGGACGTCGAGTGGTACCAGACCTACGCGAGCGGCCCGATGAGCGAGGTGGACTCGATCATCTGGCCGAACCCCGAGTTCGACAACAACATCACCGTGTACGGCCCCGAGGTGCGGGCCCTGGTGAAGCGCTACCTCACGCAGATGCTGACGGAGCTCCGGAGCCTCCCGCATCCCGACGGGGGTGTCGGCTCGCTGCTCGACGCGGTCGACCTCATCGTCCCGCACCAGGCCAACAAGACGATGGTCCTGCACTACGCGCGGGCGGCCGGCGTGCCGGCCGAGCGGCTCTACTTCAACATCGAGAAGGTCGGCAACACCTCGTCGGCGTCCATCCCGCTCGCGATCCACGACGCCGTGCGCGAGGGCGTCATCGACCGGCCCCTGCGCGTCTTCGCGCCCGGCTTCGGCGCCGGCGCCGTCGGCGGGTACGTGGTCCTCCGCGTCGACCCCGCCATCGTCGCCGCCTAGCGGTCGCGGTCACGCGCGCCCGGCGGCGCGGCGGCCGCTAGCCTTTGACGGCGCCGGCGGTGAGGCCGGAGACGTAGTAGTCGAGGAAGAAGACGTAGCAGATCACGACGGGGACCGACGCCAGGACCGCGCCCGCCATCAGCGAGCCCCAGTAGTAGATGTCCCCCCGGATCAGGTCCGACGTCACGCCCACAACGGCGGTCTTGGCGGTCGTCTGCGAGACGAACGTCAGCGCGTAGATGAACTCGTTCCACGTCAGCGTGAACCCGAAGAGCGCCGCGCACACGATCCCGGGCACGGCCATCGGGAGCACGATCCGGAGCAGCGTCTGCATGCGGCTCGCGCCGTCCACCAGCGCGCACTCCTCGATCTCCCGCGGCACCGTCCGGAAGTAGCCCATGAGCAGCCAGGTCGAGAACGGCACCAGGAACGTCGGGTAGGTCACGATCAGCGCCCAGATCGTGTCCGAGATGCCGAGCCAGACCACCACCTGCGAGAGCGGCAGGAAGAGCAGCGTCGGCGGGACGAGGTAGGTGATGAAGACGGCCGTGCCGAACGCGCCCACGCCGCGGAAGCGCAGGCGCGCGAGGCTGTACCCCGCGAGGATCGCGAGGACGAGCGAGATCCCCGTCGCCACCACGCTGATGATGAGGCTGTTCCGCATCCACGTCAGGAAGTCGGTCCGCTCGAAGAGGTAGCGGTAGTGGTCGGTGATCAGCCCGGTCTGGATCCAGAACGGGACGGCCTTGAGGTTGTACAGCTCCGCGTTCGACTTCAGCGACGTGACGAGCATGAAGTAGAACGGGAAGAGCGCGAAGAAGATGAACGGCACCAGGTTCGCATAGCCGAACGCCGCCGACCGCCACCGCGCTCCCCGGCTCGCCGCGCTGGCCATCGTCACTCCTTCCGGATGTACCGGAGCTGCATGAACACGACCGCCGCCAGCATGGGGAACAGGAACAGCGAGATCGCCGCCCCCTGCCCGAGGTTGCCGCCGTTGAGCCCGACCTGGTAGGCGAGCGTGGCGAAGAGGTGCGTGCTGTTGACCGGACCGCCCCGCGTCAGCACGTAGACGATGTTGAAGTCGCTGAAGGTGAAGATGGTCGAGAAGAGGATCACCACGGCCAGGACGGGCTTGAGCAGCGGCAGCGTGACGTGCCGGAAGCGCCCCCACGACCCCGCCCCGTCCACCTCGGCGGCCTCGTAGTACTCGCGGGGGATCGAGACGAGGCCCGCCAGCACGGTGATCGCGAAGAACGGCAGGCCGCGCCAGACGTTGACGGCGATGACGGCGGCCATCGCGTAGCCGGCCTGCCCGAGCCAGTTCGGTCCCGGCGGGCTCATCAGCCCGAGGCGGAGCGCCGTCCAGTTCACGACGCTGTAGAGCGAGTCGAACATCCACCACCAGCCCAGCGTCGAGAGCGCGGTCGGGATCACCCACGGCAGCAGCACGGCGCCGCGGAGCAGCCGCTTGAACCGGAGGTTCCGCGCCAGCAGCAGCGCGAGCCAGACGCCGAGGACGGTCTTGAACGTCAGCGCGATCGCGGTGAAGACGAACGAGTTCTGGACCGTCTGGCGGAAGACCTCGTTGCCGAGGATCTCGCGATAGTTCGCGAGGCCCACGAAGGCGCCGGGCGAGCCGACCCAGTAATCGGACAGGCTGAAGTAGATCGCCATCCCGAACGGATAGGCGACGAGGCACGCGAGCAGCAGCAGCGCCGGCAGGATCAGCCCGTAGCCGAAGACGTGCTCCTGCTCCCACCACTCGTGGACGCGCGCGAGGCGGCCGGTCGGCCCGAGCCCGGCCGCCTCGAACGCGCGGGATCCGACGGCCATGTCAGGCCTTGAGCTGCCCCTTCACGGCCCGCGCCACCTGGTCCTGGGCCCACTCCATCGCCCGCTTGGTCGGCATGCCGCCGACCGCCTTCGCCACCATGTCGGCCAGCACGTAGTTCGACTCGACGCGCCCCACCGCGTCGTTGGGCTTGCCGGGCCAGCCGCGCGCGTGCGCGAACTCCGCCTCCTTCGGGAGCATGGCGAACTTCGGATTCCGCGCCCAGATCGGATGGTCCGCGAAGTGCCGGAGCGGCGGGTGGTTGAAGGCGTTCGACGCCACGATCCAGGCGTCGAAGTTCTCCTTCCGGTAGAGGAACTGGATGAACTCCTTGGCCAGCTCGACGTTCTTCGAGAACTTCCAGATGGCGAGCCCGAGGATCGGCGGCCCCGAGTGGGTGCCGGCCGGGCCCGCCGGGCTGTTGTGGTGGTTGATGTCGTCGGCGATCGGCTGCTTGTTGGCCAGCGCCGCGTTGTAGGGGCTGATCGGGTTGTGGATCCACGAGCCCTTGCCCGAGAGGATGAAGCGGTTGTTCGAGGCGTCGTCCCAGGACAGGACCTCGGGCTCCATCGCCTCCTTGAAGAGCTCCTTGTACCACTCGACGACCTCGGCGGTCTTGTCCGAGTTGATCGCGGGCGTCTTGCCGTCGGCCTCGAGCACCTTGGCGCCGTACGACCAGGCGACCGACCAGTACGTCGAGTGGGTATCCGAGCAGTGGCTGATCGGGATCCCGACGGGGTTCCCCTGCTTCTTGAGGATCTTGCCGTGCTTGAGCAGCTCGGCCCAGGTCCGGGGCGTCTCGAGCCCGGCCTTCTTGAAGTGGGCCTGGTTGTAGGTCGCCGGGAAGGAGATCCAGAACCACGGCACGGCGCGCCAGCCCGAGCCGGTCTGGCCGATCTCGGCGGCGAACGGGTACCAGCCGCCGTACTGCTTGCCGAGCTTGTCCACGAGGTCGCCGACGTCGGCCAGCGCGTTCTCGTACACGAACGGCACGGCGCCGTGCGTGCGGATCATGTCGTGGCCCGACTGGGACTGGGCCTCGGCGGCGAACTTGGCGTCGAGCTGCAGGTGCGCGATCGTGTCCACGCGCACGGTGACGCCGGCCTGCTTGCCGAACGCCTCGGCCTGCTTACGTAGCTCGTCGTCGGACTTGGGAACGAAGTGGTTCCAGCTGAGGAACGTCAGCTCGCGCTTCTGGGCGAAGGCCGGCGCGCGGCCGAGGGCCAGCCAGGACGCCATGCCGGCGGTGGCGCCGGAGGCGACGCGCAGGAACTCGCGACGGGATCGTGCACGCATAGCAACTCCTTGGCGTTCGACGGGGTGGAGCGAAAAGCTGTGGGGGACCCGAGAGGTCGTCTCACCCCCCTCACGGCCTCGGATGGTTGCCCGCTTCTAACACTAGGGCGAACGGCTGTCAATCATGATGAAAACATCATGAGGAAAACATCATGAGGAAAACGGCGGGGCTGGCTCAGCCGACGACCGCGATCAGCGCGGGCCCCGGCCGGCCGAGCGCGCGGCCGAGGGCCTGGGCGAACGACGCCTCGCTGTCGGCGGCGAACGCCGGCAGGCCGAAGCCCTGCGCGAGCCGCACGGGCTCGGCGCCGCCGAACACGACGACGACGACCGGCGCGCGGAGGCGGTGCGCGGTCTCCAGCTCCGACGACGCGGCCGTGAGCCCCGCGGGGTCCGTGAAGCACACGATGCGGCGGCCGGGGTGGACCAGGTGCGCGGCGATCGCCGCCGGCAGCGCGAACCCCGTGGCCGCCCGGGCGTTCGAGGCCAGGAACTCCCGCGGCGCGACCGCGTCCCAGGCGGCCGCGACCACGTCGAGGCAGGCGCCCGCGTCGGCGGTGGCCAGGGTGCCCGCCTCGGTCGCCTCGCGCGCGATGCGCACCGCACGGTGGCGCGGGAAGCCCGCGCTCGCCGCCTGGCGCGACGGCCCCGCGCGCTTGGCGCGGTCGAGCGCGGCGACGTCCCAGTCGGCGCGCGCCCGGCCGGCGAGCCGGGGCGCCAGCTCCTCGAGGATCGCCGCGATCCCGCCCGTCACCTCGAAGGCGGGCGCGAGCCCGCTCCCCGCCGGCGGCGCCGGACCGAGCGCGAGCACGGGGAGGCCGGCCCACCACGACGCCGGGACCGGCTCGACCGGATCGAGCCCGATCGCCACGATCAGGTCCGCGGTCCTCACGAGCGGCTCCTCCGGCGCCTCACCCGTGACGACGCCGAGCACCAGCGGGTGAGGATCGGGCACGGCCCCCTTGCCCCGGCACGTGGCGAGCACGGGCGCGGGCAGCGCCTCGGCGAGCGCGCGGAGCCACGGCGCGTCCACGGCGCGGCAGTGCAGGCCGAGCGCGAGCAGCGGGCGCGCGGCGCCCGCGATGAGCCGCGCCGCCTCGTCGAGGGCGGGCGCGTCCGGCGGCGCCAGCGGGTCGGGCCGGCAGGACGCCGCGACCGTCACCGCGGACTGCGTGGCGACGTCGGGCGGCACGTCGAGGTGCACCGGTCCGCGCGGCTCCGCCATCGCGAGACGCGCCGCGTGGGCGATCCAGTGCCCGGCCGAGGCGGCCTCCACGGCGAGGCTCGCCTTGCAGCCGAGGACGTCGCCGGGATGGCGGTCGGTCAGCAGGAGCATCGGCGAGCGGTCGAGCACGGCGTGCGCGAGCCCGGCCGCCGCCGCGGCGACGCCGGGGCCGGCGCCGATGAAGACGGCCGCCGGCGCCTCGGCGAGGTCGCCGGTGACCGCCGCCATGACGCACGCCGCCGTCTCCCCGTAGGCGAGGACGAGCGGCAGCCCGGCGTCCCGCGCGGCGTCGAGCAGCGCCGAGCGCGCGCCGCCGCCGGGCACGCCGAACACGCGCCGGGCGCCCGCCCGCCGGAGCCCGTCGGCGACGACGTCGGCGACGGTGGTGCGGCTCACCTCACTTCTTCGTGAGGCTCTCGAAGACCGGGCGCATCCGCTCCAGCGCGAGCCGCAGGTTCGCCTCGGAGTTCGCGTACGAGAAGCGGAGATAGCCCTCGCCGTGGGCGCCGAACGCGGTGCCCGCGAGCGCCGCCACCCCGGCCTCGGTCAGCAGGCGCTCGGCGACCTCCGCCGAGGGCCGGCCGGTGCCGGTGACGTTCGGGAACACGTAGAACGCCCCGCGCGGCAGCGCGCACGCCACGCCCGGGAGGCGGCCGAGGCCCTCGACGAACAGGTCGCGCCGGCGCTTGAACTCGGCGACCATGCGCGCGACCGGCGTCTGGTCGCCCTGGAGCGCCGCGATCCCGGCGAGCTGCACGAACGACGCCGTGCACGACGCCGAGTTCACCATGAGCCGCGTGACGTGCGCGGCGAGCGGCTCGGGCATGACGCCGTAGCCGAGGCGCCAGCCGGTCATCGCGTACGACTTGGAGAAGCCGTCGAGCAGGACCGTCAGCTCGCGCATCCCGGGCAGGCCCATGATGGACGCGAACTCGCCCTCGTAGAGGAACTGGCGGTAGATCTCGTCGGCGAGCACCGGGATCCGATGGCGCGCCGCCAGGGCGGCGATCCGTTCCAGTTGGCCCCGGTCGAGCACGCCGCCGGTGGGGTTCTCGGGCGAGTTGATGATGATGAGCTTCGTCTTCGGCGACACGCGGCGCTCGAACAGGTCGAGGTCGAAGCCGAAGCCGGTCTCCTCGCGGAGCGGGATCGGCACCGGCACGCCGCCCACGAAGTTGATGACCGACTCGTAGATCGGAAAGCCCGGGTTCGGGTAGATCACCTCGTCGCCGCGGTTCACGAGGGCCATGATCGTGAAGAACATGATCGGCTTCGCGCCGGGCGTGACCACGACCTCCTCGGGCGCCACCGGCACGCCGCGCGTCCCGGCGACGTGCTTGGCGATGGCCTCGCGCAGCTCCGGCAGGCCGGCCGACGGGCCGTAGTGGGTCGCGCCGGCGTCGAGCGCCTGCTTGGCGGCCTCCTTGATGTGCGCCGGCGTGTCGAAGTCCGGCTCGCCGATCTCCAGGTGGACGATCTGGCGGCCCTGGCGCTCGAGCGCGCGGGCGCGCGCGAGCACCTCGAAGGC
>JACPCH010000205.1 GCA_016179875.1 Candidatus Rokuibacteriota bacterium | reverse complement strand
GCGCGCCCGATGGGCGACTGCTGGGTGGGGAAGAACTTGAGCGCGGGACTGAGCCGGCCCAGGTCGTGGCGGTCGTTGGACACCCTGAAGTCCGCCTCCACGCGGGTGTGGGTCCGCTGCTCGGTCGTCCGGAACCCTTCGAAGCGGAGCGTGAAGCGATCCAGTCCCACGCTCTCCCCCGGCGCGAGGGTCGCCTCGCGCTCCTGGCTGAAGTTCATCGAGCCGGTGATCCCCAGCACGATCAGCACGATGCCCAGGTGGACGACGAAGCCGCCGTACCGTCGCTGGTTCCGTCGCAGCAGGCTTCCGAGCGCGGTGAACACGCCCTCGCCGGCGATGGCGCGGCGGGCCGCCACGGCGCGGCCCACGTCCAGCGCGATCGTCAGAGGCACGAACACCGAGAGCGTGTAGGCGAGGAGCGGCCAGGCCTCCCGGATGCCGCTCGCCGCGAGCAGGACCCCGGCGGCCACGGAGAGGGCCGCCGGCCAGAGGAAGTTCCGCCGGAGGTTGTCCCCGGAGGCCTTCCGCCAGGCGATCAACGGTCCGACGCCCATCAGGAACAACAAGAAGAGGAACAGCGGCACGGTGACACGCGAGAAGTAGGGCGCGCCCACGGAGAGCTTCACGCCCGTCACCGCTTCGGCCAGCAGCGGGAAGATCGTGCCGAAGAACACGGTGAACGTGGCGGCGGCGAGGACCACGTTGTTGAGGAGGAACGTGGACTCGCGGCTCACGATCGAGTCCAGCTCGGGCCGGGTCCGGAGCCGGTCGGCGCGGAGGACGACGAGCGCGAAGGAGCCAAGCAGCACCACCGCGAGGAAGCCAAGAAACAGGCCGCCGACCGGTCCCGAGGAGAACGCGTGCACGGAGGAGAGCACGCCGCTCCGCGTCAGGAAGGTGCCGAAGAGCGTCAGCGCGAAGGCCACGATGATCAGCGACAGGTTCCAGACCTTGAGCATCCCGCGGCGCTCCTGGATCTGGATGGAGTGGAGCAGCGCCGTCGCCGGGAGCCACGGGAGGAACGCCGCGTTCTCCACCGGGTCCCACGCCCAGTAGCCGCCCCAGCCGAGCACGTGATACGACCACCAGCCGCCGAACAGGTTCCCCAGGGTGAGGAAGAGCCACGCCGTCACGGTCCACTTCCTGATCGTGGCGACCCACCCGTCGTCCAGCCGTCCCGTGATCAGCGCCGCCATCGCGAACGCGTACGGGACCGTGAGCCCGACGAAGCCCGCGTAGAGCAGCGGCGGATGGGTGAACATGTCGGCGTCCTCGAGCAGCGGGTTCAGCCCCCGCCCGTCCAGGGGGACCGGCCAGAGCCGCTCGAACGGGCTCGAGACGAAGGTCAGGACGCCGAGGAAGAACGCCGACGTCATCGAGAAGATTCCGAGAACCCAGGGCATCGATTCCCGATGGCGCACCCGGTACTGCCACGCCACGAGGCCCGCGAACGCGACGAGCATCCACTCCCAGAGGAGCAGCGACCCCTCGAGCGCCGCCCAGAGCCCGGTGACGCGGTAGTAGAGGGAGGTCCGCAGCGAGCTGTTGGTCGCGACGTACTTGAGAGCGAAGTCGGCCGTCACCAGGGCGTAGACGAGCGAGGCCGCCGCCACGGTGACGAGCGCGAATTGACCCGCGATCGCGATGCCGGACAGGAAGAGCAGCGGAGCACGGTCCCGGCGGCCGAGCACCACGGGCAGCGCGCTCCCCGCGAGGGCCAGCACGAACGCGAAGAAAAGGGCGAACGAGCCGATCGCCGCCGTCACGGGTCCACCCTCAGAGGGCCCAGGGCGCGATCGACCCGATGAGCCCGAAGAGAAACGCGCTGGCCAGCGGCAGGTCGATGCCGGTGGCGAGATCTCCGAGCGGCACGGCGAGGAGCGTGCTCGGGCGACTCAGCAGGAGGTACCAGTCTCGCGCGACTTCCATCAGGCCTCACGCCTGGTCGCGGTCGGAGACGCTCGGGCGCGGCGCGCTCTCCGCGGGCGGCGGCGCCGAGGCTTTGGCGTCCGCGCCGCCGTGACGGTGGCCGCCGAGGAAGTGCATCAGCGGGCAGGCGAGCACGAGGAGGAACCCCAGGATCTGCCCCACGCTCACGCCGAGCGTCGGCAGGTACAGGAACGCCAGGACCACGACGCCCGCGCCGAGCCAGAGCCATGAGCGTTTCATGCCAAGACGCTCCTGGCCACGACGACCTTGTCCCCGCGCACGCTGACGGTGAAGGCATCGAGCGGCCTCGGCGGCGGTCCGCCGATGTTTGCGCCGGTGGTGGGATCGAAGTGTCCGTTGTGGCAGGCGCACCAGATGTGGCGGAGGTCTTCGCGGTACTGCACCGTGCACGCCAGGTGCGTGCAGATCGCGGAGAAGGCGCGCAGCTCCCCGGCCGACGTGCGAAGGAGGATGCCCGGCTTGCTCCCGAACTTGAAGATCTGCCCGGTGTTGGCCTTGATGGACGCGGCCTTGACGTCGAGTGTGACGCCTGCCGCGCTCGACTCCGCGACTCGCGGCGGAATCAGGAACCGCGTCACCGGATAGAGAACCGACGCCAGAAACGCTCCGACGCTGGTGCCGAGGAGCCAGCCGAGAAGCGACCGACGCTCGACCGGCGCTCGGGCGAGAACTCCTTGAGACATGGCCTCCTCCCTCAACGCCGGGGCCCGCCCCGGCTCAGCCTTCGTGTCCGGCAACGACCTTGACCTCGGCGCCGGCGGCGGTGACGGCCCGCGCCACGCCGTCGAGCACCTTCGGGTCGTCGGCGCTCACGACGATGAACCCTCGGCTCCTTCCCTGCGGGACGAGACTCGTCGTCTGCTCAACCTCGTCGGGGAGCGCGGCGAGAATCCGCCCCACATCGCTCGCCACCGTGTCGGTCCACTCCACCTCGAGCAAGTACTTCATTGCCTTCTCCACGCCGCCCCATTTTTCGGGGCAGCGACACGCGTTCGATGTTCAGGCGGCCCTCTTCCGCGAGCAGGCAGACGTAGCTCAGGGCGCAGCGATCGGAGACGCGTAGCCGCTTGGCCAGATCGCCGACCGACAGGCTGCGGGTGTCGCAGAGACAGCTCGCGACCTCCTCTTCGATGGCGTCCAGCCATCCCGGAATCATCAGGGCCTCACGTCGTCATATCGGCGCCGGGCTGGTCGTGGCCGCGCGCGCCCCGCGGCGGGGCTTCGCCGCCGTGAGCCGCCCGCTCCGCGGCGAGCGCCGCGAGCACCCGTTTCCGCAGCGCTGCAGGAGCGCGCGTGCGACGATACTTCTCGACGAAGCGCGTCCAGGCGGCCGCCAGCTCTGCGTCCCAGTCCCCCTTCATGGCCGATTCCTCCCGAACCACCGCTCAGGCTCGCCGCGCGTTGGCCACCGCGCACAGCGCCAGGCAGACGAGCGCGATCCCGACGAGGAGCGCGAGCGCGGTGGTCAGCGCCGCTCGCGCTCCGAGCAGGGGCGCCACCAGCAAGAAGACGAACGGCAGCGTGCAGGCCCAGGCGGCGAGCGCGAGCGTCATCGATGAGCCCACGCCGCCCGCGCGCGGTGTCCCCGCGCGCCTCGTGGCTCGGCCCGTCAGCAGGGGCAGCGAGACGATCAGCGAGAGCAGGAAGACCCAGACGGCGCCGCCCCAGATCGCGGCCGCCGGCGCCTCACCGGCCCAGCGCGCGAGGCCGAAGAAGGCCCCGGCGGCCGCGAGGGCGATCGTGGCGCCCCGGAGCCCGTTCAGGCGGCCGGCCGGGATTTCCACGGTCGTGGTTCCCATCGCCCGGTCGCTTTGAACGCGGGCGTGAACCGCTTCAGCAGGAGCGTGTTGAAGGTCACGGTGAGCGAGCTGACGGCCATCAGTAGCGCCGCCAGCTCCGGGCTCACCAGGAGCCGCCAGAACGGGTACAGGAGCCCGGCGCCCGCGGGGATCGCGAGCGTGTTGTAGGCGAAGGCCCAGAAGAGGTTCTGCTTGACCTTCCGCATCGTCGCCCGCGCGACGTCGAGCGCCACCACGACGTCGCGGAGGTCGTCCTTCAGGAGGATGACGTGGCCGGTCTCCTTCGCCACGTCGGTTCCCGAGCCGATCGCGATGCCGAGATCGGCGCGTGCCAGCGCCGGGGCGTCGTTGATGCCGTCACCGACCATCGCCACGCGGTGGCCTTCGCGCTGTAAGCGCTCGACCTCCTCGGCCTTCGTCTCCGGCAGCACCTCGGCGAGCGCCCGGGCGATCCCGACCTGCCGGGCGATCGCGTCCGCGGTCCGCTGGTTGTCGCCGGTGATCATCACGGTCCGGAGGCCCAGACGGCCCAATGCCGACACCGTCTCCCTCGCGAATGGCTTCAGCGTGTCCGCGCAGGCCACGATACCGGCCAGGTGACCATCGACCGCCACGAGCATCGCGGTCTTGCCCTCGAACTCGAGCGTCCGCAGCCGCGCCTCCTCGGCGCCCGTTTCGATGCCGCGCATGGCCATCAGCCGCCGGGTGCCGAGGAGAATCTTGCGCCCGTGGAACCCCGCCTCGACGCCGTGACCGGGAATGGCCTGGAACGACTCCGGCCGTTCGACCCCGATGCCACGCTGCCGCGCGGCGCCCACGATCGCCTCACCGAGCGGGTGCTCGGACGCCACCTCGGCGGTCGCCGCCCAGCCGAGCACCTCGTCGCGGCCGATCCCCGGCACCGGATGCACGTCGGTCACGGAGGGCTCACCACGCGTGAGGGTCCCGGTCTTGTCGAAGACGACCGTGTCGACCTTCGTCGCCGCCTCGATGGCGTCGGCGCCCTTGAAGAGCACCCCGTGCTCCGCGCCCTTGCCCGTGCCCGCCATCATGGCGCTCGGTGTCGCCATCCCCACCGCGCAGGGGCACGAGATCACGAGCACGGTGATCGAGAGCAGGAGCGCGAAGCCGAAGACGCCGATCTCGCCGAGCTGGCCCGGCGAGAGGATGAACGCCGAGGCCGGGTCGAAGAACAGCCGGTAGCCGAGGAGGAACCAGAAGACGAAGACGGCCAGCGCCAGCGCGTGGACGCCCAGGATGAAGTGTCCGGCCACCCAGTCGGCGAGCCGCTGGATCGGCGCCTTCGAGGCCTGGGCGTCCTCGACGAGCCGGATGATCTGGGCGAGCGCCGTCTCGCTGCCGACCCGGGTCGCGCGGAATCGGAACGCGCCGGTCTTGTTGAGGGTGCCCCCCATCACCACATCGCCGGTCTTCTTCTCGACGGGCAGGCTCTCGCCCGTGAGCATGGACTCGTCGACGGCGGAGTACCCCTCGAGAATCACGCCGTCCACGGGAATGCGCTCGCCCGGGCGCACCGCCACCACGTCGCCGGCGGCCACCTCGTCCGCCGGAACCTCGCGCTCCTCGTCCTCTCGAACCACCCGCGCGAGCGCCGGCTGCAGGCGCAGGAGCTTCCGGATCGCTTCCGAGGTGCGGCCCCGCGTGAGCGCTTCCAGGTACTTCCCGAGAATGATGAAGGCGGTGAGCAGCGCGGCCGACTCGAAGAAGATCGCGCGCTCGCCCCCGAAGCCGGCGTCGGGGAAGAAGGTGTTCAGCAGGCCGATCAGGTACGCGGCGCCGATCCCGGTCGCGTAGAGCAGGTTCATGTCGGTGACGCCGCGCCGGAGCCCCCGCGCGCTCTGCACGAAGAACTGCCAGCCCGCGCCGAGGACGACGGGCGACGCGAACAGGAAGAGCGCGAACGGCTTGCCGAACCACGCCGGGATGACGGACGGCAGGATCCAGTACTCCCGGAACGTCCCCGCCATCACCAGGAGGGCCAACGGCCAGGCCACCAGCATCCAGCGCTGCTGGCGGCGGATCTCCCCCTGTCTGATCGCCTGCTCGCGGTCGAGGGCCGCCTGGCCTTCGAGCTTCGACTCGACGGTGTAGCCGAGCTCGCCGATCGCTTCCGCGATGCGCCCGGGCGTGGCGCGCGCGGGGTCGAAGGCCACACGCGCCAAGCCCGGCTCGAGACTCACCGCAGCCTGGCTCACGCCGTCGAGCCCGGCCAGGACCGCCTCGACCTTCGACACGCATCCCGCGCAGTGCATGCCCGTGATGCGGAACGTCCGGCGTTCAGCGCTCATGGCCGCGCGCTCGCGGAAGCGCCCCGACTACCGCGCGGCCGACGGCGCCGCGCCCATCATGCCCGCCATGCCCGCGCCGTGCATGCGCCCCATGTGCCGGCCCAGCTCCCCGAGCTTCTTCTGCTGCTCGGCGGTGAGGAAGGCGCCGGCCTTCTCCAGCGTCTTCACGCGCGCGATGCGCAGCGCCGCCTCGAGGTCCGTGATGGCGCGGATCTTGGTCTCCGCCGCCTGAAGGTCGGTGGGCTTCCGGGCGACCAGTCGCCCGAGCTCGCTCTCGGCCGTGCGGATGTCCCCGACGATGCGCGCGGCGTCCTTCTGGAAGTCTTCGCGCAGCGCGGTGAGCCCCTTCACCTGATCGGTGGTGAGCTCGAGGTCCTTCGCGTGAGCGAGCGCGACGCTGACCCAGGGCCGCTCGTCGCTGAACGCCGCGGCCTCGGCCGTCATGCCGGGGCAGTCCGCGGTCGTGGCGCCGCCGTGCATCCCGCCGCGCATCATGTCCATCATGCCCGTCATCCGGCCGCCCATCATTTCGCTCCCGCCCATGTGGTCGCCGCCACCGCCCATCATCTGGGCCGCGGCCGGCGCCGCGCCGGCCAGGAGCAGCACGAGTCCCGCCGTGAGCTTCGATCGCATCCGCATGTCACGCCTCCTCAAGCGTTCCGTGTCGTACCGCGGTCCGTGTCGTGGACCACACTCAGTGGCAGCCCCGCGTGTGGCCCGCGTGCGCCACCGGCTTCTTCTCTTTCTCGTCTTTCTCGCCTGTCGTGGCCTGGTCGGCGGCGGAGCCCGGCTCGTGACGGTGGCTGCCACCGCATCCCATGCCGAACCGGTGGAGCGCGATGAACACGACGCCCAGCAGGATCCAGAGCCCGTAGTTCCTCAGGAACTCTTCCATCGCCTGGTCCGTCCTTCCCGAAGCCGCCGACCGGCTCCCCCGGCGGAGAGAGGCAAGGAGGGTGCCACCGTGAAACACGGGGCGATGCGGCCGATCTGCGCGGATTTCCGGGCGGACGCGATGGACACGGCAGGCCCGGCGATTGACTGAACGTCAGCGACACCGTGGCCGAGATCGGAGCTCCTGACAATCTGTCGGCGGCTCGGCAGCGCCCGCGCGAGCGCCGGGACCGGTGCCCACGTCGTCTCCCGCGTTCGCTGGCCGAGAGATCGAGGACACGGCTTCGTCGCTGCGCGGTGGTCGCGCCAGCCGGCAGCGTTGTTGCATGCAGGCACCCCGGGGGAAGACGACCATGAAACCGGCAGCGATGCTCGCGCTCTCGCTCCTGGCCTTCGGCGTCGAGGCTGCCGCCGAGCCGGCGCGACTCTACGTCACGAACCTTGGAGGAAACACCCTCTCGATCATCGACGGGCGGACGCTCAAGGTGGCGCGGACGGTTCCCACCGCTCCGGACCCGCACTTCGCGATCCTGACGCCGGACGCCCGGCGGCTGTACGTCACGATGGCCGGCGCAGACCAGGTGTGGGTGTTCGACGCGCGGAGTGCGCAGGTAAGCGCCAGGATCCCGCTCGGCCTCCGCCCGACCCACCTCGCCATGGCGCCCGACGGCAAGCGGGTCTATGCGAGCCTCGAGACCTCCCAGGAGGTCGCGGTCATCGACACGGCGATGGACCGCGTGGACGCGAGGATCGCCACCGGGCCCGAGCCCCACATCACCTCCGTCTCACCCGACGGCCGCACGGTCCTCGTCGGGGGCGCGGAGTCCCACCAGATCTTCGTCATCGATCCGTCGGCGCGCCGGCTCGTCGACCGCGTGCGCGTCGGGTTTCTCCCGCACCTGGCGGTCTTCTCCCCGGACGGCCGTCGCGCCTGGGCGAGCAGCACGGGCTCCAACGAGCTGTCGATCATCGACACCGCCACCCGGGCCGTCGTCGGAAGGATCGACCTCGGCGTGAACTCCCACGGCATGGCCATGACGCCCGACGGGCGCTGGCTCTACGTGGCGAGCGAGGTGGCGGGCAAGGTGCTGGTCGTGGACACACGGAGCCAGAGGGTGGTCGCGCAGGTCCCCGTCGGCCGGATGCCGCACACCGTGGTCGTCTCGCGGGACGGCACATACGCCTACACCGCGAACATGGACGACAACACGATCTCGGTGATCTCGACCGCGAAGCGGGCGGTCGTGGCGACGGTGCCGGTGGGAAAGGCGCCCTCCTCGATCGCGGTCGCGGAGGACTAGGGTGCGGGGCCTCGCCGTCGGCGTGGTGATGAGCCTCGGCCTCGCCGCCGGGCTCCTCCCCTTCGCCGGCGCCGCCGTCGCGCCGCGCGGTGGCCGCGAGGTGGAGATCCCGCTGACCGTCCGCAAGTTCGAGTTCTCGCCGCCCCGGATCAGCGTCGAGTCCGGCGACCGGGTGACGTTCAGGATCCGCTCGCTCGACATCACCCACGGATTCGCCGTCGAGGGCACGGACATCGACGCGACGGTGCTGCCCGGCCGGGAGGTGCGGGTCACCGTGCCGGCGACGCGTGCGGGCAAGATCCGTTACCGCTGCTCCGTCACCTGCGGGCCCCTGCATCCGTTCATGGTGGGCGAGATCGTGGTGCGCCCCAACGCCTGGCCGCTGTGGGGCGGCGGGCTCGCGCTGCTGGTGGGGCTCCTCGCCTCGGCCGCCGTCCCCCGCGAGGCCCGCCGGCTCGACCTGCTCGGGTGGCGCCCGCTCCGCCGGCTCCTCCGGTGGCGTCCGCTCCAGTTCCTGCTGATCGCCCCGAACTTCGTGGTGTTCACCGTGATCGTCCTCGCGGGGCTGGTCGGGACGGCCACGGGCGCGGCGAACGCCTCGACCATCTTCGTGTGGCTCGTCTGGTGGGGCCTCCTCGTCCTCGTCCTCATCCCGCTCGGCGGGCGGAGCTGGTGCGCCGTGTGTCCGATCCCGGCTCCGGGGGAATGGCTGGCGCGCGGCGCGATCATCGAGCGGCGCGGGCGCGGGATCGGCCTCGGGTGGGCGTGGCCCCGGCCGCTCCAGAACTTGTGGCCCGCGTTCGCCGGTCTCGTCCTCCTCGTCCTCTTCGGCATCGTCATCACCACGCGCCCGCTCGTCACCTCGCTCCTGCTTCTCGGCTTCACCGTCGTCGCGCTGACGACGCACCTCCTCTTCGAGCGGAGGGTGTTCTGCCGCTATCTCTGCCCGGTCGGGGGGCTCGTCGGCGTTTACGCGATGGCGGCGCCGCTCGAGCTCCGCGCCTCCGTGCTGAGCGTCTGCCGTGAGTGCCGCGAGAAAGCGTGCTACCGCGGCGGCGAGGGATACCCGTGCCCGACGTTCCAGTTCCCGGGCGGGGGGATGACGCGGAACACCTACTGCCTGCTCTGCACGGAGTGTCTCAAAGCCTGCCCGTACGACAACCTTGCGCTGCGCCTGCGCCCCTTCGGCACCGACCTGCAGGTGAGCCGCGGGCGGCGCGCCGATGAGGCCTGGCTCGTCCTCCTCCTCGTCGGCACCGCGCTCGCCCATTCGGTGATCAAGCTCGGGCCGTGGGGGTGGATCAAGTCCTGGGCGAGCCTGGCCGGGACCATCGACTTCCTGCTCTATGCGGCGCTCTTCCTCGGGGTGGTCCTGGGCGTGCTGCCCGGCCTGCACTGGCTGACGGCGTGGCTCTCGCGCGCCGCCGCCGGGGACTCGCGGGTGGCGGCCCGAACGCTCTTTGTCGACTACGCGTACGCGCTCGTCCCCCTCAGCCTTGCGGCGTGGATGGCCTTCACGCTGGCGGTGGTGCTGCCGAACCTCTCGTCCATCCCGCGCGTCCTCTCCGACCCGCTCGGCTGGGGGTGGGATCTCTTCGGGACCCGGGAAGTCGCCTGGAAGTGGATGCCCCTCGGGCTCATCCCCGGTGCCCAGGTCGCCCTCCTCCTCGTCGGGCTCTGGGGCTCGATCCGCTCCGCCCGGGTCATCGTGAGCCAGGCGCTGGGCACGGAGACCGCGGCACGGCGGGGCGCGATCCCCCTCGTCGCGTTCATCGTCGCGATCGCGTGGGCGTTCCTCGCCGTCTTCGTGGGGTGAGCGCGATGACGCGAGAGCGCCTCGCCTTGGCCTTCGCGCTCGCCGTCCTCGTCGGCGTCCCGGCCGCGGTGTTCTCCTATCAGGCGCTCCAGCGCGCCGGCGGGCCGGGCGAGATTCTCGTCGTGGCGCGGACGGTCGAGGCGGGTGGGTTCGGCCCGGCGCGGATCGTCGTCCGGCGAGGGCAGAAGGTGAGGCTCCGGATCCTGGCCGACGACGTCACGCACGGGTTCCAGCTCCTCCACTTCGGCGTTGACGCCGGCGCCATCAAGACCGGGACGACCAGGGTCATCGAGTTCACC
>JACPCH010000204.1 GCA_016179875.1 Candidatus Rokuibacteriota bacterium | reverse complement strand
TCAGATTGTCACTAGGATTTTTCGGCGCGCCACCCCAGCGTCAGAGATTTTGCGCACTTCCGCATCGCGGCCACGTCCCTAATGTCAAACATGGGCTAGCGACGCATGGCGGCACCCGCCTGCTCGCACGCGTCCTGCGTCTCGTGCGTCGAGAGCGTCTGCCAGGCGCGGCCCGCGGCGGCGCCGGCCGCGGGCGGCGCCGGCGGCGCCGCGAGCCGCCAGCCGCCGGCCCACGCCGGTCCCGGCGCGAGCAGGAGGACGGCCAGCGCGGCGCGCGCGACGAGGCTCACGCGGCGATCTTCGCACGGGCGGCGGCCGCGTGTATCCGTTCGGCGTGTCCGAATCATTGGACATTGACGCCTCCGGCCTCCGGCGATTTCATGGCGGTGCTCGCGAGCACTTGCTGTGAACCGTCAACACGGAGGCACGTCATGCGGCAGCACTCGCACTGGCTCAAGATCGCGCTCTTCGCCATCGTCCCCTGGCTCGCGCCGTGGCCGGCCGCGGCGGCGCCGCCCGCGCGCGGCGAGTCCATCACGGTCTCGGCCAAGGTCGGCGAGCCCGTGAACATCAACACCGCGGACGTCAAGGAGCTCATGCGGCTCGAGGGCGTCGGCCGCCGGGTCGCCGAGAAGATCGTCGAGTACCGCGACAGCCACGGCCCGTTCAAGAAGGCCGAGGACCTGCGCAAGGTGGACGGCATCGGCAGCGGTCTGTGGGAGCGCAACCGCTCCCGGATCGTCGTGAAGTAGCCGCGCGCGCATTTTCTTTTTCGGCGCCCGCCGGCTCTGGGGTAGGATGAGGACAAATCGGCCGGAGTGACAACAGCACTCCTCAGGGCGTCCCCGCCGACAATCCCGCCGGCGGCTGACGTGGCCGAGCCCCGGGCCGGGAGTCGGCATCCGGTTCTGGGTAGGTGGGAACTGGGCCCGCGTGGCGGCCTTGCCGAGAACAGGAGGTGATCCAGCCGATGTGTACTCCTACGGTGATCTGTGAGGTGGTTGCCTCCTAGGCAGGGTCCACGCTAGCTCCGGGTGGAATTGCCTGGGAGCACCAGGCGCCACCGGCCCCGACGGTCCCGCCTCACCAGCGGGGCGGCGCGACGCGCGAGTGAGCAGCACCACGCGCCGCAGCCACCGTCGGGGCTTTCATTTTGTTGGAGCTGAGATCTCCGGCCTGGAGCCGGAGATCGCCGAGACATCGGTCGGGCGGTTACGCCTTGCGGACGTTAGCCGCCTGGAGTCCCTTCGGGCCGCGCGTCACCTCGAACTCCACGCGGTCACCCTCGGCGAGGCTCTTGAAGCCCGACGCCTGGATGGCGCTGAAGTGAACGAACACGTCCTCGCCGCCCTCCTGCGTGATGAAGCCGAACCCCTTCGCGTCGTTGAACCACTTCACTGTTCCAGTTGCCATGTTTCCGTTTCCTTCTGTGGAGCGTCGTCCGCTCCGGTGACTCCGGCCGTCAATGGCCGGAGGTGTTAACGGCCAGCGGGCTGCGCGGCGTCATGCCGCGGGACCGGGTGGCCGAGGTGCCGCTCGATGGCGCGCAGTTGTTCGTGCTCCTCGGGGGCGGCGAGGCTCGACGCCCGGCCGCTCGCCTCGGCGCGCGCGGTGCGCCCGATGCGGTGGATGTAGTCTTCGGCCGTGTGCGGCATGTCGAAGTTGACGACGTGGGTGATCTCCGGCACGTCGATGCCGCGGGCGGCGATGTCGGTGGCGATGAGCACGCGGTAGCGGCCGTTCCGGAAGCCGTCGAGCGCCTCGCGGCGCTGCGACATCGACCGGTCGGCGTGCAGGCGCGTGACGCGGTGGCCGGCCGCCTGCACCGCGCGGGCTACGCGGTCGGCGCGGTGCTTGGTGCGGGTGAAGACCAGCGTCTGGCCGCGTTCCTGGCCGAGCAGCTTGAGCAGGAGCGGCGTCTTGTCCTGGGTCTGGGCCCGGTAGAGCACCTGGGTGACCCCGGCGACGGGCCGGGCGACCGTGCCGGCGTCGATCCGGACCGGCCGGACCAGGTGCTCCCGCACCAGGCGCTCGACCTCTTTCGGCATCGTCGCCGAGAAGCAGAGCGTCTGCCGGTCGAGCGGCACGACGCGCAGGATGCGGTCGACTTGCGGCGCGAAGCCCATGTCGAGCATCCGGTCGGCCTCGTCGAGGACGACGAGACGGATCGTCCCGAGGTTCGCCGTCCGGCGCTCGAGGTGATCGAAGAGCCGCCCCGGGGTCGCCACGATGACGTCGGGGCGCCGGCCGAGCGCGGTCAGCTGAGGTCCCATGGCCTCGCCGCCGATGAGCACGGCCGAGCGGATGCCCTGCGCGCCGCCGAGGGTGTCGAACGTCTCGGCGATCTGCAGGGCCAGCTCGCGCGTGGGCGCGAGCACGAGCACCCGCGGCCCGGAGCGGCCCTGCTTCAGCAGGCGCTCGATCGTCGGAATCGCGAACGCGGCGGTCTTGCCGGTGCCCGTCTGGGCGCAGCCGATGACGTCGCGACCCTCGAGGATCGGGACGATCGCCTGCGCCTGGATGGGCGTGGGAGTCGTGTAACCGGCGCGCGCGATGCCTTCGAGCATGCCGGGAGTCAGCGGGAGATCCTGGAACGTACGGACCATGATGTTGGGAAACCTTTCCTGTGCGGGGATGCCGCGGATGGGATGACCCGGGCCCGGAGCCGGGCCCGGGTGCGAGCTACCTGGGGAGTTACTGGACCTTCCGGACGTTGGCTGCCTGAAGACCCTTGGGGCCGCGCGTGACTTCGAACTCGACCTTGTCACCCTCGGCCAGGCTCTTGAAACCCTGCGCTTGGATGGCGGAGTAGTGCACGAACACGTCCTCGCCGCCCTCCTGGGTGATGAACCCGTACCCCTTCGCATCGTTGAACCACTTCACCTGTCCTGTCGCCATACCTCGAACCTCTCTTTGGGGGTCTTCAGGCCCCTTTAGTGCTCCCGCCGCCGGGGCGGGGTCGCCTTCCGGAATTGGAAGGCAAACAAAAACGCCGCGCGAACTGGCTCCGCGCGGCGTGTGTCCCGATGTCTCACTATCGTTACCAAACTCCGTGTGTACCAGACCCGGAGGCAAGGATGCCATGGGCGACCGGGTCAAGTCAATCGAATTCTATGGGTCGGGTGACGGGCCGGGAGCCGTTCTTCGTGCCCAGCCAGCCGGGAATCGCGACCGAAAACCGGCCGGCCGTGCCCCCCGCGACCACGATGTGGAGCGTCTCCACGGACGGGAACTTGGGGATCATCGTCTCGGGCCCCGGCGCCTCGCGGCCGTAGCGGAGGTTCGTGCCCTCGCCGTGCCCCTCGTCGGGGAGCAGCTCCCGGTACGGCCGGCGCACGGTCTCGTGGAGGTGGCGCGCCAGGTCGGCCTTCGACCAGCCGTCGTCGGCGAACGTGCGCGCGTGCTCGGGCCCGACGACCAGCATCGTGTGCGAGTAGAGCGGGAAGTGCTTGCTGTTCCAGAGCCCCGCCATGGACCAGCCGAGCGAGCCGGCGAGCGCCCGGGCGGTGCGGCTCGCGTGGTCGGAGATCCCGTGGGGCGCCTCGCCCGCGAAGAGCGTCACCGCGCTCGTCACGGGGTCGAGGCCGCGGCCGGCGTGGTAGGGCGGCCACGGGCTCGCCTCCTCGTGCTCCGCGATGCAGTACGTGTAGCGCCCCGGGTGGCCGAAGGTGGACATCGAGGTCTCGCCGGGCCGCGCGCCCCCGACGTTGATCATGCAGAGGCGCAGCGCCCGCCCGATCGTCGCGTTGGCGCGGTAGCCCGGGCCGAAGACGCCGAACGAGCTGTTGAGCCCGATGCGCGTGCGGACCGGGCCGTTGACGACGATCAGCGGGGCCGAGAAGTGGGTCGAGGTGGACAGGCCGTGCAGGTTGAACGCCGGGTCGCAGGCGCCCGCGGCGGCGGCCAGCACCACCGGGAAGTAGTCGGGCCGGCAGCCGGCCATCACGGCGTTGATCGCCGCCTTCTCGACGGTGAGCCGGCCGTAGTTCGGCGGCATCTCGCCGAGCAGCTCGTCGCGCGGCCGGCGCGTGGCGCCGAGCATCAACTCGACGCGCTCGCGCGCCGGCGGCACCACCGGCAGGCCGTCGGTGACGCCCTTGTCGAACCAGATCTCGAACTCGTCGGTTGTCATGCGAGCGGCGGAATGCTATACCTGAACGGCATTTTCCGCCAACGCCCGGTGAAGAAAAAGGAGTGGAGCAATGCGACGCCTCCTCGTCCCCGTCCTGGTCCTGGCCCTCGGCCTCCTGGTAGCGGTCGCGCCCGTGGCGGCCCAGCAGTACAAGCTCGAGTTCAAGAACAGCCTCGTCGTCGGACCGTCCGGCCCGTGGGGCGAGGCGGCGATCAAGTTCGCCGAGCTCCTCAAGGAGCGCACCCAGGGCCGGATCAACGTGAAGAACTACTTCGCCGGCCAGCTCTTCGCCGGCAAGCAGACCAACGAGTTCACGCTGCTGAACCAGGGCGTGGCCGACTTCGCCTTCGGCTCGACGATCAACTGGTCGCCGCAGGTGAAGGAGCTGAACCTCTTCGCCATGCCCTTCATGTACCCCTCCTACAAGGCGCTCGACGCCGTCCAGGGGGGCGAACCCGGCCAGCGCCTCTTCAAGATCATCGAGTCGAAGGGCGTGATCCCGCTGGCGTGGGCCGAGAACGGCTTCCGCCAGATCACCAACAGCAAGCGCGCCGTGCGCAAGCCGGAGGACCTCAAGGACCTCAAGATCCGCGTCGTCGGCTCGCCGATCTTCATCGACACCTTCCGGGCGCTCGGCGCGAATCCGGTCAACATGAACTGGGGCGAGGCGCAACAGGCCTTCCAGCAGGGCACGGTGGACGGCCAGGAGAACCCGGTCGTGAGCGTCATCATCCCCTTCAAGCTGTGGACGTCGCAGAAGCACCTCACGGCCTGGCACTACGCGATCGACCCCGTCATCATCGCCGTCTCCAAGCTCACGTGGGACGGCCTCACGCCGGCGGACCGGGAGATCGTCCGCAAGACGGCGGTCGAGATGGCGGCGTGGGAGAAGGCCGGCGCGCGCAAGGGGCTCGCGGACTCGACGGCGGCGTACGACGAGCTCCGGAAGAACGGCATGGACGTCGTCACGCTCACGCCCGCGGACCTGGCCGCCTTCCGCGAGAAGACGAAGCCGGTCTACGACAAGTGGGTCACCGAGGTCGGCGCCGACCTCGTCAAGTCGGCCGAGGCGATCATCGCCAAGACCAAGTAGGTGGGGCGGGTCACGGACCACCTCGAGGAGGGGGCCTGCGTCCTCATCTTCGGGGTGATGACGGCGGTGGCGTTCGTCAACGTCATCACCCGGTACGTGATCCGCTACTCGCTGGCGTTCACCGAGGAGCTGGTGGTGAGCCTGTTCGTGTGGCTCACCCTCCTCGGGACCGCCGTGGCCTTCCGGCAGGGCGGCCACCTCGCCTTCACCTGGCTGGTCGAGCGCTCGCCGCGCGCGCTCCGCCGCCTCTCGCTCTGGCTCTCGACGGCGCTGAGCGCCGGCCTCTTCGCCGCCCTCGCCTGGTACGGCGTCGTGCAGATCCAGAACGAGCGGATGATGGGGACGACCTCGGAGGCGCTGGCCATCCCCCAGTGGTGGTACACGGCGGGCATCCCGGTCTTCGGCCTCCTCGTCGTCGTCCGCGTGCTCCAGGCCGCGTGGCGGGCGCGCCGCGCACCCGACCGATGATCGAGCCCGGCGTCCTCCTGTTCGGCCTCTTCCTGGCGCTGCTGGCCGTCGGGGTGCCCATCCTGACGTCGGTCGGCGTCACGGCCCTCCTGTTCCTCTGGGGGTTCGGCCTCGGCCTCCCGGTGACGGCGTCGAACGTCTACGCCAATATCGCCAAGTTCCCGCTGCTGGCGATCCCGTTCTTCATCCTCGCGGGGTTCGTCATGGACCGGGTCGGGCTCTCGCGCGGGCTCGTCCACCTCCTCAACCTGATCATCGGGCCGGTGCGGGGCGGCCTCGGCCTCGTCGCCGTCGGCGGCTGCGTGTTCTTCGGGGCCATCTCCGGCACCGGGCCGGCCGACACGGCGGCCATCGGCACCGTCATGATCCCGGCCATGGTGCGGCGCGGCTACGCGACCGGCTTCGCCGCCGCGCTCGTCGCCGCCGCCGCGACGACGGACGTGCTGATCCCGCCGAGCGTCGCGTTCGTCGTGTACGCCGTCATCACCGAGACCTCCGTCGCGCGGCTCTTCGCCGCCGGCGTGATCCCGGGGCTCCTCATGGGCCTGGCCCTCGTCGTGCCGGTCGTCTGGATCTCGCGGCGGCGCGGCTGGGGCGGCGAGCCCTGGGGGACGCCGCGGGAGATCCTGGCCGCGGCCTGGGCGGCGAAGTGGGGGCTGGTCGCGCCCGTCGTCATCCTCGGCGGCATCTACGGCGGCGTCTTCACGCCGACCGAGGCGGCGGTCGTCGCCGTGATGTACGGCCTGTTCGTCGGCTTCGTGGTCTTCCGCAACCTCCGATTCGGCGACCTCTACGCCATCCTCCTCGACGCCGCGGTGGCCACGTCGGTGGTGATGATGGTGGTGGGCTTCGCGGGCCTCTTCTCCTGGACCGGCTCCACCCTGGGCGTCATGGACCGGACGGCCCGGGGACTGCTCACGCTGAGCGACAGCCCCTACGTCGTGCTGCTGCTCCTCAACGTGATGCTGGTCGTCGCCGGCATGCTGCTCGACGCGATCTCCATCTACTACGTCTTCGTGCCGATCTTCCTGCCGCTCATGAAGCAGTTCGGCTGGGACCCGATCTGGTTCGGGGTGATGATGACGGTCAACCTGGCGATCGGCACGATCACGCCGCCGGTCGCGGTGAACCTCTACGTCGCCGCCCGCATCGCCGGCGTCTCGATCGAGGAGGTGTCGCGCTGGGCGCTGCCGTTCTTCCTGGCGCTGCTCGCCGCCCTCCTCCTCGTCGTCTACGTCCCCGCGCTCTCGCTCTGGCTCCCGAACGCCCTGCGCATACGGTAGACTGCACGCGCGATGGGCATGACGATCACCGAGAAGATCATCGCGGCGCACGCCGGCCGCGCGGCGGTCGAGCCGGGCGAGTTCGTGACGGTGCGCGTGGACCTGGCGATGGGCAACGACCTCTCGACCGCGGGCGCGATCGGCGTGCTGCGGCAGATGGAGGCCCGGCGGGTCTTCGATCCCGACAAGGTCGTGATCGTCTTCGACCACGTCGTGCCGGCCAAGGACATCGCGGCGGCCACGATGCTCACGGCGGTCCGGGCCTGGGTGCGCGAGCAGGGGCTCCCGCACGTCTACGACGAGGGGCGCCAGGGCATCGCCCACGTGGTGCTGCCCGAGCAGGGGCTGGTGCTGCCGGGCGACCTCGTCATCGGCGGCGACAGCCACACGTGCACCTACGGCGCCGTCGGCGCGTTCTCGGCGGGTGTGGGGCACACCGACCTGGCGGGTGTGCTGGCCCTCGGCGAGACGTGGCTCAAGGTGCCGGCCTCCCAGCGGTTCGTGTATCACGGCGCGCCCGGGCGCTTCGTGATGGGCAAGGACCTGATCCTGGCCACGCTCGGGCGCATCACCATCGACGGCGCGCGCTACGAGGCGATGGAGTTCGTGGGACCCGCGATCGAGCGGCTCGGCATGTCCGACCGGCTCACCATGTGCAACATGGCGATCGAGGCCGGCGCCAAGTCGGGCATCATCGCGCCGGACGACGTGACGCTCGAGTACGTCCGTCCCCGGGCGCGCCGCGCGTTCACGCCGTACCGGTCCGATCCCGACGCGCGCTACGCCGCCGAGCACGAGTTCGACGTCGGCCGCCTGCGCCCGATGGTCGCCAAGCCCTTCTCGCCGGACAACGTGGTGCCGGTGGACGAGGTCGCCGGCACGCGCCTGGACCAGGTGTTCATCGGCTCGTGCACCAACGCGAAGCTCGAGGACCTCCGCGTCGCCGCCGCCATTCTGAAGGGCCGGAAGGCCCACCCCTACACGCGGCTCATCGTGATCCCCGCCAGCACCTGGATCTGGCAGCAGGCGCTGCGCGAAGGCCTGCTCGAGATCTTCTCGGAGGCGGGCGCCGCGGTCTCCACGCCGACGTGCGGCGCGTGCTTCGGCGGGCACATGGGCATCCTCGGCCGGAACGAGGTCTGCCTGTCGACGTCGAACCGGAACTTCGTCGGCCGCATGGGCGATCCGACCGCGCAGTCCTATC
The DNA here is from genome assembly GCA_016179875.1 of Candidatus Rokuibacteriota bacterium. Taxonomy (GTDB): domain Bacteria; phylum Methylomirabilota; class Methylomirabilia; order Rokubacteriales; family CSP1-6; genus GWA2-73-35. The sequence goes on along the minus strand of JACPCH010000204.1, from coordinate 3,458 downwards.
TCGCGAACCCCGCGGTGGCCGCCGCCTCGGCGATCAAGGGCGCCATCGCCGCGCCCGACGAGGTCGTCTGAGAACATGGGGGGCCTCGACGGGCCCCCCCATGCCCCCCAGCGCTCGCACGCGCCCCGGGGGACCCGGGACGCGGCTCGACAGGCGATTCGTTCACGGGTTCTGAGATGATCGAGGGCCGCGTCTGGACGTTCGGGGACGACGTCAACACCGACGTCATCATGCCGGGCAAGTACCTCAACATGCGGAACCCGGCCGAGCTGGCGCCCTACATCATGGAGGGCCTCGATCCCGGCTTCGCCCGGAAGGCGAAGCCCGGCGACGTCCTCGTCGCGGGCAAGAACTTCGGCTGCGGCTCGTCGCGCGAGACCGCGCCGGCGGGGCTGCACGCCTTCGGCATCGGCGCCGTGATCGCGGTGAGCTTCGCGCGGATCTTCCTGCGCAACGCCATCAACATCGGCCTGCCCGTGCTCGAGTGCGCGGAGGCCGCCCGCGCCCTCGCCGACGGCGACCGCGTGACGGTGGACGTCACGACCGGTGCCATCCTGGACGCCGCGACCGGCCGGCGCTGGCACGCGGCGCCGTTCCCCGAGACCCTGCAGGCCCTCATCCGCGAGGGCGGCCTCGTGCCCTACGTACGCCGCCGACTCGCGGGTGGAACCCGCTGAATTCTCGGGCATTTTCGGAACCCTTCGTTCCCGGCGCGCCGCGCCCGGTCAGGCGCCAACGGTGGGGCTAAAGCCTTGGAAAAATGGAGTTTTTGTTTTGGCGTGGCACGGACTGTGCTAGTGTAAGAGCCCGGGGCTGGGCGATTTCTGAGCGCAACGGAGTGGGGATGTTCTACAACCTCTTGGCCGGAATGTTCTCCAACGACCTCGCCGTCGATCTCGGCACCGCGAACACGCTCGTCTACGTGCGCGGCGAGGGCATCGTCCTCAACGAGCCGTCGATCGTCGCCATCCACCAGGCGGACCACTCGGTCCTCGCCGTCGGCCACGAGGCCAAGGCGATGCTGGGGCGCACGCCGGGCAACATCGTCGCGATCCGGCCGCTGAAGGACGGCGTCATCGCCGACTTCGACGTGACCGAGAAGATGCTCCACTACTTCATCTCGAAGGTGCACCGCCGCCGCACGCTCGTGCGGCCGCGCATCGTCGTCGGCGTGCCGTCGGGGATCACGCAGGTCGAGAAGCGCGCCGTGCGCGACTCGGCGATGCAGGCGGGCGCGCGCGAGGTGTACCTGATCGAGGAGCCGATGGCCGCGGCCATCGGCGCCGGGCTGCCGATCCAGGAGCCCGGCGGGAACCTGATCGTGGACATCGGCGGCGGCACCACCGAGGTCGCGGTGATCTCGCTCTCCGGCATCGTGTACTCGAAGTCGGTGCGCATCGCCGGCGACGAGATGGACGAGGCGATCGTGCAGTACATCCGCAAGCACTACAACCTGCTCGTCGGCGAGCGCCGCGCGGAGGAGATCAAGGTGACGCTCGGCTCCGCGTACCCGATGGGCGGCGAGCGCCGCACCATGGAGGTCAAGGGCCGCGACCTCATCGACGGGATCCCGAAGACCATCGTGATCACCGACGAGGAGATCCGCGAGGCCCTGCGGGAGCCCGTCATGACGATCGTCGAGACGGTGCGTACCTGCCTGGAGCGCACGCCGCCGGAGCTGGCCGCCGACATCGTGGACAAGGGCATCGTGATCACCGGCGGCGGCGCCCTGCTCCGCGGCCTCGATCACCTGCTGCGCCAGGAAACCAATCTGCCCGTCACGCAGGGCGACGACCCGCTGTCGTGCGTCGCGCTGGGCACGGGCAAGGTGCTCGACGAGCTCGATCTCTTGAGGAAGGTGGCGATCCCCGCCTAGCGCGTCGCCGCGTCCGGCTCGGGAGGGCGGAGGGTGAGGATTCGGAAGGTCGCGCTCCTGTTGTCGCTGGTCGCCGTCTGCCTGCTGCTCCTCACGCTCCAGACCCGCGGCTACGCCTCGCGCGCGGGCGACCTCGTCGCGCTCGTCACCACCCCGGTGCACGCCGGACTCGCCAGGGCCTCGCGCGCCGCGCTCGGCGTCTGGACGACCTACCTCGACTGGAAGAACGTGCGCGCCGAGAACCGGCGGCTGCGCGAGGAGAACCAACGGCTGCGGGTCGAGGCGCTCCGGGTCACCGAGACCGACGACGAGAACCGGCGCCTGCGCCATCTGCTCGCGCTGCAGGAGCGCCTGCCGCTCGCCACCCTGTCCGGCGAGGTCATCGCCCGCGAGTGGGGCGGCTGGGTCCGTGCGCTCACGGTGAACCGCGGGCGCGGCGACCGGGTCGCGCGCATGACGGCGGTGATCTCGCCCGAGGGCCTCGTCGGCCGCATCGTCGAGGTGCGGGCGGGCGCGGCCATCGTCCAGGTGCTCACCGACCCGGCGTCCACCGTGGGCGCCCACGTGGTGCGCACGCGCACGCCGGGCATCGTCGAGGGCGACCCGCGCGGCACGATCCGCTTCAAGTACATGGCGCGTGACGGCGCGTCCATCCAGACGGGCGATCTCCTGGTGACCTCGGGGCAGGGCGGGCTCTTCCCGCGCGGCATCCCGATCGGCCGGGTGCGCGCGATCGACGATCGCGGCTCCGCGCTCTTCCACTACGCGGTGCTCGAGCCGGCGGTGGATTTCGCGCGCGTGGACGAGGTGCTGGTGGTGACGGGCCCGACGGGGCAGGACCTGACCGCCTACTTCCCGACGGGCGGCTGATGCGCGCGCTGCTCGCGCTCACGGTCTTCGGCGGCGGCGTCGCCCACGCGACGGTGGCGCCCGCGCTGCGCATCGCCGGCGTGACGCCGGACCTGCCGCTCATCGTCGTCGTGCTCCTGGCGCTCCGGCGCGGCCCGGAGTTCGGCGCCCTCGCCGGGTTCGCGGCGGGGCTCCTGCAGGATGCGGCGGGCGGCGGGCTCATCGGCGTGCAGGCGCTCACCAAGGCGCTGATCGGGTTCGCGATCGGTGCCGTCGGCAGCCGCCTGTCCGTCGGCCAGCCGCTCGTGCAGGTGCCCGGGCTCGTGCTCCTCACGATCGCCGAGGGCCTGGCCCGCTTCGCCCTGCTGAAGCTCTTCCGCTTCCCCGCGCCTTTCGGCGAGGTCATGCTGTACGTCGTGCTGCCGCAGGCCCTGTACAACGGCTTCCTGGCCACGCTCCTGGTGCTCGCGCTCGCGTGGGCGGACGCCCTCCGCGCCCGGACGCCGTGAGCGCGCGCCCGAGCCTCCGCGGCGGCTCCCGCGGGCTGCCCCCGCGCCGCGACGACGGCCAGCGCTGCGTCGTGGCCGTCGCCGGCGTCGTCATGGCCGCCTTCCTGGTGCTGGTCGGCCAGCTCTGGTACCTCCAGGTGCTCGAGGGCGGCCGGTTCCTCGACGCCTCCGACAAGAACCGGATCCGCGTCCGCCCGGTGGCGGCGCCGCGCGGGATCCTCTTC
>JACPCH010000203.1 GCA_016179875.1 Candidatus Rokuibacteriota bacterium | reverse complement strand
ACGACGATCCCCATCGTCATGGCCGTCACGGGCGATCCCCTCAGCACCGGGCTCGTCGCGAGCCTCGCGCGGCCGGGCGGCAATGTCACGGGGCTGATGCAGCTGGGCGCGGGCCTGGCGGCCAAGCGCCTGGAGCTGCTCAAAGAGGTCGTGCCCGGCATCGCCCGCCTGGCCCTGCTCTGGAACCCGGCCAATCCGGACCAGAAATCGCACTTCAACGAGGCGCAGGCCGGAGCCCGAGCGCTCGGCGTGGCGCTGCAATCCATTGAGGTGCGCAGGGGCGAGGAGTTCGAGCGCGCGTTCGGCGCGATGCTGCGGGACCGTCCCGCGGCGCTCCTCATGACCGCCGACCCCGTCCATCAGCTTTCCATCGACTGGATCATCGCCTTCGCGTCCAGGCACCGGCTGCCCGTCATGTACCAGCTCAAGGAGAACGTCGAGCGCGGCGGGCTCATCTCCTACGGGCCCATCCGGGATGACCTGGTTCGCCGGGCCGCCCTCTACGTCGACAAGATCCTCAAGGGCGCCAAGGCCGGCGACCTGCCCGTCGAGCAGCCGACCACGTTCCAGCTGGTGGTCAATCTCAAGACGGCGAAGGCGCTCGGGCTCACGATTCCGCCGCTGGTGCTGCTGCGCGCGGATCGTGTCATCGAGTGACCGGCGGGTCCCTCACACCACCCCGCGCGCCCGGAAGTCCCCGATCGCCGCCGCGTCGTATCCGAGTTCGCCCAGGATCTCGTCCGTGTGCTGGCCGAGCGTGGGCGCGGGGCGGCGCACCGTGCCCGGCGTCCGCGAGAGCTTGACCGGCACGCCGAGCACGCGCGTGCGGCCGGCGCGCGGGTGCTCCACCTCGACGATCATCTCGCGGGCGCGCACGTGCGGGTCGGCCAGGACCTGGTCGTAGGTCAGGATCGGCCCGGCCGGCACGCCGGCGGCTTCCAGCTTCTCGAGCCACACCGCGGTCGGCGCCGTGAGGAAGCGCGGCTGCAGGAGATCCTCGAGGGCCTGGCGGTGCTGGACCCGGAGGGTCGGCGTGGTGAACCGCGGGTCGTCCACGAGGTGCTCGACCTCGAGCACCGTGCAGATCGCCCGCCAGAACTGCTGCGAGCCGCCGCCCAGGTTGAGCCAGCCGTCGGCGGTGCGGAAGGCCTGGTAGGGCGCGTTGGTGCGGTGGCCCTGGCCGAGGCGCCGCGGCGTGGCGCCGGTGGCGAAGACCTCGGCGGCCTCGTACACCGACCACGCCAGCGGCGTCTCGAGCAGCGAGGCGTCCACGCACTGGCCCTCGCCGGATGTCGCCCGCCAGGCGAGCGCGGCCAGGATGCCGATCAGCCCGAACATGCCGGTGCCGATGTCCGCGATCGGGATCGGCACCACCAGCTGCGGGCCGTCCTCCGCGCCGTTGATGGACATGAGGCCCGACATGCCCTGGGCGATGCGGTCGAAGCCGCCGCGCGCGGCGTAGGGTCCCGTCTGGCCGAAGCCCGAGATGGAGCAATAGATGACCCGCGGATTCCCGGCGCGAAGGTCCGGGTAGCCGAGGCCGAGGCGGGCGGCGGTGCCCGGGCGCCAGTTCTCGACCACCACGTCGGCGCGCGCGGCGAGCCGGCGCACGAGGCCGAGGCCGTCGGGCGTCTTGAGGTCCACGGTGATCGAGCGCTTGTTGCGGTTCACGGTCATGAAGGGGGCCGACTCGCCGCCGACGTGGGGCGCGCCGAGCCGGGCCGCGTCGCCGCCGGCCGGGTGCTCCACCTTGACCACGTCGGCGCCGAGGTCGCCGAGCAGCATGGCGCAGTAGGGGCCCGAGAGCTGGCTGGAGAGGTCGAGCACCCGGAGGCCGTCGAGGGCGGTCATGGCGCAGGGAGTCTACTTGGCGTAGCCTTGACACGTCAAAGCGGCGGATGCTATCCGTGATGGGCTCGAACCGTACCCCCGGGAGGGACTCCATGACCCTGAAGGCACTCGGCGCTCTCATCGCCGCGACCGGCGTGCTCGTCGCGAGCCTGCCGGCCGGCGCGCAGGGGCCGATCCGCATCGGCGCCTCGCTCTCGCTCACCGGCACCTACGCGAAGCTCGGCAACTACATGCACGAAGGCTACAAGCTCTGCGCCAAGGAGCTGAACGCCAGGGGCGGCCTGCTGGGCCGCAAGGTCGAGTTCGTCGTGTACGACGACCAGTCCATGCCGGCCACCGGCGTGCGGCTCTACGAGAAGCTCATCACGGAGGACAAGGTGGAGGCCGTGATGGGCCCGTACTCGTCGCCGATCACGGAAGCCGTCGTCAACGTCACCGAGAAGTACAAAAAGGTCGCGGTCTCGCCGCTGGCGGCGACGACCTCGATCTTCAAGCGGCCGCCGGACAAGAAGCGCTACTACATCTTCATGATCATCTCGCCGGCCGAGGTCTACCTGGAAGGCCTCATCGACATGGCGGCCAAGCGCGGGCTCAAGACGGTGGCGATCCTCAACGAGGACACGCTCTTCGCCAAGGCGGCGGCCAACGGCGCCGCCGAGATCGCCAGGAAGAAGGGGCTGCAGGTCGTCTTCCAGGAGGGCTACCCCAAGGGCAATCAGGACTTCTCCGCGATCCTGACGAAGATCCGGGCGGCCAACCCGGACGTCGTGGCCGGCTCGACGTACTTCGACGACGCGGTCGCGATCACGCGCCAGATGAAGGAGCTGAACCTCAATCCGAAGATGTACGGGCTCACGGTGGGCGGCGACCTGCCGGAGTTCTACACGCTCCTCAAGCAGAACGCCGAGTACATCTACGGCGCCACCCAGTGGGAGAAGGCGCTGCCCTACCCGGGCAACAAGGAGTTCAACGAGGCGTACACGAAGGAGTTCGGGCGGGAGCCGGTCTACCACTCGGCGGCCGGCTACGCCGGCTGCCAGGTCTACGTCGAGGCCGTCAAGCGCGCCGGCACCCTCGACGCGGACAAGGTCCGCGACGTGCTCCTCAAGCTCGAGATGAAGACGGCGTTCGGCGACTACCGGGTGGACCAGGATGGGTTCCAGATCGCCCACAAGATGGTCATGACCCAGTGGCAGGACGGGAAGAAGGTCATCGTCTGGCCCGACGAGCTGGCGACCGGCAAGCCACGCTACCCGATGCCCGCCTGGAACCAGCGCTGAGCGGTCGCCCGCGGGGGGCGGGGCGTCCCGCCCCCCGCTGAGCCATGAACGTCGTCGTCACGCCGACGATGGTCGGCCAGGTGGTGATCTCCGGCATCCTCGCCGGCGCGCTCTACGCCATGGTCGCGCTCGGGCTTGCGCTCATCTTCGGCGTCATGCGGGTCATCAACATCGCCCACGGGCCGCTCCTGATGCTCGGCGCCTACACGACCTACTTCCTCTACGCCGGCCTGGGCCTCAACCCCTACCTCTCGGTGCCGGTGTCCATGGCCGTGCTGTTCGTGATCGGCGCGGTGCTCCAGCGCACGCTCGTGTTCCGCGTCGTGGACGCGCCGGAGCTGTCGTCGCTCCTGCTCACCTTCGGCATCTCGATCGCGCTCGTGAACCTGGCCCAGCTCGCCTTCACGTCGGACCTGCGCGCGGTGGAGTACCTGACCGGCTCCTGGGGGCTGGGGCCGTTCGCGTTCTCGAAGACCCGCGTCCTGGCGTTCGTCTTCGCCGCGGGCGTCACGACGCTCGCCTTCCTGCTGCTCCAGCGCACGCGGCTCGGCCGGGCGATCCGCGCGACGTCCCAGAGCCGCGAGGTCGCGATGGTGTGCGGCGTGAACGTGGGGCGCATCCACACGATCACGTTCGGCCTCGCCTCCGCGCTGGCCGCCGCCGGCGGCGCGCTCATCGCGGTCGTCGTCGCGGTCCAGCCCGAGATGGGGCAGGTCTGGACCTTCAAGTCGTTCCTGGTCATCGTGCTGGGCGGCGCCGGGAACTACCCGGGTGCGCTCCTCGGCGGCGTCCTCCTCGGCCTCGTCGAGCAGATCGCGTCGCTGTTCCTGACCTCGCAGCTCTCCGAGGTGGTCGCCTACGTGCTGCTGGTCGTCGTGCTGCTGGTGCGCCCGACCGGGCTCCTGGGCGGCCGGCAGACGTGACGCTCGCGCCTCGCGCCTTCCTGACGGGGCTCGCCGTCCTGGCGGCGGCGCTCGCCCTGTACCCGATCGTCGGCACCGGCTACGGCGTGCGGGCGATGCTCCAGCTCTTCATGTGGATCGCGCTCGCCGGCTCGTGGAACCTGATCTCCGGGCTCACCGGCTACGTGTCGTTCGGCCACGTGGCGTTCTTCGGGGCCGGCGCCTACGCCGGCGCGATCCTCATCGCCAAGGCCGGCTGGCCGTGGCTCCCGGCCGCGCTCGCGGGCGGCGCGGCGGCGTGCGTCCTCGCGCTCGTCATCGGCTACCCGTGCCTCCGGCTCAAGGGGCCGTACTTCGCCATCGCCATGCTCGGGCTCAACGAGGTCCTCCGCGCGCTCACGTCCTACTTCGAGGGCCTGACCGGCGGCGGGTCGGGGCTGTCGCTGCCGACGCTGCACGCGACCGTGCCGATCTACTACGCGATGGCGCTGGCGGCGGCGGGGGTGACGCTCCTGACGTACCTGATCATCACGTCGCGCTTCGGCCTCCGGCTCATGACGATCCGCGAGGACGAGGTGGCGGCCGAGGCCATGGGCATCGACACCGCGCGGCACAAGCTCTACGCGTTCCTGCTCTCGGCGGCCGGCCCCGGCGTGGTCGGCGCGCTGGCGGCGCGCGACCAGGGCTACATCGAGCCGATCAGCGTCTTTCCGCTGGCGACGACGATCACCATGATCGTGATGGCGCTCTTCGGCGGCAAGGGCACCGTGTGGGGGCCGGTCCTGGGCGCGATCGTGCTCTTCGTCTCGCAGGAGATCGTGTGGGCGCGCTTCCCGTACGTCCACCAGCTCCTGTTCGGCGCGATCATCGCCGCGGTCGTCCTCCTGATGCCGCGCGGGGTGCTCGGGCTGCTTCAGACAAAGTACCGGCTGCCGAGGACGCTCTGATGGCGGCGCCGGTCCTCGAGGTCGACGCGCTCAGCAAGCACTTCGGCGGCGTCGCCGCGGTGGCCGGCGTGTCGCTGCGCCTCGAGCCCGGCCGCATCTACGGCCTCATCGGCCCCAACGGCTCCGGCAAGACGACGCTCTTCAACTGCATCACCGGCCTCGAGCGGCGCGACGCCGGGCGGGTGCTCTTCAACGGCCGGCGCATCGACGGCCTCAAGCCGTTCGAGGTCGCGCGCCTCGGCATCGGGCGCACCTTCCAGATCATCCGGGTGTTCCCCGAGCTGTCCGCGCTGGAGAACCTGCTCGTGGTGACGGACGGCCCGCTGGCCGCCGCCCGCACGCGCGCGCTCGAGCTGCTGCGCTTCGTCAACCTCGAGGGCCTCAAGGACGAGTACGCGGGCAACCTGTCCTACGGCCAGCAGAAGCTGGTGGAGTTCGTGCGCGTCCTGATGCGCGACCCCACGCTGGTCCTGCTCGACGAGCCCGCGGCCGGCGTCAACCGCACGCTCCTCAACGACCTGCTCGACGCCGTCCGGCGGCTCCGCGACGAGGGCAAGACGATTCTGCTGGTGGAGCACGACATGAAGGTCGTCATGGGGCTCTGCGAGACGGTCTTCGTCCTCGACCACGGCGAGAAGATCGCCGAGGGGCCGCCCGGCCTCATCCAGGCCGACGAGCGCGTCATTGAAGCGTACTTCGGCCGCTAGCCTCGCGCTCCTGGCGCCGCTCGCCGCCCTCGCCGCGTGGCTCGCGTGGCGCTCGCGCGGCTGGCCCCTGGTCCACGACGCGCCGATCATGCACTACATCGCCTGGCGCCTCGGCGAGGGCGCCGTGCCGTACCGCGATCTCTTCGACATGAACTTCCCGGGCGTGTACCTGCTGCACCGGGCCGCGCTCACGGTGTTCGGCGCGAGCGACGCCGGCTTCCGCGCGTTCGACCTGCTCTGGCTCGCCGGCACCGCGCTCTGCGTCGGCGCGCTCGTGGCGCCGGGGGGGCGCGCGGCGGCGGCGGCGGCCGGGCTCTTCTTCGCCGTCTACCACCTGGCGGGCGGCGCGTGGCAGGCGGGCCAGCGCGACTTCCTGCTCTGCCCGTTCCTGCTGCTCGGCGCGCTCGGCGTGGCGCGCTGGGCCGAGCACGGCGTGGAGTGGCCGCTGCTGTGGGGCGGCGCCGCGCTCGGGGCCGGGCTCACCATCAAGCCTCACGCGGCGCTCCTGGCCGCGGCGCTCGCGGCGCTCGTCGCGGCGGTCGCCCGGCGGCGCGGCCGGCCCGCGGGGATCGCGGCGGCGATCTTCGCGATGTCCGCGCTGGTGGCGCCGATGCTGGTGACGCTCTGGGTCGCGGCGCGCGGCGGGCTCGCCGCCTGGCGCGAGATCGTCTTCGACTATCTCCTGCCGTTCTACGCGCGCCTCGGCCGGCCGGCCGAGTGGACGATGTGGCGCTGGCAGGTGTGGATCGCCATCGCCGCCGGCGTGGCGCTGTCGCTCGGTGCCGCGCTCTGGCGCCGGCGCTTCACGGCGCGCCACGCCGCGGTCGCGCTCGGGCTCGGCTACGGCGTCGCGCACTTCGCCGGCCAGGGCAAGGGCTGGGAGTACCACCTCTACCCGCTCGCGGCCTTCGCCGCGGTGGCGCTCTTCGCCGAGGTCGAGCCGCTCGTCGCCGCGCGCCGGTGGGCGGGGGCGCTCCCGCTGCTCGCGAGCGTCGCCGCCGCCGCCGTCCTGCTGGGCGTCAAGGGGGCCGAGGCGTCGGGCGCCGCCTGGATCGCGGAGAAGGAGCGCCGCGTGAGCGCGCTCGTGCGCGACCTCGCCGGGCGCGTGGGGCCGGGCGAGTACGTCCAGGTGCTCGACACCACCGAGGGCGGCGTGCACGCGCTCCTGCGCCTGCGCGCCGTGCAGTCCACGAAGTTCCTCTACGACTTCCACTTCTATCACGACACCGATCAGTGGCCGATCCACAAGCTCCGCGCGGACTTCGCGGCGGAGTTCGACCGGCGCCCGCCGAAGTTCCTCGTGCTGTTCGAGCGGAGCTGGCCGGCGGGCGGCTACCAGCGCGTGGACCAGTGGCCGAGCCTCCGGCTCCGGCTGCGCGGCTACCGCGTGGACCGGCGCGGGGCCGGGTACATCGTCTATGCGCGGTGAGATCGTCCATCGCATCATCGCCGCCTACGACGACCCGGTCGTGCGCGCCTACTGCTGGGCGCGGTTCTGGATCCTGCGCCAGCGCTTCCTCGACGAGATCGGCCGGCACCTGCCCGCGTCGGGCCCCGTGCTCGACATCGGCTGCGGCTTCGGGCTCTTCTCGCTGTACTACGGCGCCACCGGGCCGCGGCGGTTCGTGCGGGGGCTCGACGTGAACGGGCGCCGGATCGCGCTGGCGCGCCGGGCCGCGGGGCGCCTCGGCCTCGAGAACGTGGCCTACGAGCACGGCGACGCGCGCGACTTCAAGGGCGACGGGGAGGTAGCGGCCGCCTACATGCTCGACATCGTGCACCACGTGCCGCGGGCGACGGTGGCGCCGCTGCTGCGGGAGCTGCACCGGTGCCTGGCGCCGGGCGGCACGCTGGTCGTCAAGGACGTGGACACGCGGCCGGCGTGGAAGCGCTGGTTCACGTGGGCGCTCGACCGGGCGATGGCGCCGGCGACGCCGGTGAGCTACTGGGGCGCCGCCGAGCTGACGGCCGCGCTCGAGGCCGTCGGCTTCAGCGTGCGGCGCCACCCGATGCCCGACGTCCTGCCCTATCCGCACGTCCTCTACGTCTGCGCCAAGCGGGGCGGGGCGTGAACGCCCAGCTTCTCACCGCCTACGAGATCACCGCCGGCTACGGCGCCATGGACATCCTGCACGGTGTCTCGCTCTCGGTGCACCCGGGCGAGATCGTCAGCATCATCGGCCCCAACGGCGCCGGCAAGTCCACCGCCTTCAAGGCGATGATCGGCGTCCTCAAGCCCCGCAACGGCCGGGTCGTGTTCAACGGCGAGGAGATCACGGGGCTCCGTCCCGACCTCGTCCTCCGCCGGGGCCTCGCCTACGTGCCGCAGGGCCGGATCGTCTTCCCGCTGATGACGGTGCTCGAGAACCTCGAGATGGGCGCCTACACGGTGACCGACGCCCGGGAGGTGGCGGCCGCGCTCGAGCGCGTGTACGCGCTCTTCCCGATCCTGGCCGAGCGCCGCAAGCAGAAGGCCGGCACGATGTCGGGCGGCGAGCAGCAGATGGTGGCGATCGGCCGCGCGCTCATGACCAAGCCGCGGCTCATCCTGCTCGACGAGCCCTCGCTCGGCCTCTCGCCGAAGTTCGTGACGCTGATCTTCGACAAGCTCATCGAGATGAAGCGGGCGGGGTTCACGCTGATGATCGTCGAGCAGAACGCGGCGCGCGCGCTGGCGATCGCCGACCGCGGCTACGTGCTGGAGCTGGGGCGCAACCGCCTCGAGGGGGCGGGGACCGCGCTGCTGGCGGACCCGGAGGTCAAGCGCCTCTACCTCGGCGGCTAGCGGGCTTCTTCGTTCCCGCGACGAGGATGACGCCGAGCGTCCGGAGCAGGTGGGCCTCCTCGGCCCGGCGCCGCTCGCTCTTCCGCTTCTCGCGCTTGGTGCCGCCCGCCGCCGCGCGCCGCTCGCCCTGCCGGCGGTCCAGGATGACCTCGACGTTCTCGTTGTCGGCGAACTGCTTGCGCAGGACCTTGTAGAGGTCCTTGCGGTCGGCCGCGACGATGTAGAGGTCGCGCGTGGCCATGGCTGCCCAGAGATTCGCCCAAGGGCGCGGCGCTCGCAAGCCCTTTGCGCGGGTGGTGCGGCGGCGCTAGGCTGGGGCCATGACGCGCACCGGCGCGCTCCTGCTGGGGGCCTCGGTCCTCCTCGGCCCGGCCGGGCTCGGCGCCCAGAGCTCGCGCATGATCAAGGTCGCCTTCGATTTCCGGCAGACCGCGACCCAGAGCCGCGAAGGGATCGAGGGCAGCGGCCGCGTGATCATCACCGAGCGCGGGAGCGCACGCCCCCAGGGCCGGGTGGGCGTCGAGAGCACCCAGCGCAAGACCCAGCAGACGACCGGCGTCTTCACGCTCGTGCAGGACGGGGGCGAGTCCACGCTGCTGATCGCGAGCCAGGTGCCGTACCCCCAGGTGGCGTACTACCGCGACTACCTGACGGGCGCCGGGTACATCGCCACGGGCGTCCAGTTCCGGGACGTCGGCACCTCGCTCAAGGTGCGCGCGAGCATCCTGCCGGGCGACCAGGTGCGGGTGCGCCTGACGCCGTCCATCAGCTGGTTCGCGCCGGACGGCTCGGGCGTGATCGAGGTGAACGAGGCCTCGACCGAGCTGATCCTGCCCTCGGGCCGGCCGGTGGTGCTCGGCGGCTCGACGACGCAGACCCACGACGTCCTGCGCCGGATCCTCGGCTTCCGCACGACCCAGGGCGGGAGCGAGACGCTGATGGCGGTGACGGCGACGATCCGGTAGCGCCGCGCCCGGCGCCGTCAGCCGCCGAGCGCCTCCCGGTACAGCTCCTCCGTGTAGCCGCGCACCAGCAGGTCGCCCAGCACCAGCACCGGCACGCGCAGGAAGCCGTCCTCGTGCACGAGGTACTTCACGACGTCCGACTCGCCGAGGGGCCGCGCGCCCGCGTCGAGGCGCAGGATCCCGTCGCCCGCCTTGACCAGGAGCCGCCGGGCCCCGCGCGCCAGCGCGAGCGTGGCCGCGCGGTCCACCGGCGTCTCGTCGGTCAGCCGGCTCTCGAACGCGATGCCCCGGCGCGAGAGAGCCTCTCTCGCGTGCGTGCAGGTGGGTCAGCCGCTCTTGTTATAGAGGATAGGCATCGGGGGCCTCCAGGAACGCCTTCGCGCAGGCCAGCGAGCAGAAGTGGTAGGCCGCGTCCCTGTAGGTGAGCCGCGCGGGCGCCGTCTCGGGATCCACGCGCATCCGGCAGACCGGATCGATCACCGCGGGCGCCTCATCGGGCCGGCAGACCAGCTCGAAGACGGGGACCGGCCCGGCCACGTTCTTGAACTTCACGTCGCCGAGACGGCAGAGCGTGACGTCCGGCAGCGCGCGCGCCCGCGCCGCGACCGTCTCGGTGGCGAGGATCTGTCCCGGCCGCGCGTGGGCTGTCACGCGCGCGGCGACGTTCAGCGCCGCGCCGAAATACTCGCCGTCGCGCTCGACCACGCGCCCGCCGTTCAGGCCGATCCGGACCATGGGGAAGAGCGGCTCGCGCTCGATCGCGTCGCGCAGGCGGACGGCCGTCCGGATGGCCGGCACCGCCTCCTCCGCCACCAGCACGACCTCATCGCCGACGCGCTCGAGGAAGCGCACGCCCGGCTCGAGCACCGCGCGCACGATCTCCTGATAGCGGGCGACGACGTCGGCCGCGCGGAGGTTGCCGTGGGCCTCGGTGAGGGCGGTGAAGCCCGACAGGTCGGCCATCACGAAGACGGCGTCGGTCTCGCGGGCGGTGCTCACGCATCCGAGAGTACTACGGGTGCCGCTTCAGCAGATACGGGACGTCGGCGACCACGGTGTTCTTCCGGAACAGGAGCGCGCCCTTGATCAGGAGCGCCGTCTGGTTGTG
>JACPCH010000202.1 GCA_016179875.1 Candidatus Rokuibacteriota bacterium | reverse complement strand
CGCGCCGGGCGCGCGCCGCTCAGCGGAGCCGCCGCACGAGGCGGCGCGCGACCGCGAGGACGGCCCACGGGATGGCGCCCGCCACGACCCCGGCCAGGAGCCCGAGCGCCCACGCCCGGCCGGGCCGCGGCGGCGGCAGGGCCCGTGCGCGCGCCCGGGCGTCCTCGTCCACGCCGTCGTCGGTGACGCCAGCCGGCGTCCGGCCGAGCAGCGGCGCCCAGCGGTCGGGGTCGCGCGCGATCAGCAGGCGCGTGAGCTGCGCGTCGCCGAGCCCGTCGTACTCGGGATGGAGCACGCGGGCCTCGGCGAGGTGCGGGTTCGGCGGCGTCCCCTGGTCCACCCAGCCCCACGTGAGGAAGAGCGCCCACCGAAGCAGGCGGCCGAGAGCATCGCGGTGAAGCGCCGGACGATCCCGCCGAGGATGCGGCTACTCGACGGGGGAGATGACGCCGATGGCGCCGGACTTCTCGAAGATGAGCGTGACGATGACGACCTCGCCCGGCTTGAGCTCGCGCTTGAGGTCGGAGAGCACGACGCGCTGCCCGCCGGGGGCGAGCCGGACCTGGGCGTTGCCGGGCACGTCGAGGCGCGCGAGCGGCGCGCCGGCGGCGTTCACGAGCTGGGCGCTCCGGGCCGCCTGCGTCTCGACGCGGACGAGCACGTCCCCGAACATCCCGACGCTCTGGATGTCCACGTAGAAGAGGGCGCCGGCGCCATCGCGCACGGCCCGGCCGTTGCTCGGCTGGAGGCGGATACCGCCGATGTCGATGACCTTCGGGTAGTTGACGCACCCGCCCGCGAGGGCGAGCGCGGCGAGCGCGAGGACGAGCGCGCGCCGGCGGCTCATCGCGCGCCGAACGCCCCCTCGGCGGCCATCGCGCGGAACGCGCGCTCGTAGCCGGCGAGCGTCTTCTCGACGTCCTCCTCGGTGTGCACGGCCGAGATCCAGCCGTGGTGCATCGAGCAGTCCAGGCCGTGGTTCAAGAGCGCGCAGCGCAGCAGATGGTAGAGGCCGCCCTGGCGCGGGCGGTCGAAGCCGGCCAGGCCGGGCTTGCCCTCGAACGACACGTGGTAGATGGACGCCTCGCCGTAGCAGGTGCCCGGCGCCCCGGCGCGCTGCATGGCCGCCCCCAGCCCCCGCCGCAGCTCGTCGCCCAGCTTGTTGGCCCGCGCCTGGAGCGACGCGTCGGCGCACCGCTCGAGGGTGGCGATGGCGGCGGCGGCCGAGAGCGGGTTGGCGTTGAAGGTGCCGGCGTGGGCGACACGCGAGGCGCGGTCCCAGTCGGCGTCGCCGCGGAAGGCGAGCATCGCCATCAGCTCGCGCCGGCCGCAGAGGGCGCCGCCCGGCAGCCCGCCGGCGACGATCTTCGCGAGCGTGGTGAGGTCGGGCGTGACGCCGAAGTAGGCCTGGGCGCCGCCCGGCGCGTAGCGGAAGCCCGTGATCACCTCGTCGAAGATCAGGACCACGTGGTGGCGCGTCGTCAGCGCGCGCAATTCTTGGAGGTAGCCCGGGATCGTCGGCGTCGTGCCGGCCTGGCCGCCCGCCGGCTCGAGGATGACGGCGGCGACGTCGCCGCGCTCGAGCAGGGCCTCGACGGCCTTGACGTCGTTGGGCGGGCAGAGCAGCACCTGGTCGAGCGTGGCGCCCGGGATGCCGGCCGACATCGGCACGTCGTAGGGCGGGTTCACGCCCGCCACGGCGCCGTCGTGCCAGCCGTGGAAATGGCCCGCGAGCTTCACGATGCGGTTCCGCCCGGTGTAGGCGCGCGCCACGCGCATGGCGAGGTGCGTGGCCTCGGTGCCCGACATGGTGAAGCGCGTCAGCTCGGCGCACGGGATCAGCCGGTTCACCAGCTCGGCCCACCGCACCTCCAGCTCGTGGCAGGCGCCCAGGTGGGTGCCGCGCGCGACCTCCGCCTGCACCGCCTGCACCACCGCGGGGTGGCAGTGGCCGAGGAAGAGGGCGCCGTGGCCCATCCAGTAGTCGATGTACTCGCGGCCGTCCACGTCCCACTTGCGCGTGCCGCTCGCGCGCTCGATGTAGGCCGGGAACGGCTGGAGGTGGCGGATGTCGTGGGTGATGCCGCCGGGGATGGCCGCGCGCGCCCGCTCCCAGAGCGCGGCCGACTTCGGGTGCGTCGCCCGGTACTCCTCGTGGATGGTCATCGCGCCCCCATGATACCGGAAGCGGCGGCCAGCCGGAGCAGCTCGACGACGGCCGCGTGGGCCTCGAGCGGGAGCGCGTCCACCGTCGGCTCGCGCTTGCGCGTGATGCCGTCGGCGGCCCCGGCCGCGACGCACGCCTCAACGAGCCGGCGCTCGTCCCCGGGCGTGTGGAGGAGGTCGCGCCCGGCGAGCCGGCCGAGCGCGGCCACGACCCCGTAGGCGCCCCAGTTCGAGACGCCGGCGACGACCAGGTGGTCCACGCGCACGATCGACGCGAGCCGGGCCCGACCGCGGCCCAGCCGCCGGATCCGCGCCAGCGCGCTCCCCATGCCGATCTCGTTGCCGCCGTCGCCGATGCCGACGGTGATCGCGCGGCCGGGGGCGAGAAACAATTCGTCCACGGGAGCGTTGAAGGCGGCGATGGACTCGCCGCGCTCCGACAGGTAGTCGCCCGCGCGCGTGCGCCCCGGGCGCTCGATCGCGACGAGATGCGTGGGGCGGACGGCGGCGAGGATCGCGCGCGCCGCGCCGCCCGCGTCGGGATAGACGACGACGTCGCGCGGCTCGCCGAGCGCGCCGAGCGCGGCCTCGAGCACGGCCACGTTCACCCGGTCGGTCACGTAGCTCACGCGGGCCCCGAGCACGCGGAGGGCGCGGCCGAGGACGGCGGCGCCGGGCGGGCCGTCGGTCTCCGGCAGGCCGGGCTCCACGGTGAAGCCGGTGGCGATCAGCGCGCGCCGCGCGCGGCGGAGCGCGCGCGCGGCGGCGAGGGCGGCGCGGGGGCGCGCGAATGCCGCGATGCGCCGCGCGCCGGGGTCGAGGGCGAGGATCTGGTCCAGGAGGTCGGGGGGGTGAGGCATGGTGTAGGATAAACCGGTTTTCGAAAGGAGAACGTCCATGAGAGTCGCCGCCGTCGTCGCCGAGATCTTGAAGCGCGAGGGCGTCAGCTTCCTGATCGGCTATCCCGTCAACCAGATCATCGAGGCGGCCGCCGAGGCCGACATCCGCACCATCATCGTGCGCCAGGAGCGGACCGGGCTCCACATGGCCGACGCCGTGAGCCGGATCACCTCCGGCGAGCGCATCGGCGTCTTCGCGATGCAGCACGGCCCGGGCACCGAGAACGCGTTCGGCGGCGTGGCGCAGGCGTTCGGCGACTCGGTGCCGATCGTGGTGCTCCCCGGCGGCTACCCGCGGCGGCTCCTCAACCTGCCGCCCAACTTCAGCTCCTTCCTCAACTACCAGCACGTGACGAAGTGGGCCGAGCAGGTGATCCTGGCCGAGACCGTGCCCGACGCCCTGCGGCGCGCGTTCACCCAGGTCCGGAACGGCCGGCCGCGCCCGGTCCTGGTCGAGTTCCCGGTGGACGTCCTGCGCGAGGAGATGCCCGAGGGCTGGAGCTACACGCCCGCGCGGCGCCTGCGCTCGGGGCCCGACCCGCGCGACGTGACGCGGGTGGCCGAGGCGCTGGTGGCGGCCGAACGCCCGGTGATCTACGCGGGCCAGGGCGTGCACTACGCCCGGGCGTGGCAGGCGCTGCGCGAGCTGGCCGAGCTGCTGGAGGCGCCGGTGACGACGAGCCTCCAGGGCAAGAGCGCCTTCCCGGAGACGCACCCGCTCGCGCTCGGCTCCGGCGGCCGCTCGATCCCGAAGGCGCTCCACCACTTCCTGGCGAACGCCGACCTGATCTTCGGGATCGGCTGTAGCTTCTCCACGACCAACTACGGCGTGGCCATGCCGAAGGGCAAGCGCATCGTCCACGCGACGCTCGACCCGGCCGACCTGAACAAGGACCTGGTCGCCGAGCTGGCGCTGATCGGCGACGCCGACCTCACGCTCCGCGCGCTCGTCGCCGAGGTGAAGGACCGGCTCCGCGGCAAGCCGCGGGGCCGCGCCGCCGCCGTCGCGCAGGAGATCCGGACGCTCAAGACCGAGTGGCTCGCCCGGTGGATGCCCCGGCTCACGGCCGAGTCGAAGCCGCTCTCGCCCTACCGCGTGCTCTGGGACCTCATGCACACCGTGGACGTCGCCAACACGATCATCACCCACGACGCCGGGAGCCCGCGCGACCAGCTCTCGCCCTTCTGGGAGCCGGTGGCGCCCCTCACCTACATCGGCTGGGGCAAGACGACGCAGCTCGGCTACGGGCTCGGGCTCGCCATGGGCGCCAAGCTCGCCGCGCCCGACAAGCTCTGCGTCAATT
The DNA here is from genome assembly GCA_016179875.1 of Candidatus Rokuibacteriota bacterium. Lineage (GTDB taxonomy): Bacteria > Methylomirabilota > Methylomirabilia > Rokubacteriales > CSP1-6 > GWA2-73-35. The sequence continues at coordinate 11,498 of JACPCH010000202.1, read as the reverse complement.
TCTGGGGCGACGCCGCCATCGGCTTCACCGGCATGGACTTCGAGACCGCGGTGCGCGAGCGCATCCCGATCCTCTCGGTCCTGCTCAACAACTTCTCGATGGCGATCGAGCTGAAGGTCATGCCGGCGGCGACGGAGAAGTACCGCTCGACCGACATCAGCGGGAACTACGCCGACATGGCCCGCGCGTTCGGCGGCCACGGCGAGCGCGTCACCGAGCCCGGCGAGATCGTCCCCGCCATCAAGCGCGCCGTCGAGCGGACGCGGGAGGGCACGCCGGCGCTGCTGGAGTTCATCACCGAGAAGGCGGTGGACTTCTCGATCTTCTAGCCGACGATCACGTGCTCGCGGGTGATGATGACCGGCGGGTCGGGCGCGAGGAAGCTCGGCTCGTCGGCCCGCACGCGCGCGTACTCGGCGGTCGTCGCCGACACGCGCATCGCCTGGGTGTCGTCGAACCACGTGAGCGCCACGCCGTCCCAGCGGGGCGCGCGCCCGCCCTCGTAGGCGGCGCGCCGCGTGTGGCTCTGCACGTAGCGCCGGAGCACGGGGATCCGCGCGGCCAGCGGGCCGTGGACCTCGCGCCAGTACGTCTGGAACGCGGCGACGTCCAGGCCGGGCCGCCGGGTCAGGAACTCGACGTTCTTGACCCCGCCGGCGGGCGCCGGCCCGTCCTTGACGACGTGGTCCTCGGTGACGATCAGGCCCATGGTCGAGCGCTCGATGAAGCGCGCCTCGTCGGCCTGGACGGCCGCGTACTCGGGCGTCGCGGCCAGTACCCGCATCGCGGCGGTGTCGTCGAACCAGACTTCCGCGATCCCGTCGTAGACGGGCTCCCCCTTGCGGTAGCCGCCGGGCAGCGTGTGGGACTGCACGTAGCGGCGCACGCCCGGCAGCCGGGTGCCGCCGGGTGGGTCCCGCGCCAGTACGCCTGGAAGTCCTCGACCGACATTCCGGCCCTGCGCTTGAAGAACGAGAGCGCCTTCACTGCCATTGGATCACCTCGAACAACCACGATACACCGAGCGGGCGCCCTCAGGCGCGGGGCAGCTCGTAGAGCACGGCCTGGTGGGGGGCGAGCGGCGCGCCGGCGCCCGGGCCCGCGAAGCGCGCCTCCGCGCTGTCGAGCAGGATCCGCGCGCCGGCGGGCGGCGGCCACGGGCGAGGCGCGGCCACCAGGTTCGCGACCAGCCGCACCGCCTCGCCCGACGGCGCCCGCCGCGTGACCGAGAGCACGTCGCCCGACGCGTCGAGCTCGGCGCGCGTCAGGTCCCGGCGGCGCGCGCCCAGCGCGGGGTGCGCCCGCCGGAGCGCGAGCCAGCGCGCGTAGTAGTCGCGCAGCGCGTGGTGGCGGGCCGAGGCCGCCAGCGCGTGGTTCAGGCGCGAGCTGACGAACGTGGTCGGCGCGTTCGGATCGGGGATCGCGCCGTCCCAGCCGAAGCGCTCGACGTCGCGCTGGCGCCCGTGCCTCACCGCCTCGGCGAGCCCCGCGTCGAGGAACGACGTGAAGAACTGGAACGGCGCCGTCTCGCCGTACTCCTCCCCCATGAAGAGCAGCGGCACCGCCGGCGCGACGAGGACGAGCGCCGCGGCGAGCTTCTGCGCCTCGGCGCCGGCGAGGGCCCCGAGCCGCTCGCCCCGCGGGCGGTTGCCGACCTGGTCGTGGTTCTGCGCGAAGACGACGAAGCGCTCGCCCGGCAGGTCCGCGCTCGGCGTCCCGCGGGCCCGTCCCCAGTAGCCGGACGGCTCGCCCTGGAAGGCGAAGCCCTCGGCGAGCGCCCGCGGGAGCCACCGCGCCTCGCCGAAGTCCACGTAGTACCCGGCGCGCTCGCCGGTGAGCCGGCGGTGGAGCGCGTGGTGGAGATCGTCGGACCACACGGCGTCGAGCCCGAGCCCGCCCGACGCCGGCGGCAGCACGAGGCGGCGGTCGTTGTCGTGCGACTCGGCGATGACGTGCACCCGCCGCCCGCGGCGCGCCGCCTCGTCGCGCGCCGCCGCCGCCAGCTCCACCAGGATGTGCACGGGGCTCGCGTCGTGGATCGCGTGCACGGCGTCGAGGCGGAAGCCGTCCAGGTGGAACTCGCCGATCCAGTACCGGACGTTCTCGAGCAGGTGGCGGCGCACGCCCGCGCTCCCCTCGCCGTCGAAGTTGACGCCGGGGCCCCACGGCGTCTCCACGCGCTCGGTGACGTACGGGCCGTACTCTGCCAGGTAGTTGCCCTCGGGGCCGAAGTGGTTGTAGACGGCGTCGAGCAGCACCGAGAGTCCGCCCGCGTGGCAGGCGTCCACCAGGCGCCGCAGCCCGCGCGGCCCGCCGTAGGTGGACTGGGGCGCGAAGAGGTGGACGCCGTCGTAGCCCCAGTCGCGGGAGCCCGGGAACTCGGCGACGGGCATCAGCTCGAGCGCCGTCACGCCGAGGTCGGCCAGCGCCGGCAGGCGCGGGACGATGGCCTCGAACGTGCCCTCGGGCGTGAACGCGCCCACGTGGAGCTCGTAGATCACCAGGTCGGCGAGCGCGTGGCCCCCGAAGCCGTCGTCGGTCCAGACGAAGCGGCCCGGGTCCACGACGGCGGACGGGCCGTGGACGCCCTCGGGCTGCCAGCGCGAGGCCGGGTCGGGCCGGTGGCGCGCGCCGTCGAGCCGGTAGCGATAGCGCGCGCCCGGCGCCACCCGCGGCAGCGTCGCCTCGAACAGGCCGTCCGCGCCCGCGGTCATCGGCGCGGGCGGCCGGCCCTCGAGCGCCACGTCCACCGCGCGGCAGCGGGGGGCCCACACGCGGAAGGTCGCCGCGTCCCCGAGAACGCTTGCGCCGAGCCCGGTCATGGGCTCCAATTGAGATTCCTATGGGCTCGCCCTTCTGCCTGGTCCTGCACACGCACCTCCCGATGGTCGTCAACCATGGGCGGTGGCCCCACGGCAGCGACTGGCTCTGCGAGGCCGCCTTCGAGTGCTACCTGCCGCTGCTCGAGACCGCCCACCGCCTGGTCGCCGACGGGATCGCGCCGAAGTGGACGGTCAACCTCTCGCCCGTCCTCACCGAGCAGCTCGCCTCGCCCGAGTTCCAGAAGGAGCTTTCTTTTTACTACGAGAACGTCCGGCGCGCCTGCGGGGAGTCGCGCGAGTACTTCGCGCGCGAGGGCCGGAAGGAGCTGGTGCGGCTCACCGAGTTCTGGGAGGAGTTCTACGAGCGGATGTGGGAGATGCACCGGCGGATCGGCGGCGACATCCCCGGCACGTTCGCCGACCTCGGCCGCGCGGGCCAGATCGAGATCATGACCTGCGCCGCCACCCACGGCTACCTGCCGCTCCTCTCGCGCGACGAGTCCATCCACCTGCAGCTCCGCGCCGCCGTCGAGACCCACCGGCGCCACTTCGGCCGCGCGCCGCGCGGCATCTGGCTGCCCGAGTGCGCCTACCGGCCCCGCTACGAGTGGACGCCGCCGACCGGGCGCGACAGCGGGCGCGTCCGGTGGGTGCGTCCCGGGCTGGAGGAGATGCTGGCCGCGCACGGGCTCGAGTACTTCGTCGCCGACTCGCACCTGGTCGCGGCGGGCTCGCCCGTGTTCCTGTACCGCGACTACGTCCCGGCCGGCGCGCCGGCGGGCGAGCCCGTCTCGAGCGTGCCGGCCTCCGGCGCCCGCTCGCCCTACGCCGCCTACCGCGTGGCCTCGCGGGGGGGCACCGGGAGCGCCGTCGCGTTCATCCGCGACCCCCGGACGACGCTCCAGGTGTGGAGCCGCGGGCACGGCTACCCCGGCGAGTACGCCTACCTCGAGTTCCACAAGAAGCACTTCCCGGGCGGGCTGCGCTTCTGGCGCATCACCGACAACTCGGGCGACCTCGGCCGGAAGGCCGTGTACGAGCCCGACGCCGCGGCGCAGAAGGTCGGGCTCCAGGCCCGCCACTTCGTCGGGCTGGTGCAGACCACGCTCGCCGAGGCGGGCGCGGGCGGCCCCGCGCTCGTCTGCTCGCCCTACGACGCGGAGCTGTTCGGGCACTGGTGGTTCGAGGGGCCGGCGTGGCTCGAGCAGATCGCGCGCGAGATGGCCCGCGCCGGCGTCGAGCGCGCGACGCTCGGCGAGGCGCTCGACGCCGCGCCGCCGCAGGCGACGCTCGCGCTGCCCGAAGGGTCCTGGGGCGAGGGCGGCGACCACCGCGTGTGGCTCAACCGCGACACCGAGTGGACGTGGGACCGGGTGTACAGCGCCGAGGCCGAGTGGGTCGAGCACCTCGCGCGCGCGGCGCAGGCGCCGGCCGATTTCAAGCGCGTGCTCGCCCAGGCGACGCGCGAGCTCCTGCTGCTCCAGGCCTCCGACTGGCAGTTCCTCATCACCACCGGCTCCGCGCGCGACTACGCCGAGCGCCGCGTGGCCGAGCACTACGCGGAGTTCAAGCGCCTGTCCGAGCTGGCGCGCGGGCTCGCGGGGGGCGAGGCGCTCTCGACCGACGACGCGAACACCCTGCGGCGCCTCGAGCGCCAGGACTTCTGCTTCCCCGACCTCGAGCCCGCGTGGGGGCTCGCGCCCGTCCCGGCGAGCTGAGGCGATGCGGCGGCGGGCGCGCGTCCTCGCGATGATCATGGCGGGTGGCCGCGGCGAGCGCCTCCAGCCGCTCACGCGCGAGCGCAGCAAGCCCGCGGTCCCGTTCGGCGGGCGCCACCGGCTGATCGACTTCGTGCTCTCGAACTTCATGAACTCCGAGATGCCGTCGCTCTACGTGCTGGTCCAGTACAAGTCGCAGTCGCTCATCGAGCACCTGCGGCTGGCCTGGCGCACCAGCGGCATGCTGCCGGACTTCTTCGTCACCGTGGTGCCGCCCCAGATGCGCTTCGGGCAGGCGTGGTACCGCGGCACCGCCGACGCCGTGCTCCAGAACCTGAACCTGATCGACGACTTCAACGCCGACGTGGTCGCGGTGTTCGGCGCCGACCACGTCTACCGGATGGACGTCAACCAGATGCTCGCCTTCCACCAGGAGGCGGACGCCGACGTGACGATCGCCGCCCGCCCGGTGCCGCTCGAGGAGGCGTCGCAGTTCGGGGTGCTGGCGGTGGACCGCGCCGGCCGCGTCGTCCAGTTCGCGGAGAAGCCGGCGCGCCCGGCGCCGCTCCCCGGCGACCCGGCGCGCGTGCTGGTCTCGATGGGCAACTACATCTTCTCGCGCCAGCCGCTGGTGGACGCGCTGCTGGCGGACGCGCGGCGCTCGACCGACCACGACTTCGGCCGCTCGATCATCCCCGAGCTGGTGCCGGCCGGTCGCGTGGTCGCCTACGACTTCCAGCAGAACGAGGTGCCGGGCGTGAAGCCGTACGAGGAGCACGCCTACTGGCGGGACGTGGGCACGATCCAGAGCTACTGGGACGCGCACATGGACCTGCTGGGCGAGTCGCCACGCTTCGACCTCGACAACCGCTACTGGCCCATTCGCAGCGGGCACCACCCGGGCCCGGCGGCGCGCTTCATCGGCTCGGACGTCGACAACGCCCAGATCGGCGAGGCGTCGCTGGTGAAGCGCGCCACCATCCGCAACTCGATCCTCGGGCGCTCGGTGTGGGTCAACGAGGGCGCCGTCATCGAGGACTCGATCGTCATGGACCACACCACCGTCGGCAAGGGCGCGCGGATGCGGCGCGCCATCGTGGACCGCTTCAACATCATCCCCGCCGACACCGAGATCGGCGTGGACGCGGCCGCCGACCGCGCCCGCTACCACGTGGACGCCTCGGGCCTCGTCGTGGTGCCGCGCGGGGGCCGGCGCGACTTCTTGAGGGGCGTCGAGGACTTTTGACCCGCGCGATCGTCGTCCACGGCCACTTCTACCAGCCGCCCCGCGAGAACCCCTGGCTCGAGGCCGTGGAGGTGCAGGACTCCGCGAAGCCCTACCACGACTGGAACGAGCGGGTGAGCCACGAGTGCTACGCGCCGAACACCGCCGCCCGGCGCGTGGACGAGTCGAACCGCATCTTCGACGTCGTCAACAACTTCGAGCGGATCTCCTTCGACGTCGGCCCGACGCTCTTCGCCTGGCTCGCGCGCCACCGGCCCGACGTCTGCGTCAAGATCGTCGACGCGGACCGGGCCAGCCTGGCCGCGCACGGCGGACACGGCAACGCCATGGCCCAGATCTACAACCACATGATCATGCCGCTGGCCACGCGCCAGGACAAGGTCACCCAGGTGCGGTGGGGGATCGCCGACTTCCGCGCGCGCTTCGGCCGCGCGCCCGAGGGCCTGTGGCTGTCGGAGACGGCGGCCGACGACGAGACGCTCGAGGCGCTGGCCGAGGCCGGCATCCGGTTCACCGTCCTCGCCCCGCACCAGGCGCGGGCGGTGCGCCCGCGCGGCGCCGAGGCCTGGACGCCGGCCGGGCCCGACCTCGACACCCGGCGCGCGTACCTCTGGCGCGGCGGGCAGGGCCACGAGCTCGCCGTGTTCTTCTACGACGGGGCCATCGCCCAGGCGGTGGCCTTCGGCGACGCCCTCGAGCGGAGCGAGACGCTGATCGCCCGCCTGCGCGGCGGGTTCCGCGACGGCGACCCGGCGGCGCAGCTCGTCCACTGCGCCACCGACGGCGAGTCCTACGGCCACCACCGGCGCTTCGGCGAGATGGCGCTGGCGGCCGCGCTGGCGCGGCTCGCGGCCGACGGCGACGTGGCGCTGACCAACTACGCCGCGTTCCTCGCCGCGCACCCGCCCGAGCACGAGGTCGCGATCCACCCCAACACCTCCTGGAGCTGCACCCACGGCGTCGAGCGCTGGCGCGCCGACTGCGGCTGCCGCACCCGCCCCGGCACGCACCAGCGCTGGCGCCGGCCGCTGCGCGAGGCGCTCGACTGGCTCCGCGACCAGATCGACCCGCTCTTCCAGGCCCGCGCCGCGGCCGTCTTCCAGGACCCCTGGGCGGCGCGCGACGCCTACGTCGAGGTCCTGCTCGACCGCGATCCCGGCCGCCTCGAGGCGTTCCTGGCGGCGCACGCGCGGGGCCCGCTCGACGCCGCGCGGCGCGTCCAGGCGCGCCGGCTCCTCGAGATGCAGCGCCACCGCCTGCTCATGTACACCTCGTGCGGCTGGTTCTTCGACGACGTCGCGGGGCTCGAGCCGGTGCAGTGCCTGAAGTACGCCGCGATGGCGCTCCGCCACTACCAGGACCTCGGCGGCGGCCACCTCGAGGCGGAGCTGGTGCGGCGGCTCGAGGCCGCGCCGAGCAACGCCGCCGAGTTCCGCGACGGCGGCGACGTGTACCGGCGCCTGATCCGGCCGGCGGTGGTGGACCTGCCGCGCGTCATCGCGCACTACGCGATCACCGGCCTCTTCGAGGACTACCCGGACGAGGCGCCGTGCTACGCCTACCGCGTCACGCGCCTCGACGAGACGCGCGAGGCCGACCACGACGGGGCGCTCCGGGTCGGGCACGTGCGCGCGGAGTCCACGGTGACCGGCGAGACGCGGGAGGCGATGTACGCCGTCCTCCACCTGGGCGGCCACGATTTCTCGTGCGGCGTCCTGCCCTACGACGAGGCGCGGTACGAGCGCATGAAGGCCGACCTCCTCCGGCGCTACGGCCGCCTGTCCCTCGCCGACCTCGTGCGCGGCATGGACGAGCACTTCGGGAAGGAGACCTTCGAGCTGACGCACCTGTTCCTGGAGGGGCGCCGGCTGGTGGTCGCGCGGGTGATCCGCGCCGTGCTCGACAAGCACGAGGAGACGTACCGGCGGATCTGGGCCGAGAACCGGAAGCTCGTGCACTACCTGCGGCAGGCCGACGCGCCGATCCCCGACGCGCTGGCGCTGGTGGCGCGCTACGTGCTCGAGCAGGACCTGCTCGCCGAGCTCGAGCAGACGGGCCGGCTGGGGGCGATCGCGCCGCGCGCGTTCGAGCTGGCCGACGAGGCGCGCGCTCTCGGGCTGACGCTCGACCTCAAGCCCGCGCGGCCGCCGATGCAGAGGGCGGTCCTCCGCGCGCTCGGGGAGGTCGCCGATCCGGCCGACGCCGACCGGATCGCGCGCGCCACGGCGCTCGTCGAGGGCGCGCTCCGGCTCGACGTGGACTTCGGGCTCTGGGGCGCGCAGACGCGGTTCTTCGACCTCTGGCGGGCGCGGCCCGACGCGCGCCCGGCGCTCGGCAAGCTCGCGGACCTGCTGCGCTTCAACCTGCCGCGCGAGGGGCACCCGGCGTGATCGCGCACCCCCGCCGCACCGTCGTCATCGAGCACGTCGCGCCCGCCGTGGACGGCGGCCGCTGGCCCGTCAAGCGTGCTGCCGGCGAGGTCGTGGAGGTCTCGGCCGACATCTTCAAGGACGGCCACGACGTGCTGGTCGCCTGGCTGAAATACCGGCGCGCCGCCGAGCGCGCGTGGCGCGAGACGCCGATGGTCCACGTGGACAACGACCGCTGGGCCGGGCGCTTCACGCTCGACGCCAACGCGCGCTGGGTGTTCACGATCGAGGCCCTGCCCGACCCGTTCCGTTCCTGGCTCGCCGATCTGGCCAAGCGCCACGCCGCCGGGCAGGACGCGGTGAGCGAGCTGCGGGAGGGCGTGGCGCTCATCCGGGCCGCGGTGCCGCGCGTGACCGGGGCTGACGGCGGGGCCCTGGCGGCCTGGGCGGCGCGACTCGAACGGGCCAGCGATCAGGCCGCAGCCGTCGCCGCCGCCGCCGAGCCCGGGCTCGCCGCGCTCATGGAGCGCCACCTCGACCGGAGCGAGGCGACGTGGTGCGAGCGCGAGTTCGAGGTCGTCGCCGACCGCCCCGGCGCGCGCTGCGCCGCCTGGTACGAGTTCTTCCCGCGCTCCTCCGGCACGCTCAAGGACGCCGAGGCCCAGCTCGAGCACGCCGCGGCGATGGGCTTCGACGTCGTGTACCTGCCGCCGATCCACCCGATCGGGCGGACGCACCGGAAGGGCCGGAACAACGCGCTCGTCGCGGCGCCGGGCGATCCCGGCAGCCCCTGGGCGATCGGGAGCGAGGCGGGCGGCCACACGGCGGTCCACCCGGACCTCGGAACGCTCGACGATTTCGACCGCTTCGTGGCGCGGGCGCGGAGCCTCGGGCTCGAAGTCGCGCTCGACTTCGCCATCCAGTGCTCGCCCGACCATCCGTGGGTGCCCGAGCACCCCGAGTGGTTCTTCCACCGGCCCGACGGGACGATCAAGCACGCCGAGAACCCGCCGAAGAAGTACCAGGACGTGTGTCCGCTGGATTTCTACGGTGCGGACCCGCGCCCGCTCTGGGAGGAGATGCGGTGCATCCTCGAGTTCTGGGTCGGCCACGGCGTGCGGGCCTTCCGCGTGGACAACCCGCACACCAAGCCCGTGAAGTTCTGGGCGTGGCTGATCCGGACGATCCAGGACGCCCATCCGGACGTCATCTTCCTCGCCGAGGCCTTCACGCGGCCGAAGATGATGAAGGCCCTGGCCAAGGCGGGCTTCACCCAGTCGTACACCTACTTCACGTGGCGCAACGAGAAGCAGGAGCTGGAGGACTACCTGCGCGAGATCACGTCGCCGCCGGTCAGCGACTACTTCCGCGGCCACCTCTGGCCCAACACGCCTGACATCCTGCACGAGACGCTCCAGAAGGGCGGGCGGCCCGCGTTCCAGCTGCGCGTCGCGCTCGCGGCCACGCTCTCGCCGCTCTACGGGATCTACTCGGGCTACGAGCTCTGCGAGAACGTCCCGCGGGAGCCGGGCTCCGAGGAGTATCTCGACTCGGAGAAATACGAGCTCAAGCGGCGGGACTTCACGGCGCCGGGGAACCTCGTGGACTATCTCACCCGGCTCAACCGGATCCGCCGCGAGCACCCGGCGCTCCAGCGCTCCGACACTCTACGGTTCCACCGCGCCGATCACCCGCAGATCCTCTGGTACGGCAAGACCACGCCCGCGGGCGACGACGCGATCTTCGTGGCGGCGAACCTCGATCCGTTCGCGGCCCACGCCGGCCTGGTGGACGTGCCCCTCGGCGAGCTCGGGATCGGCGCGGACGAGCCCTACCGCATGCACGAGCTGCTGGGCGACCGCTGGTACGCGTGGCGCGGGCCGCGCGGCTACGTGGAGCTAGCGCCCGAGGCGGACCCGGTGCAGATCTTCGCGCTTCACCGCTGAGGGGCCGCCGGCGGCAGCGGCTGGGGCGGCGTGAACATGAGCGCCCGCACGTTCCAGCCGTCCTTGTCGAAATAGACGAGGAGCCCCTCCTCGTAGAGGTAGACGTCGGCGCCGTTCTCCTTGCCGATCCGCTCCGGCTGGCCCCAGCCGCTGACGACGATCCGGCGGTCGAAGATGCGGGGCTTGGGCTCGAGCAGGAACGAGCGGACCAGGTCGGGGCGAAAGCCCGTCGCCGGCTTGAGCCCGTAGTCCACGATGAGGCGCTGGAGCCCGGGCGGCGCCTGGGCGGCCTCGTAGAACCACCGCGTCCCGTCGAAGCCCTCGATCTTCTGGCTCTCCGTCCGGGTCGGCGCGCCGTAGCGCGCCCGCACGGTCTCCATCGTGCTCAGGCCCGGCACGATCGCGCCCCAGTCGAGCGCCCAGGCGGGCGCGGCGGCGAGCGCCGGCAGCAGCGCGAGCGCGAGAGCCCGGCGCGCGCTAGAACCCAAGGGCTGCGCCGTCGCCGCGCGGGTCGGCGCCGCCCATCAGCGCGCCGTCGCGGAGCGCGATGCCGTGGGCGTGACCCATCTTCATGAAGAACTCGGGCCCGGCCTTCACGGCGTGCCCGCGGGCCTGGAGGCCCGTGAAGACCTCGGCCGGCACGCGCGCCTCGAGGTAGATCGCGTCGGCGGGGTCGTCGGGCAGGAAGGCGCCGATCAGGAACCGGGGCCGCTCGATCGCCTCCTGGATGTCCATGCCGTAGTCGAGCACGTTCGTGAGCGCCTGGACGTGGAACATCGCCTGGCCGTTGCCGCCCATCGTCGCGAAGCCGAGCACGGGCCGGTCGTCGCGCGTCACGAGGGACGCGATCAGGGTGTGGAACGGCCGCTTGCCCGGCGCGAAGACGGCGGGGTGCCCCGGCTCCAGCGTGAAGTGCCGGCCGCGGTTCTGGAGCACGACGCCGCAGCCGGGGACGACGACGCCCGAGCCGAAGCCGTTGAAGAGGCTCTGGATGACACTGATCACGTTGCCGCGGCCGTCGGCGACGACGAAGCCCGTCGTGTCGCCCTCGGGGTCGCCGGCGCGGTAGCCCTGCGCCTTGCCGGGATCGAACTCGCGGCGCCGGCGCGCGGCGTAGTCCTTCGAGAGCAGCGCCGCCACGGGGACGCGGGCGTGCTCCGGGTCGCCGATCCAGCGGTCGCGGTCGGCGTAGGCGAGCTTGACCGTCTCGATCAGCAGGTGCAGGTGCTCGACCGAGTGGACGGGGTGCCGCGCCAGCGGCACGCCCTCGAGCAGATTGAGCGCGAGGAGCGCCGCCACGCCCTGGGTGGGCGGCGGCGTCTCGTACACCGTGGCGCCGCGATACGTCGTCGCGACGGGCTCGCCCCACGCTCCGGAGTGCCGCGCCAGGTCGTCGG
>JACPCH010000201.1 GCA_016179875.1 Candidatus Rokuibacteriota bacterium | reverse complement strand
GGGGGGTGGCGTCGCCGGCGGTGAACTGGGCGTAGCCGTCGCCGGCGGTGAGCTGCTGCTGGGAGACGGCGCCGGCGTCATAGCAGCCATCGCAGCCGCTCGTCTTCAGGAGCGAGTTGCCGCTGGCGGTAACGTTCACGAGGTTGGTCCAGGTCGCGTTCTGGGCGACGAGCCCGCCGCCCGTCGAGCCCGTGCCCGACGTGGTGTTCGAGACCGTCACGCCGACCGCGACCGACGTCGCGGTGGTGCCGGCGGCATCCGATGCGACCGCGGTGAGCGTGTGGGTGCCGTTGGGCACGGTGGTGGTGTTCCAGGAGACGGCGTAGGGCGCCGTCGTGAGCGCGGCCCCGAGGTTGGCGCCGTCCAGCTTGAACTGGACGCCCACGACGCCCACGTTGTCGGTGGCCGTGGCCGAGACGGTGATGCTGCCCGCGACGGTGGCCCCGACCGCCGGCGCGGTGATCGCGACCGTCGGCGGCGTGGTGTCGGCGGTCAGCTGGAGGGTCGCCGTCACCGTCCGCGACGCGGTGAGGGTCACGGTGCACTGGGCGCCGGCCACGAGGTCGCAGCCGCTCCAGCCCGCGAGGCTCGAGCCGGTGGCCGGCGTGGCGGTCAGGACGACGGCGGTGCCGCTGACGAACGAGGCCGAGCAGCTCGTGCCGCACGTGACGCCGGCGGGGGCGCTGGTCACGACGCCCGTCCCGGTGCCCGCCTTGACGACGGCGAGCGCGTAGGTCGGCGCGATCGTGAAGGTCAGGGCGTTCGAGGGCGCGCCCCCGCTCGAGGCGACCGTCACCGCGGCGGTCCCCGCGAGGGCGACGTCCGTGGCGGAGATCGTCGCCTGCAATTGCGTCGGGCTGACGAAGGTGGTCGCCCGGGGGGCGCCGTTCCACAGCACGACGGACGTCGGGTCGAAGCCGGCGCCATTCACGCTGAGGACGAGGCCGGCCGTCCCCGCGGCGACGGTGTCCGGCACGAGCGAGCTCAGCGAGGCCGCGGACGCCACGGACGCGAACGGGATCGCGTAGATGTCCACGACGCCGGGCTGGTTGAAGTTCGAGGCGAAGCCGACGACGCTGCCGTCCCAGGCGGCCGACAGCCGGGGGGTGCTGTAGTAGTCAGTGGCGAGCCCGCGCGAGCGGTGGTGCGCGAGGCGGCGGATTTCCCCCGTCACCACGTTGAGCGCGATGATCTCCTGCCGATAGGCGCGCCACGGCGTGACGTTGCCGTTCGCGTCCGCCGTCCCGCTGTTGAACGTGTCCGTCCCGTCTTCAGTGGAGAGGAACGCCCAGTCCCGGAGCGGTCCCCGCGCCACGGCGGACATGTGACCGAAGTCGTTCCACGTCGGGTAGGCGAGGAGCAGCTTGTTGTTGGGGAGGGCCTGCTGCTGAGCCTCGTTAAGGTTGGACGCGTCGTTGGTGATGTCCACGCGCCAGAGCCCGGCCTGGTTGTAGCAGTCGTTGACGATCATGTAGTTTCGACCGTCCGAGGCCGAGACGAACGCGCCGTGGTCGCCGCACAGGGACCAGAACGCGGTGGGCGCGGCGGCGATCGTCCGGGTCGCGTGATCGAGCCTCCAGCTGACGCCCTGGCCCGAGCCGTTGACGCCGAGCGGGAGCGGACCGCTCTGGTAGCCCACGAGGAACTGACCGTCCGGCGAGACGCCGAGGCACGAGCCGGTTTCGATGTACTTGGTGGCGTCGATGGAGTTCGCGTAGGGCCCGGCGGCCATGTTGAGCCGGTCGTAGAGGTGGACGGACGGCTCGGGCCCGTATCGAACGAGCATGTAGCGTCCGCTCGCGTCGAACCAGTTGACGGTCCCACCGAGCTCCTTGAACGGCATGCCGCCGGGCGCGGTCCAATAGACGGCGTCCGTCCACGTGCCGTTCGGGTGGAGGGTGACCTGGTGGATCGAGCTCCCGCTGAAATAGTACAGGGCGCTGGAATCGACGGGATCGAAGCCCCCGTCCGCTCCGAGCGCGCCGATCGGGATCCCGGTGTGGGTCACGGTGCCCGTCGCCACGTCGATGACGTCCCAGAAATCCGCGAAGGCCGTGCCGTCGGTCGTCCGGTGCAGGTACCGCGTCCCGTCCGCGCTCCACCACATGTTGCGGGCGTAGATGTCGTCGTGGACGTGGTCCGTGGTGAGCCGCCGGACCGTCTCTCCGAACACCGGGTCCACGTAGTCCGTTCCCGGGAGCAGCGGCGGCGCGAAGAAGTTGTACGCGAGCGAGCCGAGCGCCGGCGGCGCGAACACGCCGGTGCCGGTCTGCTCGGCGAAGATCGGGATCGCGCCCAGCGGCACGATCATGATGAGCGCCAGCGAGAGGGCAGACTTCAAGCGTCGGAGCATCGTGATCTCCTTTCGTCCTGAAGACCACGAGTTCCCCGAGACACCCTGGGGGCCACCTCGCGCCGCCTCGCGGCGGCTGGGTCCCTTCCCCGGAGAGGGGTCTTCGTCCGGCGAATTCCCGATGCAGGGCCGGTGCCATCCGGGCCGGAGCGCGGCGCTCGGGAGCGAGACGGCGGCTCAAATTCTGGAAATCGCGTGCGGCTCGGACCCGCGCTCGACTCGGCTCGGATATCAGTGAAAACCCTCAGGAGCGTCAGGGAACCGCCCGGAATTGTCTATCCTGACGTGCCACGCTGACCTCGTGTGTTGCTATCGCCTCTCGTGATAGAAGTCAGCGCATGTCAGCTCGGCGCCGGATCGCGGTGTGGTCGGCCGCGCTCCTCCTCGGCTCGGCGACTCCGACGTCGGCCCAGCTCGCGGCGGCGCCGCCGGTGGCGTTTCCGGCGCCGGCGCCGACTCCCGTCCTCGGGCCCCAGGAATTGCTGGCGACGCGGCGCACGCCGTTCACGTTCACGCCGACGGTGACGCTGTTCGAGGAATACAACGACAACGTCTTCCTCGACAACGCCAACCGGCAGGCGGACTGGATCACCGGCGCCGCGCCGGGTTTCACGCTCGACCTCCAGGGCGGCACCTACCGCCTCGCGGCCGCCTACAACGCCGTGGCCGAGACGTACGCGCGACTGACGCGCCTGAACGGAACGTTCGATCGCCAGAGCGGCGTGCTCGAGAGCATGTACCGTCCGGCCAGGGCGGTGACGCTGACGCTGGCGGACACCTACATCCGGAGCGTGGAGACCAGCCTCGTCTCCGCGAGCGGCATCGCGACCGGCCGCGTCCGCTCCTGGGCCAACGTGGTGACGCCCGGCGCCGTGTGGGAGCTCGACCCACGGTGGACGCTGCGGCTCACCGGCACGTACACCGCGGAGCGGTTCGACGGGCCGGATCTCGTGGACTCGGACATCTATCGTCTGACGCCCACGGTGGAGCGGAAGCTCAGCGAGCGCATCACGGCCACGGCGGGCTACGAGACCGGCTACGTGGTGGTCCGACGCGAGCCGGGGCTCCTGACGCACGCCGCGCTGCTGGGGGTCGTGTACCGGCTCGGGCCGACCCTGACCGGGTCGCTACGAGCGGGGCCTACGTTCGAGCTGCGGGAGGATGGTCGGGACCGGGTGGCGCCGAGCATCCGGGCCGACCTCCGGCAGGCGTTCCAGTCCGGCTCCGCGAGTCTCGCGTACGAGCGGAGCCCGGGAACGGCGGGCGGGCTCGGCGGCGGCACCGACGTGGACATGGTCACCGGGCTCCTCCGGCTCGACGGGCTCCTCAAGGGCCTCAGCGTCGAGTTCGGTCCCCGGTACACGAGCGTCCGCTCCGTGACCCAGCGGGCCTCGGACCGCCGCTTCGAGGCGCACGCGTGGACCGTCGGGTTGCACACGGTCTACCGGGTCGCGTCCTGGATGTCCCTCTATCTCGGCTACACGTTCTACGAGCAGCGCTCGAACGCGAGGCCGGCCGCGGATGTCGATCAAAACCGCGCCACCGTCGGGGTGCAGTTCGGCTATCCGCTGACGCGCGACTGACCGCTCGGTCGTCCTCCTCCCGGGCCCTCCGGGTCTTCATCGAGACACATGACTGTCCAGGAGCGCGCCCGCGTCTTCCTGCTCGCCAATCCCGGTCGCGGCGTGTGCGACGTGTGCCTGGCCAGGGCGCTCGCCGTCCACGCCTCCACGGGCCACCGCGCGGCCGTCAAGATCGCGCGCTCGGACAGGTTCGTGCGGGCGTACGGCGAGTGCTCGGATTGCGGCGACGCCCGGTTCGTGACGCGTGCCCTGGGCTGAGCCTCCCGCCGCGCCGCCTCGTCGGCTTGGCTCGCCCCTCCGGCGCCCGCTGGCGGCGCGGCGCCGGGGCGACGGGCCGGGAGTGCTTCGTGCTCATGCGGCGAAGACGCGCTGTAAGGCTCGCCGTATCGCAGCCAGGTCGAAGGCTTGCTGATTTCCGGAATCCTGGTCCGCCACGACGAGGATCGTCCGACCCGTGAGCGGCGGCGCATCAATCGTGGCGTCGGGGGCGGTGGCGACGGGGGGTAGCCCCACCGGGAGTTCGACCACGAACAGAGTCCCGTGCCATTGCCACACTCCTCATGGCAACCAGTAACCGCCACATGATAGCCTCTCGGTACGGCCGAAGTAGGACACCCAGGAGGTCATCATGGGGGGCGGCGTCACCGCGAAGATCCTGCACGTGGATCTCACCACCGGCCGGACGCGGACCGAGGAACTCCCGGAGCCGGTCACGCGCAAGTACCTGGGCGGCGGCGCGCTCGCCGCCTGGCTGCTCCTGCGCGATCTGCCGGCGCGGGTGGACCCGCTCGGGCCCGACAACGTGCTGGTCTTCACGACCAGCGTGATCAACGGGCTCTCGCTGTCGGGCACCAACCGCTACACCGCCGCGGCCAAGTCGCCGCTCACCGGCGGCTACGGCGAGTCCGAGGCCGGCGGCTGGTGGGGCCCCGAGCTGCGCGCGGCGGGCTTCGACGGGGTCGCGATCCGCGGGACGGCGGCGGCGCCGGTGTACCTCTGGATCAAGGACGGGCAGGTCAAATTCCGCGACGCGCAGCCGTACTGGGGCAAGCTCTCGGGCGAGGTCCAGGACGGGCTCGAGGCGGAGTTGGGCGACAAGCGCATCCGCGTGCTCCAGACCGGCGTCAGCGGCGAGCGCGGCGTGAGGTTCGCGGCCATCGTGAACCAGCTCAAGCACTTCCACGGCCGCGGCGGCCTCGGCGCCGTGATGGGCGCCAAGAACCTCAAGGCCGTCGTCGTCCGCGGCGGCAAGCCCCCGGTCGCGATCGACAAGGAGCGCGCGAAGGGCCAGCTCGTCTGGTTCCGCGAGCACTACGACCGGGCCAAGGACCGCTTCCACCAGCTCGGCTCGGCCAGCGCCGTCATGGCGCTGGAGGCGGGCGGCATCCTGCCCACGCGCAACTTCCGCGACGGCTCCTTCGAGGGGGCGCGGGCCATCAGCGGCCAGACGATGCGCGACACCATCCTGGTCGACCGCGGCACCTGCTACGCCTGCGCCGTCGCCTGCAAGCGCGAGGTCGAGGTGAAGGAGCTGGGCGTGACCCCGAAGTACGGCGGCCCCGAGTACGAGACGCTGGCGGCCTCCGGCTCGCTGTGCGGCGTGAGCGACCTCCCCAAGCTCGCGCTGGTCAACCAGCTCTACGCGCAGTACGTGCTCGACGCGATCTCCACCGGCGCCGTCATCGCGTTCGCCATGGAGTGCTACGAGCACGGCATCCTCACCCCCCGGGACACCGGCGGGCTCGAGCTCACCTGGGGCAACGCCGACGCGGTGATCCAGCTGGTCCACCTGATCGGTAAGCGCGAGGGCATCGGCGAGCTGCTGGGTGAGGGCGTCAAGCGCGCCGCCGCGCGGCTCGGCCGCGGCGCCGAGCACTTCGCGCTCCACGTGAAGGGCCAGGAGCTGCCGATGCACGACCCGCGCGGCAAGAAGGGCCTCGCGCTCGCCTACGCGCTGTCGCCGACGGGCGCCGACCACATGGAGGCGCCCCACGATCCGCTCTACGCGGGCTTCCACCCGCAGGGCCACCCGATGGGGCCGCTCGGCCTCATCGAGCCGCTCGACCCGCTCGTGCTCGACGCCAGGAAGGTGCGGGCCTTCTTCGTCACCCAGCAGCTCTGGAGCGCGTACAACTCGGTCGGCATGTGCGATTTCGTCGGCACGCCGCTGAACGGGCTCGAGATGCAGCCGATGGTCGACTACGTCAACGCCGTCACCGGCTGGAACATGAGCCTCTACGAGCTGTTGAAGGTCGGCGAGCGGAACAACACGCTCGCGCGCCTGTTCAACTGCCGCGAGGGCTTCACGCCGGAGGACGACACGCTGCCGCCGCGCCTGCACGAGGGCATCGGCAACGGCGTGCTCAAGGGCCAGTACATCGACCCGGGCGAGTTCCTGGCCGCGCGGCGGACGTATTACGCCATGGCGGGCTGGGACCCGGAGACGGGGAGGCCCACGCCGGCCAAGCTCGCCGAGCTGGGCCTGGACCTCCCGGCGCCGCGGTAGGGCGGCTCGAGAACAGGAGCCTCGGCCTTGGTAAAACTGGTAGAAATAGACGAGCGACGGGGAGGGGTGGCCCGGATGCGCGTGCTGATCGTCGAGGACGAGCGGGCGCTCGGCGAGGTCTTTCGCGACCTGCTGGCCGGGCTCGGGCACGACGCCACCCTCGCGGCCACCGCCGAGGAGGCGCTCGAGCGGCTGGCGAAGGAGCCGCCCGACGCCATCCTGCTCGACGTGCGCCTGCCCGGCATGAGCGGCCTCGACTTCCTGGACCTCCCCGCGGTGCAAGCGTCGGGCGTGCCCGTCGTGGCGGTGTCGGGCGCCGTCGGCGAGGACGACGCGCGCGAGTGCCTGAAGCGCGGCGCGCTCGACTTCCTCCGCAAGCCCGTCACCCTCGACCGGCTGAGCGAGGTCTTCGCGTACCTCGAGCCGTTCGCCCGCGCCAGAAGGCGCAGCGCCGCGCGCCGAGGGGTCGAGCGGCGGCCCGCGCCGCGGGTCGACGTCGAGCTGCCGGTGTGGATCGTGGACGAGAAGAAGCGCGCGTGGACCGGCACCTGCGTCCAGCTCTCGGCGACAGGCATGAAGGTGCGGACCACCGCGCAGTTGCGGCCAGGCACGACCGCGCGGCTCGTCTTCAGGCCCCCCGTCGGCGGCCCGCTCGACGTCGTGGCGAACATCGTGCGCCTGGACAAGGACGGCGCCGCGTTCTGGTTCCTCGATCTCGTGAACGACGACACGCGGCGTTTGCGGGTGCTGGTCGACCGCCTCCGGCTCTAGCCCGATGACGTCCGCGCCCCCGCTGACTCCGCGGACGTGCGTTCCGCTCGCGCCGCTCTGCACGCTGGGGGTGGGCGGCTCCGCGCGCTGGTTCGTGGAGGCCGCCGACGAGGCGACGGTGCGCGCGGCGCTCGACTGGGCGCGGGCCCGCGACGCCGGGCTCCGCGTGCTCGGCGGCGGCTCCAACCTCGTGGTGGCCGACGCGGGCGTGGACGGGCTGGTGGTGAAGATCGCGCTGCGCGGCGTCGAGACGCGCGAGGCCGGCGGCGCCGTCGAGCTGACCGCCGCCGCCGGCGAGCCGTGGGACGAGCTGGTGGCCGCGGCCGTGGGGCGCGGCTGGGCCGGGCTCGAGAGCCTGTCGGGCATCCCCGGCCTCGTCGGCGCCACGCCGATCCAGAACGTCGGCGCCTACGGCCAGGACGTGGGCGACACCGTCACCGCCGTGCGCGCCCTCGACACGCAGGATGGGCGCGTGGTCACGCTCGCGCGCGACGACTGCGGCTTCGCGTACCGCGACAGCCGGTTCAAGAGCGGCGAGCCCGGGCGCTTCGTGGTGCTCGCCGTGACCTACCGGCTCCGGCCCGGCGGCGCGCCGGCCGTGACGTACGACGACATCGCGCGGCACCTGGAGGCGCGCGGGGTCGCGCGCCCGTCGCTGGCCGACGTCCGCCAGAGCGTACTCGCCGTGCGCCGGGCGAAGTCCATGACGCTCGACGATCCCACCGACCCGAACCGCCGGAGCTGCGGCTCGTTCTTCACGAACCCCGTGGTGAGCGCGGCCGAGGCGGACCGGATCGCCGGGCTCGCGCGCGACCCCGCGATGCCGCGGTGGCCGCAGCCGGACGGCCGCGTGAAGATCCCGGCGGCGTGGCTCATCGAGCGCGCGGGCTTCGCGCGCGGCGACGCGGACGGGCCGGTGGGCCTCTCCACGCGCCACGCGCTCGCCGTCGTCGCCCACGACGGCGCGCGGGCGGCCGACGTCGTCGCCTTCGCGCGGCGGCTCCAGGACGCGGTACGGGCGCGCTTCGGCGTGGGCCTGACGTGGGAGCCGGTGCTCTGGGAGGCGTGAGGACCTAGAGTCCCGCGCGCGGGTGCCAGGGGGTCAACCACGCCTCGACCCGCTCGAGTCCCAGCGTGAGGGTGACCCCGGTCAGCGCCATCAGGAGCGCACCCGCGAGCACGTGGGCGCTCTGGAACTGCTGGCCGGCGTTGATGATGAAGTAGCCGACGCCCCCGAGCGATCCGACGAAGATCTCCGCGATCACGACCACCACGAGGCTCCGGCCGACCGCCAGGCGCGTGCCGGTCAGCGCGTACGGCAGCGTGTGGGGCAGCAGGATCCGCGTGAGGCGTTCCCAGCGCGTGCAGCCGTACGCGCGACCCACGCGGTCGAGGCTCGCGCCGAGCGCGCGCACGCCCTCGGCGGTGTTGAAGAACACCGGAAAGAACGCGGAGATCGCGACGAGGGCGACCCGGACGCCGAGGCCGAGCCCGAGCCACACCACGAAGAGTCCGATCAGCGCGACGCGCGGCGTGGCGTTGAGGAACGCGACGTAGGGCCCCGCGACGCGGCGGACGCCGGCCGACGCGCCGTAGACGAGGCCGAGGAGGATCCCCGCCGCGACGGCCGGCGCGAGGCCGAGCGCCACGGCGCCCATGGTGGACGCGTAGTGGGGGAGGATCTCGCCGGTCGCGACGAGGCGCGCGAGCACGGCGGCGACCGCCGTCGGGCCCGAGAAGAACAACGGATCGATCCAGCCGAGCCGCCAGGCGGCCTCCCAGACCCCGAGCAGGGCGAGGCCGCTCGCGAGCGGCAACGGCCAGCGTGGATCGCGCCCGCCGCTCACGCCGTGGGCCTCCACGGCGCCAGCCGCCGCTCCGCGGCGGCGAGCCCGAGCTCGAGCCCGACGCCGAGCATGCCGAGGAGGGCCAGACCGGCGAGCATGCCGGTGACGTCCATGCGCTTGGCGCCGATGATCGTCTGGTAGCCGACGCCGCGGCTCACGCCGTACGTCTCCGCCACGAAGAGGCCGATCAGCGCGAGGCCCCCGCCGATGCGGAGCGCGGCGAGTACCGAGCCCGCGCTCCCGGGCAGCAGGACCCGCGCGAGCAGCTCGCGACGGCTCGCGCCGAACGCCCGCGCCACCGCGAGCCACGAGGCGTCGAGCGTGCGCACACCCCACCACACGTTCAGGAGGATCGGCAAGAACGCGAACATCGCGACGATCAGCACGCGGGTCGCCCAGGTGAAGCCGAACCACATGAGGAGCAGCGGCACGAACACCGGCGCCGGCGTCGCGTAGGCGAGGAGCAGGTAGGGGCCGACGGCGTGCTCGAGCCGGCGCCAGAGCCCGACCGAGAGCCCCGCGGGCACCGCCACGGCGGCCGCGAGGCCGAGGCCGCCGCCGAGCAGGAGCAGGCTCGCGCCGAGGTCGACGAAGAGCCGGCCCGTCACGAGCCACTCGCCGAGCCGCCGGGCCACCGTGGACGGCGGCACCAGGAAGAAGGCGCCGATCCCGGAGAGGTGGACGTAGGCTTCCCACGCGCCGAGCAGCAGGATCAGCGAGAGCCAGAAGCCGCCGGCGCGCCGCACGTCAGCCGCCGCGCCCGTCGCTCAGGAGGTCCCAGATGCGCTCGCGAAGCGCGAGGTATTCGGGCGCCGCGCGCAGCCCGCGCGGCGCGCGCGGCCTCGGGAACGGGACCTGGAGGACCTCGCGGACCCGGCCGGGCCGCGCGCTCATCACGGCGACGCGGTCGCCGAGCAGCAGCGCCTCGTCGATCGAGTGGGTGACGAAGACCACGGTCATCGGCCGTGCCTGGAGGATGCGCAGCAGCTCCTCCTGCATGACCTCGCGCGTGATGGCGTCCACCGCGGCGAAGGGCTCGTCCATCAGGAGGATCTCGGGCTCGACGACGAGCGTGCGCATCAGCGCGACGCGCTGGCGCATGCCGCCGGAGAGCGTCGCGGGGAAGGCGTCCTCGAACCCCTGGAGCCCCGCGAGGCGGATGCCCTCGCGCACCCGGCCCTCGAGCTGGGCGCGCGGGAGCCCGCGGTACTCGAGGCCGAGTGCCAGGTTGCGGGCGACGGTGCGCCACGGGAACACCGTGTCCTTCTGGAAGACGTAGCCCACCCTCGGCGGGACGCCCGCGACGGGCCGGCCGTCGAGCTCGACCGTCCCCGCCGAGGGCGCCACGAGGCCGCCGATCATGTTGAGGATGGTGGACTTGCCGCAGCCCGAGGGCCCGACGATCGCGACGAACTCCTTGTCGAGGACCTCGAACGAGACGTCGTGGACGGCCGGGACCTCGCGCCCTCCCTCGCGGAAGGTCTTCGCGAGGCCCCGGATGACGATGCGCGGCCGCCGGGTGCTCAGGACTTGTACTTCGCCTGAGCCTT
>JACPCH010000200.1 GCA_016179875.1 Candidatus Rokuibacteriota bacterium | reverse complement strand
TCTGCACCCGGAAGGGACGGTCCGCCTTCGAAGGTCGAGTTACCGCCGCGCCGTGCGGCTGTGGATCTCGCGCGAGAACCTGCTGGCACGCTACGGCGCTGTCGCCCGCCTCGGGCGATGAAGGAGACGAGGAACAGGCCGCCGCCGCGTCCATGGTGAGCAGCGCCGACGTGGCGACATGCTCCCTCAGCCGGAACGCCTCGCGCCGATCCGGTGCACCCGGCCCGCGACGGCGCGCACCTTGCGCGGCGCCGCGAGCCACATCGCCACCGCCGAGACCGCGCTGGCCGCGATCGCCAGCCAGAACGCCGCCACGTAGCTCCCCGTCCGGTCGTACAGCGCGCCGGTGACCCACGGGCCGATCGCCCCGCCCACGATGGACGCCAGGCTGAGCGTGCCGAAGATCGTGCCGTAGTGCCGGCCCTGGAACAGCTCGGCCGGGATCGCCCCGAAGACCGAGGCCAGGCCATAGCCGAGCACGCCCTGCGCGGCGACCATCAGGTAGAGCAGCGCCGGCGTCGGCTGGTGCCGCATGACCAGCAGCAGCGCGTAGCAGAAGGCGAACCCGACCATCGAGAGCGTCCACACCCACTCGCGCCCGACGCGGTCGGAGAGGTGGCCCAGCCCGATCTGGCCCACGATGCCCGTGAAGCCGACGAGCCCGAGCGCGTACGCGGCCACCTCGGGCCGGAAGCCGATCTCGAGCAGGTACTTCGTCTGATGCACCTGCACCGCGTACCAGGCCCAGAGGCCGCCCACGAAGGCGAGCACGACCCACCAGAAGCGCGCCGTCCGCGCCGCCCGGCCGAGCGTCCAGTCCACGGCGGCCCAGACCGGGTCCACCACGTTGGCGGCGCGCCCGCCCGCGCCGCCCGCGGGCGCCGTGTCGCCGTCCGGGCGGAGTCCCATGTCCTCGGGCCGGCGGCGCGGGAACAGGAGGTTGAGCGGCACCAGCGCCACCGCGACGACGATCGCCATGGCCCAGCAGGCGCGGCGCCAGCCGGCGGCGAGGATCAGCGCCTGCATCCACGGCAGCAGCACGATCGAGCCCACGCCGACGCCCGAGAACGCGATGCCGATCGCGAGGCCGCGCCGCCGCACGAACCAGTTCGGCAGGAAGAGCGCGTGGCCGGTGTAGCCGAGGCACACGGTGCCGCCGCCGACGAGCACGCCGAGGGTCAGGTAGAGGTGCCAGGGCCGGCCCACGAGGGTCGCCAGCGCCAGGCCGGCGGCGACCAGCACGACGCCGAGCAGCAGCACCACCCGCGGCCCGCGCCGGTCCATCAGCCGGCCGAGCGACGGGCCGAAGACCGCGGAGGCGAGGAAGCCGAACGAGAACGCGCCCGCCGTCACGCCGCGCTCCCAGCCGAACTCGTCGAGGATCGGCGGGAACAGCAGCGAGAACGTCGTGCGCGCGTTGACGCCGACCGCCATCGTGACGAAGGCGACCGCGACGACGGCCCAGCCGTAGAAGAAGGGCAGGCGCACCTAGCGCTGGTGCACGAGCGGCAGCCCCGGCACCGGGCTCCGCGCGTGGAGCACGTAGTCCTTGCGGATCGAGCCGATGTAGAGGTCGCAGAGGTCCGGGCCGCCCCACGAGACGTTCGTGGGCCAGTCCATCACCTCGCCGGCCGGGTCGTGGAGGATCGTCACGACCTCGCGCCGCGGGGTGATCGCGACGATCTTGTTCGCCACCACCAGCGTGACCCAGAGGTTGCCGTCCTGGTCGAAGCCGCAGCCGTCGGTCGCGCCGAAGGTGGCGCGCTCGGCCGGCGTCGCCTTGGGGAACGCGGGCACGCCGAGCACGGGGCCGTAGGGCTCGGCGGGACCGAGCGTGCCGTCGCCGCGGATCGGCAAGCGCACGACGTTGCGCCCCATCGTCTGGCAGACGTAGAGCCAGGCCTCGTCGGCGTCGAGGGCGAGGCCGTTGGCGAACGTGAAGCCGTCCGCCAGTTTCCCGGCGCGGCCGTCGGGCCGCACACGGTACACGAAGCCGTCGGCGAGCCCGCGCTCGGCGGCCGCCCGGTCGAACGTCGAGTGCGAGCACCAGACGTTCCCGGCGCGGTCCACGATCGGGTAGTTCGACGCGACCAGCGTCCGGCCGTCGATCGCGTCGCAGAGCACCAGGACCTCACCCGTCACCGGGTCCAGGCGCTGGAGCGGGCCCGTCGGCGCCGTGCCGAGGCCGAAGTTCGCGATGACGATGCGGCCCGCGCTGTCCATGTTGATGCCGTTCGGCGCTCCGCCGGCACGCCCCACCCTGCGCAGCGCGCCGCCCGGGAGGATCTCGGCGCACGCGCTCGCCTGGTCGGAGGCCCACACGGCGCCCCCGCGCGAGACCACGACGTCCTCCGGGCGCTTGAGCCCGACGCCGAGCTTGCGGAGGCTGGCGAGCGGGATCGGCGCGAGCGGCATCGTCAGGGCCGGGCGACGGCCGGCTCCGGGGCGCGCCGGAGCGGAACGACCGTCGCGATCGTCGCCAGCATCAGGCCGGCCGCCG
Organism: Candidatus Rokuibacteriota bacterium; assembly: GCA_016179875.1. Taxonomy (GTDB): domain Bacteria; phylum Methylomirabilota; class Methylomirabilia; order Rokubacteriales; family CSP1-6; genus GWA2-73-35. The sequence continues at coordinate 17,750 of JACPCH010000200.1, read as the reverse complement.
CGACGAACACGAGCCCCGGCCTGCCCCGGTCGAGGATCCAGCCGAACAGGAGCGGCGTCGTGGACGAGCCGAGATCGAGGCCCGAGTAGACGAAGCCGAACACCTTGCCCGACGCGCCCGCGGGCGTGACGGCGCGGACCAGCAGATCGCGCGCCGGCGACGTGACGCCCATGCAGAAGCCGGCGAGCAGCGCCAGCGGCCCGAGCCCGGCCCCCGGCAGCGCGCCGCTCGCCACCGTCAGCATCACCACGGCGGAGCCGAGCATCCCGCCGCCCGCCACCAGGTCGTGCCGCGCCGTCCGGTCGGCCAGGAAGCCGCCGGTGAAGATCCCGGCGGAGCTGCCGACGAGGAACGCGGTCAGCGCGGCCGTCGCCGTCCCGAGCGGCGTCTGGTAGAGCGCGATCAGCGCCGCGGTCATGAAGGTCTGGAGCCCGATCTGCGACGTCGCGGCGAGCGCGAAGTACGCGAACGCGGCGAGGAGCGGCGCCGTCAGGAGCAGGCGCGCGTCGCGCGCGAGCCCGGCGGGCGCGATCCGCGCGGCGCCCGCCGTGCGGTGATCCACGAACGCGCCGCGCTGGCTCGCCACGAACAGCGCCACGGCGAAGCCGAGGCACCCGGCCGCCACCAGCGCCGCGCGCCAGCCGAGGGCGCTCGCGATGCCGACCATGAACACGGGGGCGAGCGCCCACCCGAGGTTGCCCGAGATGCCGTGGACGCCGTAGCCGCGGCCGAGGCGCCCGCGGCTCACCGAGGCGTTGAGGATCGAGTAGTCACACGGATGGAACACGCTGTTGCCCAGGCCCGCCAGGACGGCGAGCGGCAGGAACGCCGCGTACGACGGCGCGAAGCCGGCGAGCACGGCGGCGCCGCCGAGCAGCGCGAGGCCGGCGAGCAGGACGCGCGGCGCGCCCAGCCGGTCCACGAGGAAGCCCGCGGCCGTCTGCCCGACGCCGGAGGCGGCGTAGAACAGGCTCACCAGGAGGCCCAGGGCGATGTAGGGGACGCCGAACGCCTCCTTGAGGATCGGGAAGAGCGCCGGCAGGGCCATGTGGAAGAAGTGGCTCGTGAGATGCGCGGTGCCGACCACGCCGATCACGCGCGCGTCCCGTCCGAGCGTGGAGGGCTCGACAGACATGCGCGATAATCTACACTAGATCGTCGTGCCCGGGACCCGCTTCGACCACATCGCGATCGGTCTCCAGCTCATCGCCGACGCCCCGGCGACGCTGGTCGGCGTCCTCGGCGGCCAGCCGGACAAGGGAATGAACCGGCCGGCCTTCACCTGGGCGACCTGGCGCTTCGCCGGCGGCGGCGTCGTCGAGATCCTCGAGCCCGCGGGCCGGGACGGCTTCATGCATCGCTTCCTCGCGTCGCGCGGCCCCGGCATCCACCACGTGACGTTCACGGTGCCGAGTCTTGCGGCGGCGTGCGCGCGGGCCCGCGCCCAGGGCTACCAGATCGTCGGCTTCGATGACAGCGACCCGGGCTGGAAGGAGGCGTTCCTGCACCCGAAGCAGGCGCAGGGCATCGTGGTCCAGCTCGCCGAGTCGTCGGGCGACGGCGAGCCGCGCCGGCCGCCGCCGCCGGGCCCGCCGGACCCGCCGCCGCCGGTCACGCTCGTGGGCCTGCGCCTCGCCGCCCGCTCGCGCGAGGGGGCGCGCCGCCAGTGGGAGCGGGTCCTCGAGGGCACGGCGAGCGAGGGCGCCGGGGGTGAGCTGATCTACCGCTGGCCGGACTCGCCGATGCGTCTCGTCGTCGAGATCGACGACGCCGCCGCCGAGGGCCCGGTGGCGATCGAGATCGCCAGCGACCGGGCCGTCGCGCTGCCCGACGGCCCGCACCCGGTCCTCGGCGCCGTCTTCCGCCGCGTGACTCCAGGTGACGCGTGACGGACGCCGGGGGACCGCGGGCCATCGTCCTGGCGCTCGCCGCCGCCGCGTTGTTCGGGCTGAGCGCGCCGGCGGGCAAGCTCCTGCTCGCGCGGATCGACCCCTGGCTCCTGGCGGGTCTGCTCTACGCGGGGTCGGGCGTCGGGCTCGGGCTGGTCCTGCTAGCGAGGCGTGCGCGCCCGCGCGCCATGAGCGAGACGCCCATCCGGCGGAGCGACTGGCCGTGGCTCGCGGGCGCGATCGTCGCCGGCGGTGGTATAGGCCCGGTCCTGCTCATGTTCGGCCTGGCCGCGGGGCGCGCGTCCGACGCGGCGCTGCTGCTCAACCTGGAGGGCGTGTTCACGGCGGTGCTGGCCTGGTTCGTCTTCCGCGAGCACTTCGACCGCCGAATCGCCGCCGGCATGGCGGCGATCGCGGCCGGCGCGCTCCTGCTCGCGTGGGATGCCGCGCGCGGGTTCACGCTCCACTGGGGGGCGCTCCTGGTCGCGGGGGCGTGCCTGGCCTGGGCGCTCGACAACAATCTGACGCGACGCGTGTCGGCGGCCGATCCCGTGCAGATCGCGGCGCTCAAGGGCGGCACCGCGGGCGCCGTCAACATCGCCCTCGCGCTGGTCCAGGGGGCGCGGGTGCCGGAGGCGGGCGCCGTGCTCGGCGCTGCGCTCCTCGGCCTGCTGAGCTATGGGCTGAGTCTCGTGCTCTTCATCATCGCCCTGCGCCACCTCGGGTCCGGACGCACGGGCGCCTACTTTTCCACCGCGCCGTTCATCGGCGCCCTCGCGGGCATCGTCACGCTGGGCGAGCGGGTCACGCTCCAGCTCCTCGCGGCCGCGGCGCTCATGATGCTCGGCGTCGCCCTGCACGTGAGCGAACGCCACGCCCACGAACACCTCCACGAGCCGGTCGAGCACGAGCACCTGCACCGGCACGACGAGCACCACCGGCACGAGCACGCGCCCGGCACGCCGCCGGGCGAGCCGCATTCACACTCCCACGTCCACGCGGCTCTCCGACACCACCATCCCCACTATCCCGACATCCACCACCGACACGGCCACTGACGCCGCGGCGGTCACGGCGTTCTGTTGTATGCTGCGCAGGCGGTGGCATGACACCCGTCCGCGCTTCACGAAAGGCTGAGCCCATGAAGCTCGCGCTGAGCCAGGGGTACTCGGGGGCGACGCTCTCGGGCGACGTGTCGAAGGTGCTCGAGGCCGAGCGCCTCGGCTACGACTCGGTGTGGACGGCGGAGTCCTACGGGTCGGACGCGGTGACGACGATCGCGTGGATCGCCGCGCGCACGACGCGGATCCACGTGGGCACCGCGATCATGCAGATCGCGGCGCGCACGCCCGCGGCGAGCGCGATGACGGCGATGACGCTCGACGCGCTCTCGGGCGGGCGCTTCCGCCTCGGGCTCGGCGTCTCCGGGCCGCAGGTGGTCGAGGGCTGGCACGGCCAGCGCTTCGGCCGCCCGCTGGCCAAGACCCGCGAGTACGTCGCGATCGTGCGCGCCATCCTGAAGCGCGAGAAGCCCGTGGAGGTCCAGGGCGAGTACTACCAGGTCCCCTACACCGGCCCCGACGCGACCGGGCTCGGCAAGCCGCTCCGGTCCATCCTGCACGGCCGGGCGGACCTGCCGATCTATCTGGCGGCGATCGGTCCGAAGAACGTGGCGCTCGCCGCCGAGATCGCCGACGGCTGGATCCCGACGCTCTTCGCGCCCGCGCGCGCGCGCCTGTTCCGCGAGTGGCTCGACGAGGGCTTCCGGGCGCGCGGCGGCGCGCCGGCGCGCTTCGACGTCATGCCGGCCTGCCCCGTCGTGGTCGGCGACGACGCCGGCCGCTGCCGGGCCCAGCTCAAGCCGGCGATCGCGCTCTACGTCGGCGGCATGGGCGCGCGCCGCCGCAACTTCTACAACGAGCTGGTGGGCCGCTACGGCTACGAGGCGGCGGCGCGGACCATCCAGGATCTGTACCTCGCCGGCCGGAAGGCCGAGGCGGAGGCCGCCGTGCCCGACGCCCTCGTCGACGACGTCGCGCTCTGCGGGCCGCGCGAGCGGATCCGCGAGCGGCTCGCGGCCTGGCGCGAGGCCGGCGCCACCACGCTCTGCGTGCGCGGCGACGCCGAGGCGCTCCGGGTCATGGCGGAGCTCGTCCTCTGAGCCTCGCGAGCCGGCCGGCCAGGGAGGTCTCCGCATGAAGACGATCGGGCTGCTGCACCCGGGCGAGATGGGCGGCGCGGTCGGCGCGGCCGCGCGCGCCGGCGGCGCGCGCGTGCTCTGGACGTCGGACGCGCGGAGCGCGGCGACGCGGGAGCGCGCCGGCGCCGCCGGGCTCGAGGACGCGGGCCCGCTCGCCGCGCTGGTGCGCGCGAGCGAGGTCATCCTGTCCGTCTGCCCGCCCCATGCGGCGGCCGACGTCGCGCGCGCCGTCGCCGCCCTCCGCTTCGCCGGCACGTACGTGGACGCCAACGCGGTGGCGCCGGCGACGGCGCGCGAGGTCGGCGGGATCGTCGAGAAGGCCGGCGCGCGCTTCGTGGACGGCGGCATCATCGGCCCGCCGCCGGCGGCGCCCGGCACCACGCGGCTCTATCTCTCCGGCGCCGGCGCCGGAGCGGTCGCCGCGCTCTTCGCCGCCGGGCCCCTGGAGGCGGTCGTCGTCCCCGGCGGTCCGGGCGCGGCGTCCGCCGTCAAGATGGCGTACGGGGGGTGGAACAAGGGCAGCGCCGCGCTGCTCCTGGCCGCGTGCGCGCTGGCCGCCGCCGAGGGCGTCGGCGACGCCCTGGCCGCCGAGTGGGCGCGCTCGCAGCCCGGGCTGGCGGCGCGCGCCGAGGCCGCCGCCCGGAGCAACGCGCGCAAGGCCTGGCGCTTCGTGGGCGAGATGGAGGAGACCGCCGCCGCGTGCGCCGCCGCCGGGCTCCCCGCCGGCTTCCACGAGGCCGCCGCCGAGATCTACCGGCGCCTCGAGCGCTACAAGGACGCCCCGACGCCGCCGCTCGACGAGGTCCTGCGCGCGCTCGTCCCGCCCCGTCCGGGCGCCTGAGCCCGGCGCTCCTCCAGCGCCTCGAGCGTCCGCGGCCAGTCCCGCCGCAGCAGCCGCGAGAGCGCGCGGTCGGCGAGCAGCCGGCCGCCCGTCTGGCAGCGCGCGCAGTAGTTGGTCTCACTCCCGGCGTAGACGATCCGCTGCACCGCCGCGCCGCAGTCGGGACAGGGCTGCCCGTGGCGCCCGTGCACCGCCATCCCCGCGCGGAACGCCGTCACGCCCTCGGGAAACCCGCCGCCGGCCTCGCGGGAGAGCCGCGCGCACCAGTCGAGGAGCGTGGCGCGGGCGGCGGCGAAGAGCCGAGCGACCTCGCCGGGCGCGAGCCGGTCGGTCAGCGCCACCGGCGACAGGCGCGCCCGGTGGAGGATCTCGTCGGCGTAGGCGTTGCCGATCCCGCTGAAGAGGCGCGGGTCGGTGAGGGCGCGCTTGAGCGTGTGGCGCTCGCGCGCCAGCGCCCCGCCGAACGCCGCCGGGTCGGCCTCGAGCACCTCGAGGCCGCCGGGATCGTGGGCGGCCAGCGCCGCCTCGCCGCGCACGAGGTGGAGGGCCGCGCGCCGCGTCGTGCCGGCTTCCGTCAGCACGAGCGTGCCCGTCGCGAAATCGAACGCCGCGAGCCCGAGCTTCCCCGGGAGCTTCGCGCCGGCCGGCTTCCAGTGCAGCCGCCCCGCGATCATGAGATGCAGGACCAGGAAGAGCCCGCCCTCGAGCGCGATCACGAGCCGCTTGCCGAGGCGCCGGAGCCCGGTGACCGTCCGGCCCGCCGCCTCCGCCAGCGGCGGGTCCACCGAGCGCAGCACGAACGGGCTCCCGAGCCGCACGCGCTCGAGCCGCGCGCCCCGGATGCGCGCGTCGAGCGCCTCGAGGTAGACGACGACGTCGGGCAACTCCGGCATCAGCGCGCCAGCGCGCTCCAGGCGAGCGCGAGCCAGCCGGCGATGAAGGCGGCGCCGCCCAGCGGCGTGACGGCCCCGAGCCAGCGCTGGCCGGTGAGCGCCAGCAGGTACAGGCTGCCGGCGAAGAGGACCGTGCCGGCGAAGAGGACCGTGCCGGCCACGAACAGCCAGCCGGCCGCCGTCGTGGCGGCGCCGGGCCAGCGCGCGCCCGCCCACGCGACGACGAAGAGCGCGAGCGCGTGGTACATGTGGTAGCGCGCGCCGGTCTCGAACGCGGCGAGCAGCTCGGGCGGCACGCGCCCGCGCAGCCCGTGAGCCGCGAACGCGCCGAGCGCCACGGCCGCGCCGGCCGAGAGCGCTCCGAGCCCGAAGAAGATCCGCTCCATCGTCCGCCTCCTCCCCGCTGGTCGTGTGCCGACGATACTACGGACCCGGGCGCGGTACACTCGGGACATGCTCCGCACGCTCCTCGCCCCCGCCGATCCGTGACCGTCGCCCGCGAGACGCGCGTCCTGCGCGGCATCGCGTACGTCGTCCTCGCCACCTTTCTCTTCGTGTGCATGAACACGGGCATCAAGCTCCTGCGGCCGCACCTGCCGACGGTGGAGCTGATCTGGGCGCGGAGCCTCGGCCACCTGCTGTTCGTCGTCGGGCTCTTCGGGCCCGGCCACGGCGGCTGGCGGCTCTTCGTCACGCAGAAGCCCGGCATCCAGCTGGCGCGCTCGCTCCTCCTGCTCGCGTCCACGAGCTTCTTCTTCATCGCGCTCGGTCTGGTGCCGCTGGCCGACGCGACGGCCGTGTCGTTCACGTCGCCGTTCCTGGTGGCGCTGCTCGCCGGGCCGATGCTCGGCGAGCGCGTGCGCCTCGGGCAGTGGCTCGCCATCGGCGCCGGCTTCGTCGGCGCCCTGATCGTCATCCACCCCGGCGGGGCCGGCAGCAACCCGTACCTGGTTCTCGTGCTGGGCAGCTCGGGCTGCTATGCGGCGTACCAGGTGCTGACGCGCCGGGTGGGCGCCTACGACCGGCCGGAGACGAGCGTGACCTACAGCGCGCTGGTCGGCACGCTGCTCCTGTCGCTCGTCGTGCCGTTCTACTGGACGACGCCCGCGTCGCTCGTCCACTGGCTGCTCCTGCTGGCCAGCGGCCCGCTCGGCGGCCTCGGGCACTACTTCGTGGCGCGCGCGCTCCAGTGGGGGCCGGCGTCCGTCATCTCGCCGTTCCACTACGTGCAGCTGGTCGGCGCGGCCGTGATGGGCTACCTGGCCTTCGGCGACGCGCCGAGCGCGTGGACGTGGGGGGGCGCCGCCGTGATCATCGCCAGCGGCCTCGCCATCGCCTGGCGCGAGACTACGCGGGCCTGAGCAGGACCAGGTCGGGAACGTCCTCGAAGTCGCGCGGGTGGAGCGTCCACAGCGCGGCCCCGTGGGTCAGGGCGCACGCCGCGATCGCGAGGTCAAGCTCCCGGCCGCGCGGCCGCCGCATCACGCGGTACAGCTCGGCGGCCCGGGTCGCCTGGTCGGGGCCCATCGGGACCGCCGCGTCCGCGGGCAGCAGCGCTTCCTGAAACGCCAGCTCTTCCGGCAGCCGCGGTCCCCGGAGCCACTCGTACAGCGCCAGCGCGCTCATCGCCACTCGCTCGCCGCGCTCGATCACGCGCCGGAGCGCCGGCGCCGACCGCTTGGGCCCGGTGAGCGCGTCGACGAGCAGCGACGTGTCGAGGTGAATCACGCGCGCCGGGTCACGCGCGCCGCCGGCGCCCGCCCTGCCGCCGCGCCCGCTTGATCTCCCGAAGCTCCGCGTCCACGCTGGCGGCGGAGCGGGCGGGAATCGTGGGCAGCATCGTGTCGAAGATCTTCAGCAGGCGCACCCGCTCTTCCTCGGAGAGCTTCCCCGTCCGCTCGGCGTAGTCCTTGATCGCCTCGCGGACGACCTGGCTCTGCGGCTTCGCCAGTCGCGCGGCCGTGCGGCGCAGCCGATCCACCGTCTCGTCGTCCAGCGTGAACGTCACCTTTACCATACCGATGCCATATTACCATACCTGGACCGTTGCTGGCCGGGGTACACTGACGGTCCCATGCCCATGCCCCCCGTCGCGAAGCGCGTGCCCAGGGTGGACGTCCTCCACGGCGAGACCCTCCGCGACGACTACGCCTGGCTCCGCGACAAGGACGACCCCGAGGTGCTCGCCCACCTGCGCGCCGAGAACGCCTACACCGACGCGGTGCTGAAGCCGACCGAGGCCTTCCAGGCGGCGCTCTACGCGGAGATGCTGGCGCGCATCAAGGAGGACGACCGGACCGTCCCCTTCCGCCGGGGCGACTGGCTCTACTCCTCGCGGACCGAGAAGGGCAAGCAGTACCCGATCTACTGCCGCAAGCGGAGCCTCGAGGCGCCCGAGGAGGTCACGCTCGACCTGAACGTCCTGGCCGAGGGCCATCCGTTCTGCGCGCTCGGCGCCGCCGCCGTGAGCGACGACGGCGTGCGGCTCGCGTACACCATCGACTTCACCGGGTTCCGCGAGTTCACGCTCTACGTGAAGAACCTCGCCACCGGCGCGCTCGAGCCCGACCGCATCGAGCGCGTGGCCTCGCTGGCGTGGACCGCCGACCCCGCCATCCTCTTCTACGTCACCGAGGACGCCGCCAAGCGCCCGCACCGCCTCTGGCGCCACCGCCTGGGCGCGACGGCGGACGAGCTGGTCTACGAGGAGCCGGACGAGCTGTTCCGTCTGGGCGTCGCGCGCTCGCGGAGTCTCGCGTACGTCTTCGCCGTCTCCGGGAGCCACACCGCGACCGAGGCGCGCTGGCTGCGGGCGGCCGAGCCCGGCGGCCCGTGGCGGCTCATCGCCCCGCGCGAGAGGGACCACGAGTACGAAGTGGAGCACGGCACCGGGCCCGGCGGGGACCTCTTCTACCTGCGCACCAACGGGGGCGGCCGCCGGAACTTCCGCCTCGTCACGGCGCCGGTGGCCGACCCGAGCCCGGAGCGCTGGACGGAGCTGATCGCCCATCGCGAGGACGTGATGCTCGAGAACGTGGACGTCTTCGCCGGCTACTACGTGGTCCAGGAGCGCGTGGACGGGCTCCCGCGGCTCCGGGTGACCGAGCTGGCGGGCGGCGCCACCCACCACGTCGCGTTCCCCGAGCCCGCCTACGAGGTGGCGCCCGACGCCAACGCCGAGTTCGTCACGCCGAAGTACCGGTTCCGCTACCAGTCGTTCATCACGCCGCTGTCCGTCTTCGACTACGACATGGCGAGCCGCGAGCGCGTGCTGCTCAAGCGGACGGAGGTGCTGGGCGGCTACGATCCGACGCGCTATCGCTCCGAGCGCGTGCACGCCACCGCCGCCGACGGCACCCGGGTGCCGATCGCGCTCGTGCGCCTCAAGGACGCGCCGCGGGACGGCACGAGCCCGATGCTGCTGACCGGCTACGGCGCCTACGGGCTCCCCTACCCGGTGACGTTCGCGTCGAGCCGGCTCTCGCTGCTCGACCGCGGCGTCACGGTGGCGATCGCCCACGTGCGGGGCGGCGGCGAACTCGGCAAGCGCTGGCACGACGCCGGGCGGATGCTCGCCAAGCGCAACAGCTTCACCGACTTCATCGCCGCCGCCGACTTCCTGGTGGCGGAGCGGTACACCGCGCGCGACCGGCTCGTCGTCGAGGGCGGCAGCGCCGGCGGCCTCCTGATCGGCGCCGTGCTGAACCTGCGCCCCGACCTGTGCCGCGCGGCCCTGCTGCGCGTGCCGTTCGTGGACGTGCTCGCCACGATGCTCGACGAGTCGCTGCCGCTCACCGTCGGCGAGTTCGAGGAGTGGGGCAACCCCAAGGTGCGCGCGCACTACGACCTCATGAAGACCTACTGCCCGTACACGAACCTGGCGGCGCGCGCCTACCCGGCGATCCTGGTCAAGACGTCGGTCCACGACAGCCAGGTGATGTTCTGGGAGCCCGCCAAGTGGGTCGCCCGGCTGCGGACGCTCAAGACCGACGACCACCCGCTGCTGCTCAAGACCAACCTGGACGCCGGCCACGGCGGCTCGTCCGGCCGCTACGACGCGCTCCGGGAGCTGGCGCTCGACTACGCGTTCGTCCTCGGGCAGCTCGGGCGCGCGCCGGCCGGAACGTGACGCCCGCGGTCGGGTGGCGGCGCGCCGCCGGCAGCGTCAGCGGCCGTCGAGCAGCGCGACGGCGCGGGTCCAGCCGGCGGAGGCGCCACGGATCTTCACCGGGAAGCAGGCGATGGTGAAGCCGTCGGCCGGCAGCGCTTCCAGGTTGTGCAGCTTCTCGAGGTGGCAGTAGCCGATCTCGCGCCCGAGTGATCCCTCACGTTCCCGTGCGGCAGTGGGTGCTGTCGCTGCCCTGGTCGCTGCGTTACCAGCTGGCCTTCGACGCCGGCTTGTGCCGCGATGTGCTCGCGGTGTTCATGCGCGTGGTGTTCGGCTGGCTCTCGGCCACTGCCGCACGCCAGGGCATCCGAGAGGCTCAGTGCGGGGCGGCCACGGTGATCCAGCGCTTCGGGTCATCCTTGAATCTGAACCTCCCCATCCACTCGCTCGTGCTCAACGGAGTGTACACGCGGCCCACGCCAGACGCGGCGCCGGTGTTTCATCCGCTGCCCCCGCCCACCGACGAAGAGATCGGCACGGTCCTGGCGCGGGTCTAGCCGACCGTGCGCTCGTGGCCCGGGATCACGCGGGCCGAGATGATCACGAGGTCACCCGGCGCGACCTGCACGTACTTGTGCTCGCGCGCGGCCATCAGGGCGAGCGCCGAATTGGGCTCGCCCTGGCTCCCGGTCGAGAGGATCACCTGCCGCTCCGGTGCCAGGCCCGTCAGATCCTCGAGCGGCAACAACACCCCGGGGGGAACGCGCAGGCAGCCGAGCTCGGCGGCGATCACGACGTTCTTCTGCATGCTCATCCCGAGCAGTGCGGCGCGCCGCCCGTGGCGGGCGGTGAGGTCCAGCACCTGCTGGATACGATGGATGTGCGAGGCGAAGGTGGCCACGATGATCCGGCCCGGTGCGCCCCGGAACCGCTCGGCGAGCGCGTGCCCGACCTCGACTTCCGACCGCGTGTGACCCGGGCGGTCCACGTTGGTCGAGTCCGAGCAGAGGACGAGCACGCCCTCCGCGCCGAGCTCGGCGAAGCGCGCCACGTCCGCGAGCTCGCCGTCGAGCGGGCTCGGGTCGAGCTTGAAATCGCCCGTGTGGACGACCGTGCCCGCGGGCGTCCTGATCGCGAGCCCCATCCCGTCGACGATGGAGTGGGTCACGCGGATGGGCTCGACCGTGAAGGCCCCGATCTCGAGCCGTTCGCGCGGGCGCATCGGCCGGAGGTCGGCCTCCTCGAGGAGACCGTGCTCGCGCAGCCGCTCGCCGGCGAGCGCCAGGGTGAGTGGTGTCCCGTACACGGGCGCGTGGACCTCGCGGAGCAGGTAGGGAAGCGCGCCGATGTGGTCCTCGTGGCCGTGGGTCAGGACCACGGCACGGAAGTCGCCGCGCTTGCCGAGCACGTAGGAGAAGTCCGGGATGACGTGGTCGATCCCCGGCAGCTCGTCGTCGGGGAACATCAGACCGCAGTCGACGGCGATGAGATCGTCACCCGACTCGACCAGTATCATGTTCAGGCCGATCTCGCCGAGCCCACCCAGGGGGATCAGCCGCACAGAAGGCTCCACGAAACTCCTTTCCCGACGGAACTTTCATCCTACCACCGGCGGGCGCGAGCCTAGAGCTGTGCTGCGTCCTCGAGGCGCCGGACCCGCTCGCGCGCCAGGCGCAGGAACTCCGCGCGCTCGCCGGCGGGCACGGGCTCGCCCGGGATGAACTTCTCGCTGAGGGGGTTCACGAACCGACCACGACGAACGACGCGGTAGTCGAGGTGCGGGCCCGTGCTGAGCCCGGTCGAGCCCACGTACCCGATGACCTGGCGCTGCTTCACGCGTCCGCCCGCCCGCACGCCGCGCGCGGTGGCGGACAGATGGTTGTACTGGGTCTCGTAGCCGGCGCGGTGGCGCAGGTGGATCTGGATGCCGTTGCCTCCGTTCCAGCCCGCGCGCACGACGAGGCCGTCGGCGACGGCCCGGACCGGCGTCCCGGACGGCGCACCGTAGTCGACCGCGAGGTGGGGCCGCACACCGCCGAGGATCGGGTGCGGACGCGCATAGGTGAAGCCCGACGTCACCCGGGTGAACTCGAGCGGGGACTTGAGGAAGCTCTTCTTGAGCGACCGGCCGTCCGGGTCGTAGTAGCCGAAGCGCCCGGCGCGCTCGAAGCCGATGCCCGTCAGCACGCGCCCGTCGCTCACGTACTGGGCGACGAGGACGCGGCCGTAGTCCACGAAGGTCTCGCCGGCGTAGCGTTTCTCGACGAGCAGGCGGAAGCGGTCGCCCGTGCGCGTGTCGGCGGTGAAGTCGAAGTCGGAGGAGAAGATCTCGACCATCTCGAGCACGAGCTGCGCCGGCTCGCCCGCCTGCTCCACGGCCTCGAAGAGCGAGCGCTGCACCTCCCCGGTGACCGCCTCGACGCGCACGTCCGGGCGCGTCTCGGCGCGCCGGACCTCCCAGCCGTCACCGGTGGCGAAGACGACGTAGCCGAGCCAGGGGCTCGCCGCGTACTTGAGCTCGACGGGCTCGCCCTGGAGGTTCCAGGTGAGCTCGAGCGTGTCGCGCGGCCGCAGGCGCCGGAGGTCGGCGCCGCCGTGCCGGAGCGCCTGCGCGATCTCGTGGCCCAGACGCGCTCCGACACCCTCCCGCCCGAGCGCGCGGACGAGGTTGTCACCGCGGCGAAGCTCGACGGCGCTGGTCCGCGTGGGCGCTGGCTGGGGCCCGGGCGGCGTGGGCGCTGGCGCCGTGACGGCCGGTGGCGCCGGCAACAGCCGGTCGGAAAGGCTCGAGAGCGCGAGCGCCGCGACGGCGACGCTGACGATCGCGAGGAGCAGGATGCGGTTTCGCATCCCCCCTATGATAGCCGCTCGGCCAGCCTGGCAAACTCCAGAATTGTGAGGGTTTCCGCCCGCCGGCCGGGGTCCACCCCTGCCCCGGCGGCGGCGGCGCGGACGCCCCAGAGGCTGCCTGACCGGCTGAAGCGACTGCGGCTCGGCGATCGCTCCTCACGGCCGGCCCCGGAGCCCTCCGGTTGACATACGCCCCCACGCGGAAGTCCCTCGCCCGGCCCCGGGCCTCGCTCCGTCGTCTGCCCACCCCCGTCGCTCTCGGCCTGGTCGCGCCCGGCTGGTCCGTGAACGAGGGCAAGGTTCTCGGCCGCTCTTCCCATTTCTGAGCACCGCTGACCGCTGACGGTCACGACGACCCCACCAGGGTCCCGCCTCGCGGCAGGGGCCAAGGGGGAAAGGTTGGCAGGCTCGGCAGGCGCGACACGGGTTTTGGACCGCCTACGCTCTCGGCCGAGCTGGTGCGCGCCGGCGCGGCCGCGGCGCGACGCCAACCGCCGAAGATCTTCGCGTACGTCCGCCTCGCCCTCGGCCCGGCGGCCCTCGACCGGCTGCAGCAGGAGGCGGACCGTTACGCGGCGATCCCGGCCTACGCGGCCAACTTCGCGCGCATGGGCGTGAAGCCGATGGAGACGGCCATCGCCGCCCGGAGCCCGGACGCCGTCGCGCCGGCGCTCGCCACCTGGCAAGGCGCGGTCGACGAGATCGTGCTCCGCGCCATCACCGGGAGGGACACGGTCGAGGAGAACGTGGCGCTCCTCCGGGCGGCAAAGCCGGCGTAGCGATCACAAGGGGCGGTGCTAGTTGCGAGGTGTTATCACTGCGTGCTACCGTGATAACACATGATTCGGACGCAGATCTCCCTCGACGAAAAGGCATACCGTGAGGCGAAGGTGGAGGCCCGGCGTCAAGGCATCTCCCTGGCCGAGTTCCTGCGCCGCGCCGTCCGGCTGGCCCTGCCCCCCCGGACACGAACCGATCAGCCGTGGATGCGGTACGCGGGCGCCGTGGCATCCGGCGATCCGGACGCGAGCCGAAGCGTGGACGAGGTCGTCTACGGACGCCCGCGTCCGTGACGCCGGGGCCGGTCTTTCTCGACAGCGGGATCTTCATCGCCTTCCTCGATCGCTCCGACCGCTACCATACAGCCGCGGTGCGGCTATTCGCCGATCCGCCGCGGCGATGGTACACGTCGCTCGCGGTGGTGTCCGAGACGTATGGCTGGTTCCTCCATCGGCTCGGTGAAGAGGCCGCACGTACGTTCCGCCTCGCTCTGGCCGAACTTCCACGCCTCCACCTTCTCCCCCTGAGCGAGGATCACCACGCCGCCGTTCTGGAAAGACTCGAGCGCCTGAGGGGCCACAAGCTGACCTACGTCGACGCGTCGAGCCTCGTCTTCCTGCGTGCGCTGCGTATCGCAGAGGTGTGGGGAACGGACCGGGATCTTGCCCTCGAAGGGGCTCGCGTGATCCCCGTCGGCCGATAGTGGTCGAGAGTCTTGCGCGTGCTTGATCGTCGCCCTGCTCGGCCCGAACGGGGCCGGCAAGAGCACGCTCCTCAAGTCGATCGCAGGGCTCCTCCGGCACGCGCAGCAGGGCCGCGCGGCACAGGTCGGGGCGCAGGTTCAGCACGGCGCCGATCAGACGAACCTGGCCGCGCGCGCCTACCCGGCGATCCTGGTCAAGACGTCGGTCCACGACAGCCAGGTGATGTACTGGGAGCCCGCCAAGTGGGTCGCCCGGCTGCCGTTCGTCCTCGGGCAGCTCGGGCTCGCGCCGGCCGCGGCGTGAGGCCGGCGCGTCCCCGGTGGAGCCCCGCCGGGGGCGTCAGCGGTCGAGGAGCGCCACGGCGCGGGTCCAGCCGGCGGAGGCGCCGCGGATCTTCACCGGGAAGCAGGCGATGGTGAAGCCGTCGGCCGGCAGCGCTTCCAGATTGTGCAGCTTCTCGAGGTGGCAGTAGCCGATCTCGCGCCCGGCCTTGTGCCCCTCCCAGATGAGGGAGGCGTCGCCGGTCTTCGCGAACTTCTCCTTGGTGTGGACGAACGGCGCGTCCCAGCTCCAGGCGTCGGTGCCGGTGACCCGCACCCCGCGCTCGAGCAGATACAGCGTCGCCTCGCGCCCCATGCCGCTCCCGGCCGACACGTAATCGGGCTTCCCGTACGCCGAGCCCGCGCGCGTGTTCACCACCACGATCTCCAGCGGCTGGAGCGAGTGCCCGATGCGCCCCAGCTCCGCCTCGACGTCCGCCGCCGTCACCACGTAGCCGTCGGGGCGGCCGCGGAAGTCGAGCTTCACCCCCGGCTGGAAGCACCACTCGAGCGGCACCTCGTCGATGGCGATCGCGCGCTCGCCCTTGTTCATCGTCGAGGCGAAATGGTACGGGGCGTCGAGGTGCGTCCCGTTGTGGGTCATGAGGCGGATCCACTCGATCGCCCAGCCCTCGCCGTCGGGGAGCTGCGCCGGCTGGAGCCCGGGGAAGAACGCCGTCACCTCCTGGGCGGTGTCCCGGTGGGTCCGGTACTCGATCCGCGGGCCGTAGCCCGACGGGTCGGAGACGACGTCGTTCTCGAGATGCATCGAGATGTCGATGATGCGTCGAGCCATCGCGGGTCCTCCGGGGTCCGTCATCGCGCGCCGGCGCGCAGCGCGCGCCAGACGCGCTCGGGGCGGAGCGGCATGTCGAGGTGCCGCGCGCCGAACGGGCGGAGCGCGTCCAGCACGGCGTTGACGACGGCGGGCGTCGCGCCGATGGTCGCGGCCTCGCCGATGCCCTTGGCGCCCATCGGGTTGAACGGCGTGGGCGTCACGGTCTCGCCCGTCCGGAACGTCGGCAGATCGTCGGCGTGCGGCAGCGCGTAGTCCATGAGCGTGCCGGTCACGAGCTGGCCGTCGTCGCCGAACACCAGCTCCTCCAGGAGCGCCTGGGCGATGCCCTGCGCGAGCCCGCCGTGCACCTGCCCGGCCACCAGCGTGGGGCTGATGCGCACGCCGCAGTCGTCCACCGCGACGAAGTCGCGCACCGTCACCCGCCCGGTGTCCCGGTCCACCTCGACGACCGCCACGTGGGCGCCGAACGGATACACGAGCTGGGGCGGGCGGAAGAACTCCGTCGCCTCGAGGCCCGACTCGATCCCGTCGGGCAGCCCCTCGGCGTACGCGCGCGCCGCGATCTCGGCGAGCCCGAGCCCCCGGGCCGGCGCGCCCCGCACCTGGTAGCGGCCGTCGGCGAGCACGACGTCCTCGGCCGCGGCCTCGAGCATGTGGGCGGCGATCCGCCGCGCCTTGGCCTGCACGGAGAGCGCCGCCTGGAGGATCGCCGAGCCGCCGACGGCGAGGCTGCGGCTGCCGCCGGTGCCGTTGCCCATCGGCGTGTTCAGCGTGTCGCCGTGGCGGACGACGATCTTCTCGAAGGCGACGCCGAGGTGGTCGGCGATGATCTGGGCGAACGTCGTCTCGTGGCCCTGGCCGTGGGCCGACGTCCCGGTGTACGCCGTCACCGTGCCCTCGGGCTCGACGCGCACCACCGCGCTCTCGAAGGGCCCGAAGCCGCACATCTCCACGTAGCAGGCCAGGCCCACGCCGAGGAGCCGCCGGTCGCCGCGCGCGAGCCGCGCCCGCTGCTCGGCGCGGAGCGCGTCCACGCGCGCCAGCTCGAGGGCGCGGGTGAGCGCGCGGTCGTACTGGCCGCTGTCGTAGCGCTGGCCTGTCGGCGCCGCGTACGGAAACGCGTCGGGCGGGATGAAGTTCCGCCGGCGGATCTCCTCCGGCGGCCGGCCCAGCTCGAGCGCGATCAGGTCCACCAGGCGCTCGATGTAGTACGCGGCCTCGGGGCGCCCGGCGCCGCGGTAGGCCGCGACGGGCGTCGTGTTGGTGAACACGCAGGTGGACTCGAGGTCCACGTGCGGGATCCGGTACACGCCCACTCCCATCATCAGCGTGAGGTCCGGGATGAACGTGAAGATCGGGTAGGCGCCGACGTTCGCGGTCACCCGCACGCGGAGCGCCGTGATCGTGCCGTCGTCCTCGACGGCCGCCTCGAGGTCGGCGACCTGCGCGCGGCCCTGGGTGGTCGCCATCATGTGCTCGACGCGCGTCTCCGTCCAGCGGAGCGGCATCCGGAGCAGCCGCGCCAGCACCGCCAGGGTCGCGTCCTCCGGATAGCAGTTGAACTTCACGCCGAACCCGCCGCCCACCTCGGGCGCGATCACGCGGACCAGGGTCTGCGGCAGGCCGAGGGCGGCCGCCAGGTCGTTGCGCAGGCTGTGCGGCGCCTGGTTGGTCGCCCACACCACGAGGCCGCCGGTGGCCGGGTCGGGCGCCGCCAGGCACGCGCGCGTCTCGAGCGGCACGCCGCAGAGCCGCTGGCTGATCATGCGCTGCTTCACGATCCGGCGGGCGCGCGCGAAGGCGCCGTCGGGGTCACCGGCCTTGATCGGGGTGCGGTGCTCGACGTTGCCGGGCGCGTCGTCGAAGAGCCGGGGCGCGCCCTTCGCCTGCGCCGCGAACGCGTCCGTCACCGCCGGCAGCGGCTCCCAGTCCACGACGACCGCGGCGGCGGCGTCGGCCGCGGCCGCCTCGGAGTCCGCGACCACCGCGGCCACGGCCTCGCCGACGTGGCGAACGCGGCCGATCGAGAGCGGGTAGTGCTTGCGGCCGACGCTGCCGGCGCCGGCGGCGCCGCCGCCCTCGCCGCCGCCGCCGAGCGGGAGCGGCGCGCAGAGCGCTTTTAGATCTTCGCCCGTCACGACGCGGACGACGCCGGGCCGCCGCGCCGCCTCGCGGGTTTCGATCATCCGGATGCGCGCGTGGGCGTGGGGGCTCCGCACGAACGCGACGTGGCGCAGGCCGGGCAGCGTGAAGTCGCCGACGTACCGGGCGGCGCCGGTGATGAGCCGCGGGTCTTCCGTGCGCCGGACCGCGGCGCCCATGAGTCTCGGAGTCGTCATGTGGGGTCCTCTCCGGGGCGCAGGATA
>JACPCH010000280.1 GCA_016179875.1 Candidatus Rokuibacteriota bacterium | reverse complement strand
CCGGTGAGCGGCGGCCCGCGCGGCGCCGAGTCGAAGAAGCTCGCCCTCTGGGTCGGCGGCGACGAGTCGGTCTTCACGCGCCACAAGCCGGTGCTCGACTCGATCGGCGACCAGGCCTATTACGTCGGCCCGATCGGCGCGGGCTCGGTCGCGAAGCTGGTCCACAACTGCGCCGGCTACGCGATCCAGACCGCCCTGGCCGAGGTCTTCACCCTGGGCGTCAAGGCGGGCGTCGATCCGCTCGCCCTGTTCAAGGCGGTCCGCCAGGGCGCGCGCGGGCGGAGCCGCACCTTCGACAGCCTGGTGGACCAGTTCCTGCCCGGCAAGTTCGAGCCGGCCTCGTTCGCCCTGCGGCTCGCCCACAAGGACGTGACGCTGGCCACCGCCCTCGGCCGCGAGCACCGGGTGCCAATGCGCCTCGCCAACGCGACGCTGGACGAGCTGACGGAGGCGCTCAACCGGGGCTGGGGCGAGCGCGACTCGCGGGTCGCGATGCTGCTGCAGGAGGAGCGGGCGGGCGTGGAGATCCGCGTGCCCGAGGCCGCGATCCGCCAGGCGCTCGAGGGCGGGTAGGCCTAGCCGCCGAGCAGCTCGCGGGCGACGACCACGCGCTGGATCTGGTTGGTGCCCTCGTAGATCTGCATGATCTTGGCGTCGCGCATGAAGCGCTCCACCGGGAACTCGCGAGTGTAGCCGTAGCCGCCGAAGACCTGCACGGCGTCGGTGGCCACCTTCATGGCCGCGTCGGCCGCGAAGCACTTGGCCATCGAGGCCTCGAGCGTGTTGCCCTTGAGCCCGGCGTCGTACTGGCGCGCGCAGTAGTACACCATCAGGCGCGCCGCGTGGACCTGCATGGCCATGTCGGCGAGCATGAACTGGATGCCCTGGAAGGCGGCGATCGGCTGGCCGAACTGCTGGCGCTCCTTGGCGTAGCCGACGGCGGCGTCGAGGGCCGCCTGGGCCACGCCGACGGCGAGCGCGCCCGTCGCCGGCCGGGTGATGTCGAGGGTGCTCATGGCGATCGTGAACCCCTCACCCTCCTCGCCGAGCCGCTGCTCCACCGGCACCTCGCAGTCGGTGAAGTGCAGCGCCACCGTGGGCGAGGCGCGGATGCCCATCTTCTTCTCCTTCTTGCCGACGGCGAAGCCGGGCATCCCGGGCTCGATCAGGAACGCGGTGATCCCCTTCGCGCGCTTGGCCGGGTCCACGGTCGCGAAGACCGTGAGGACGCCGGCGTGATCGCCGTTCGAGCACCACTGCTTGGAGCCGTTCAGGACGTAGCGGTCGCCCTTCCGCACGGCCCGTGTCCGGAGGCCGGCGGCGTCGGAGCCGGCACCCGACTCGGACAGCGCGTAGGCGGCCGTGATCTCGCCCGTGGCCAGCCGCGGCAGGTACTTCTTCTTCTGCTCGTCCGTCCCCGCGAACAGGATCGGCAGCCCGCCGAGCGGCGTCGAGCCGTAGTTCGTGCCCGTCGCCGCGCACACGTAGGCGATCTCCTCCTCGACGAGGGAGAGCGACAGGCAGTCCATGCCGCTCCCGCCGTACTCCTCCGGGAGCCAGACCCCGTAGAGCCCGGCCTCGGCGATGGCGCGCATCGCCTCCTCCGGGTAGGTCTCGGTCTCGTCGTGGTGGGCGACGCGGGGGGCGATCTTTTCGCGCGCGATCGTCCGGGCGAGGTCGCGGATCGCGCGCTGGTCGTCGGTCAGGTCGAACACGTCACGCATGGCGACTCCTCCGGGCGTCAGATGACCTGCCGGCGCTTCAGGTCGGCGAGCGCAGCGGGCCCGTAGCCGAGCGCCTCGCCGTAGATCTTTTCGTTGTGCTCGCCGAGCCGCGGCGGGAAGCCGAGCGCGGGCGGGTCGCCGACCGGCGGCGCGGGCAGGACGACGCTGAGGCCCGTGCGCGGATCCCGGACCTGCACGAGCTGGGGCGCGACGAGCGGGTCGGCCACGACGTCGGCGAGCGTGCTGACGCCCGCCACCGGCACCCCGGCGCCCCGGAGCGCCGCCAGCGCCTCGGCTCCACGTCGGCGATGCGGGCGTCGTTGGTGGCGTAGTCGGGCCCGGCGAGCGCGGCGAAGGCCGGCAGCGCGGTGAGCGCCGCCCACTGCTGGTCGTTGCCCACCGCCACGTACACGTGGCCGTCGCGCGTCGGGTACGCGCCGACCGGCGCGAAGAACTGGTGGCCGCTGCCCTTGCGCGTGACGCGCTCGCCGAGGCCAGCGGACAACAAGATCGGCGCGACCATCCACGACACGGCGCTCCGCAGCATGGAGACGTCGATGCGCGTCCCCGCGCCCGTCGTCGCCCGGCGGTAGAGGGCCTTCATGACCTCGCCGTAGCCGTGCTCGGCCGCGCCCAGGTCCACCATCGGCAGCCCGAAGACCGTCGGCGGCCCGTCGGGCGCCCCCGTCAGCTCCATGAAGCCGGCGCGGGCCTGGAGCACCGGATCGTAGGCCGCCTCGTCGTGCTCGGGCCCGAAGCCGGTGATGCCGAGCCAGATCAGGTCGGGCTTCACCGCGCGCAGCCGCTCGTACTCGATGCCGAGCCGCCCGTAGCTCCGGGGCCGCTGGTTGCAGGCGAAGACGTCCACGCGGAGCTTCGCGATCAGCTCGGGGAGGAGCCGCCGCCCCTCGGGCGCGCCGAGGTTGAGCGTGATCGCCTCCTTGCCGCAGTTGTTGGGCAGGAAGTAGCTGCGCATCGCCGGCTCGCCGAGCACGTCGCGCCCCACGAACCGGTTCGGGTCGGGCCGCTCGGCGTTCTCGACGCGGATCACCCGCGCGCCGTCGCAGGCCAGGCGGTAGGTCAGGAACGGCAGCGTCGTCGCCTGCTCGAGGGAGAGGACGGTGACGCCCTCGAGGAGCCGCGGCGGGCTCACCGCGCCGCCCGCCGGTCCACGACCCGCACGGCCTTGCCCTGCGGCCGCTCGAGCTCGCCGAGGGCGCGCAGCCGCACCTCCGGCGACAGCGCGAGCAGGTCGTGCAGCGCGTGGCGGATCCGCGCCGCCACCGCGGGGTCGCAGCCGGACTCGGTCTCGAGGTGGATCGTCATGCGCTCGCCCCCGCCCTCGGAGTCGAGCACGATCTGGTACTCGTGGCTCACGCCGGCGTGCCGCAGCAGCACCGTCTCGACCTGGCGCGGGTAGAAGTTGACGCCCTTG